>JBDTAX010000164.1:0-16613 GCA_039924425.1 Pseudonocardiaceae bacterium
TACACCTCACCCGGCGGCCCACGAGCGGGCTCAGAGCAGATCGAGCCGCACCCCGGGATCCACTCGGCGCAGCCGGCCGGGGTCGGCGCTCAACGCGGGCCAGCCCCGAGTTGGCGGCAGGCGTGGACGACCCAGCCGGCGAGGACGTCGAAGGCGTTGGTGGCCTCGAGCGCTCGTTCGAGGCCACTGCGGCATCGGCGTCACCAAGCTGGCCCACGATCACGTGCGGACGCTCCGCGAGGTCATCAAGGAGCACACCGGCATCGGGTCGCGAGACCCGGACTTCGGCGATGGCCAGGATGGCGGGAAGTAGGTCAGGCCATGGACACGGGCGGCACCCAGCCACGCGCTGAACGCGATGCCGCCACTGGTCCATGCGGCGGCGACACTCGCGTCGAGGACTTTCCCCGCGACCGAGAGTTCGGGCTGGCTCAGCGGGCGTCCGCGAGGAGGTAGTCACGACGGATCACGTCATCACCAGGCCAGGGCCACCCGTTGGTCTGATAGACCTCGCGATAGTCCGCCAGTCTCGGAGCACCGAAGCGCTCGGCTTGACGCCGTTCAATGGCCAGAGCCCGCTCGCTGCGATCAACCTCGCTCGTGTGCGCGGTGGTGGCGGGCACGATGTCAGCGACAGCGCGCCCGCCGCGCACAAGGTGCACGACGGCGCGCTCGGCTGCACGTTGAATGGCCTCAGCGAGCCCCTGAGGGTCATCAGGCGACACCTCGAACACCGCGTTCACGGATGCATCATAGCGACCCGAGACCTAGGCGCACGCGGCGGCGACGACGTCCGCGGGGTGCCCAGGTTGGAGTGGACAGCGGAGAAAACCCGGGACGAGCGTTACGAGCGTGTCGTGAAGACAGCAAGCTGTAGCGGCGGTCCACCCGCTCGCCGTGGGCGCAGTGCGAGTCGTTGCACACGCGTGTTTCAGCTGGTGGCCGCGTGCGTGGTGATCGACGCAAGTGATCCGATAAGCGATCTTATGACATATAATCTTCGTCAGGGCCACCCGCCTGGGACGCCGCGGCCCGCTCCCCGGCCGGCGGCCGACACCACACCGCCCTGTCCACTGAAGGTGAGTCAGGCATGGTCCGCCTGAGGCGTTGTGCCCGGAGTCCCGCGCAGGGGAGGCATTCGGCGTGTCGTCCCAGCCCGTTGAGTCACGATCGCCACCCTTCGAGTATGACGCCGCTCGTCTTTTCGTATGACCGCTGAGCGGGTCACCGTGAGCCCGCCCCCTGACATGCTGGCGAGGGCCCGGGGCGCGGTGGACGCTGGCGCCGCCGAGCGCCTGTCCGCGTTCGTCGCCGACGCCCTCCGGGACCGGCTCAGCCGCACCCCCGCGCTCACCGAGCTGGCTCGTGTCCGGGGTGGCCCCCCGCCGCTTTCAGGCGCGGGCGGTCGTCCGCCGCGCGTAGGGACTGCCCGCCCCGGCCGACGGCGCGTGATCGGCGGGCGGATCCTCGACACCTCCGCGCCGCTGGCGTTCGCCCGCGGCACCTCCCTCCACGCCGCCGCGGCGGTCTGGACCGCGGTCGAGGAGTCCCTCGTCCTGATCGTGCCCTCGACCGAGCTCGCCGCGGCGTGGGCCGAGCTCGCCGAGGAACATCACCCCGTGCTCGATGTCCCGCTCCACCTCCCGGTCACGGTCATCGACAACCTTGACCAGGCGCGCGCCCGGGCCCTCGGCCAGCTCGGAGGCCCCCAGGCCGACGCGCACGCGATCGCCCGCGCCCACGAACGCGGCTGGCCCCCGCTCACCGCCCACCCAGACCAGTACACCCGATACGACCAGGCCGGAGTCGACCGTCGAACCCCCGCCCCAGCGGGAGAGCGGAAAAAAACCAGGCGGGCACGGGGGCAGCCCCGATCGATGTCGCTCATCGGCGACATCACGGGCGAGGACGTGGAGGAGATCAACGCCGGCGCCCACCTCGCCGCCGAGCCGCTGTCCGCACGTCGCGACCCCAGTTTTTCCCGCTCTCCGAACGGTGATCACCGGGATCGCGCGAGATCCCCGCCTAGTGTTTGCCGCGGGGCGGCTCGCCGCCGCCCTGTGCGCCACCGCGACTCGTGGATGCCATACGATTCTCAACGTGAAAACCAATACGACTCTCACCATGGAAGACACGGTGTTGACGCAGGCTCGGCAGGCCGCCGCCGCCGAAGGCCGGACACTGTCCGCCTGGACCGAGCGGGCCGTGCGCGCCGAGCTGATGCGCACCTCGGCCGCGACCGCCGCCGAGTGGGAACGCGCCACCGGGGACCCGCAGGCGCGGGCGGTCGCCGAGCTGGCCGAGCAAAGGGCCATGGGAGAGGCCATCCGGTCCAGCGGACAGAACTGGTGACCGCGCCAGAACCGATGCGGGGCGACATCTGGTCATACCTGCCGACCGTGGCGGGACGGGACAAGCCCTCGACGCTGGGGGCAGACCGGGTGCTGGTGCTGTCCACCAGTACCGCCAACGCCGTGCTCCCCACCGTGTTCGCCCTGCCGGTGGTCGCCCATGCCCCACGGATGCCCGCCCTGGCGGTGATCCTGGCCGCCGATGATCCCTTGCCGGGATGCTCGGTGGTGGTGTACCAGGCCAAACCGGTGTACCGGCCATGGCTGGTCGAGCGGATCGGCACCGTGACCGAAGCGTCCCTACGGTCGGTGTTCGCCGTGATGGTCGGCTACCTCGATCGCTGAGACGGGAGCCGGCGTCGTGGCGGGTTGAGGGGGCTGGGGTGTTCGGTTGCTCCGGCATGGGACGGGATGGACACCATGGGACCGGGCCACCGTTGCCTTCGGCGCCCGCTGGGGTCCGGCGCGCCTACCGCGACCGGGTGAACGAGCCGAGCGCGCACTGGTCGGACACCGCCCTGGTCACCGCGCTGCGCGCGCTCAGCCGCCGCCGCCGGCCCGCCGGCCGCACGACGTCGCGAGCTGACCGCCGCCTACCGGATGAGGGGCGGACGCAACCCAGGAGCGGACGGCGCCAGTGAACCGACCGGACACCGCCGAGAAGACGGTCAACCGCTATGGTCCCCGCCATGACCGCACGGCAGGCCCCGCAGCCGTTGACCGTGCCCCAGTTGCTGGAGACCCTGGCCGCGCTGGGTGCGCCGGCCCAGGTACCAGAACACCTGGCCGAACCCGACGCCGTGCTGCACCTGTCGCACGGCCGGGTCGGCGCCGCCGAGCGCAAGGCGATGGAGGCCGAGCTGGCGCTGCGCGCGAACGGCGCGGACTCCCCCGAGATCATCCCCGCGATCGAGGAAGCCTACGCCGCGGCCAACGCGCACAGCCGGCTCGACGTGCTGGCCCATGTGCAGTGGCGGGCCACCCGGCTGGTGCAGGCCCTCCAAGCCCTGATCAACGATCTCGGGCGGGCGGACGAGGTGCTGTCCACGGCGATGATGGCCGCGGCCGGCGTGTCCGGACTGCTCTCAGCGCAAGCAACCATGGCCCATGGTGATCGGGCCGGGGCGGTGCTCACGCTTCAGAAGGGCGTCCAAGCCTTACAAGTCGCCGCCGAACGCGCCAAGCGGCTGCCCTGAGCGGCACGAACCCCGCCGCCGTTCAATCCTGATCGTAGTGCAGCGTCAGGGTGGGGTATACCCTATCCTGACGTCAGGCGTGCCCACGATCACCGTCAGGTTAGGCTCCGAAAACTCATTGATGGACACCACGCTCACCAGGTCTTAGTAGCCGGAATGAAATAAGTTGTCCGCTTGGAGGCATTATCAAGCCTGCGACCTGCGATGATGCCAACTTCGATGGATTTGTTGTTCCATTCCAGCTCCTTAGATTTCAACCTGACACTATCGGTGGGGGAGGACGCGATCACTGGGCAGCGGGTGGCCTACGTCCGAGTCAGCGGTCTCGATCAGAACGCTGACCGGCAACTCGAGGGCATCGCTGTAGACCGCGCGTTCACTGAGCGCGCGTCGGGCAAAGACGCCGACCGCCCGCAATTGGTGGCCCTGCTCAGCTTCGTCCGCGACGGTGACACCGTGATCGTGCACTCCATGGACCGCCTCGCCCGCAACCTCGACGACCTCCGCCGTGTGGTGCGCGAACTGACCGCCAAAGGCGTGCGCGTCCAGTTCATCAAAGAACAGCTCACGTTCACCGGTGAGGACACCGCCATGGCGAACCTGCTGCTGTCCGTCATGGGCGCGTTCGCCGAGTTCTCTGTTATCTCGACACGGTCTTTGATCCGCGAACGGCAACGCGAAGGCATCGCCCTGGCCAAAAAGCGCGGGGCTTACCGAGGCCGTACACGATCCCTCAGCGAGGAACAAGCGGCGCGGCTGCGCCAACGAGCAGGTGAGGGTGCCCCGAAGACAACACTGGCCCGCGAACTGGGCATCAGCCGCGAAACGGTCTACCAGTATCTCGGCGCCACGCCCTGACCACAGTGTCCTCCCGGCCAGCAGGATGACAAAAATTCGGCATTCCTGAGGGATTCTCATGATCCTGTCGTCGGCATACAGCGGGAAACGAGAAGAAACCCCTGGTCGCAAGCGTGCCAGATGGACGGGAACCCGCACCGGAACCCGCTGGTTATCCCACAGGTGGGGACGGTGGACGGCCCTTGATCAGTGCCGGCGGGCCCTTGATGGTCCTTGTGGAATCAGGTGCTCTCGTTGAAGCGGTCAGCGAGAATTTCGGCAGTCATGATGACGGTGGGGTTGGTGGCCGCGGAGGGGATGTCGGGGAAGATTGAGGCGTCGATCACGCGGAGTGCGGTGATCCCGTGGATCCGGCCTGTGGAGTCGACGACCGCGGCGGGATCGTTGGCGGTTCCCATTGGGGTGGTGCCGCACAGGTGTGGGTAGGGCTTTACGTTCGCTCGTAGGTACGCGGCCAGATCCGCTTGCGAGACAGCCTGGGGTCCCGGTGCGGACTCGCGCACGATCAGGTCGCGCAGTGGGGCGGTGGCGGCGATGTCCCGGGAGATGTGGACGGCTTCGATTAGTTTGAGCAGGTCGCGGGGGTGGCTCAGCAGGTTGAGTTCGAGTCGGGCTGGGTCGGACGGATTGGAGGTGGTCAGCCGGAGAATACCGTGGGCCTGGGGTTCGGGTCGGCCGACGGCGATGAGGAAGCCGAATCCGCATCGGTCCGGGAACGCGGTGGGATGGACTAGGTGGCTGGCCGCGAGGTGGAGGTCCGGCTCCTGGTACGCGGCGAGCGAGCTGCGGGTCCACAGCAGCGTCGAGACTGGGGGTGTGGTGGTGCCGAGCCGCTGTGGTGTGGAGGCGAACAGGACGTAGGCGCAGGGGTGCTCGCGGACGTGACGGCCGACCGGCAGGTCGGCGGTGACCGGGATGCCCAGTTCGGCCAGATCGATAGCCGGGCCGATACCGGAGCGCAGCAGGATCTCCGCGCTGCCGACGGCGCCTGCGGAAAGGACGGTTTGTGCGGCGCGGATCGCCGTGCCCGTGGAGGTCTGGATACCCACGGCGGTACCGCGCTCGACAAGTACTCGGTTCACAGTGGTCCGGTCGGCGATGCGCAGATTGGAGCGGTTGCGCACCTCGGCATTCAGATAGGCGAGTGCGGTGCTCTGCCGGATTCCGTCGACGACGTTCATGGGGTACTGGCCGACACCCTCTGGGTGGAGCCCGTTGAAGTCGTCCACGGGGGGGAATCCGCGGTCCAGGCAGGCTTCGACGAAGGCGCGGTGCAGCGGGGTCGATCTTTGTGCGGGGACTCGGCCGATCCGTATCGGTCCGGAGCGGCCGTGCAGTGCCTCGGCGCCGTCCTCGGTCGTCTCCATCTTCCGGTAGTACGGCAGGACGTCCTGGTAGGTCCAGCCGGTCAGGCCGCGGTGGGTCCAGCGGGCGAAGTCGGAGGGCAGCGCGCGCACCGCCACGCCGACGTTGATGGCCGATCCGCCGCCGAGCACTTTGGCCCGCACCACCGTGTCGGCATGGCCGGTTCCTTGGGTGTCCGGGGCGGGGACGTCCCACAGCGTGGTCGCGTCCCCGCCGGGGGTCGAGGCGTTCAGGACTGTGGCCGGGAAGGCGCCGATCCGGTGCGCTGGACCGGCCTCGATCAGCAGCACACTGCGTTCTGGCCGTTCGCTGAGCCGTGCGGCCAACACCGCACCGGCCGAGCCGCCGCCGACGATCACGACGTCGTACTCCGGTCCGGCGACGTGGTTCCGGCTCATATTCGGCTCGCTCTCCCTCCTCGGTCCCAGACCGCGGACACCGTCTTGACGACGGGTCCCGGACAGTTCCGGCGAAGATTGTCAGGTGGATCAGTGATCAGATTTTCGCCTTGCCACGCCACGGATTCTCACTCTCGATCAGCGATCAGATACTATCCGTTACTAAGGTCGATCATGGGCATCTCTGCGGTGCCTGGCACGGCACCGTCTCCAGTGGAGACCCTTTTCAGGGAGGCCCTCCTCGATGTCAGCAACTGACCGGATCGCCCGGCTCGTGACCGATGTCCCGCCCGAGCCCCTTCTCCCTGCGGCGCAGACCCTGTGGACGGTGCGCGCCCGGCAAGCCGTCGAGTACGAGGTGGTACTCACCACGGGTTTGCTCGACCCCGCCAACGACGCCCTGGCCGTATCCGGCAGCCAGGAGGCGGTGACCCGCCGCTTGGTCGTCATCGACCAGCGTGTCCACGAGCTGTACGGCGACCGGTTCCGGGACTACTTCCGGGCCCGATCGGTCGACACTCACTGGCTGGTACTCGACGCGTGTGAGCAGAACAAGACCCTGGACGCGGTCCTGGGCGTCGTGGACGCGCTCGTCGCCCACCGCGTGCTCCGCCGCAGCGAGCCAGTGATCGCGGTCGGCGGCGGCGTCCTGACCGACATCGTCGGCATGGCCTGCGGCATGTACCGGCGCGGCATTCCGTACGTGAAGGTCCCCACCACGCTGATCGGTCTGGTAGACGCGGGGATCGGGGCCAAGACCGGGGTGAACCACGGCTCCCACAAGAACCGTCTGGGCAGCTACTTCCCCGCCCGCAGTACCTTGCTTGACCGCGCTTTCCTGGCGACGCTAGACGACCGGCACCTGTCCAACGGCCTGGCCGAGATCCTCAAGATCGCACTGGTCCGGGACCCGCCGTTGTTCGACCTGCTGGAGTGGCACGGGGCGCTGCTTCGCGGTGAGCGCATGCAGGGCCTCACCTTCGACGGGGAACACGCGGCCGCCGAGGTCGTGGCCCGCGCGGTTGGCGGGATGCTCGCCGAGCTGGAGCCCAACTTGTGGGAGCACGACCTGGAACGCCTGGTGGACTACGGCCACACCTTCAGTCCCGCCTTGGAGATGCGTGCGCTGCCGGTCCTCTTGCATGGCGAGGCGGTCGCCATCGACATGGCCCTGACTACGGTCATCGCCTGCCGCCGCGGAATGCTCGGCCCCGCCGACCGGGACCGTGTCCTGGCGGTCGTGACCGCGCTGGGGCTGCCGCTGACGCACCTTGTCTGTCTGTCCGACGTGCTCTGCGACGCGCTGGCCGACGCGGTCCTGCACCGGGACGGGCGCCAGCGGCTCCCGCTTCCGACCGGCATCGGGTCCGCGTGCTTCGTCGACGACCTGACTCACGAAGAAATCCGAGGGGCAGTCCACGAACTGCGGGAACGAGGCCGGACGCATGATTGACGAACTGGTCGTCGCCGACACCACCGGGGCCTCAGAGGTCCACGGAATGCACGGCGGCGCGGAGATCGCCAGGTGGAAGTGCCTGGCCAGGAGGATCGGCCTGGCCGGGGCCTGGGAGGCGATCGAATGGGCCTCGCTGCCGCCCGGCGCCGTGTGCGGCGAGCACTGTCACACCCGCACCGAAGAGCTCTACTTCGTCATCTCCGGCGAAGGTGAACTCCTGCTGGACGACGTGCCGCGCAAGGTCCGTCCCGGCCACCTGATCGCCAACGGCCTGGGCACCCGGCACCAGTTCCGCAACCTCGGATCCGACGACCTGAACTGGCTCGTCATTGAGGTTTTCGGCCCCGACACCGCCAGGACGCTCACCGGGACCCCCGAAGCCGCTCCCGCCGAAACCGGTACCCCCGACCCTGGAGAGAGCCTCATGACCAACGCGACCGTCATCGACCTCGAGGAACACGGCGAAGTCGACCTGACCACCTTGCTGACCGGGCCGCTGCGCCAGGCCCGCCTGGCCACCCTCGCCCCCGGGCAGGCCGAGACCCTGACCGCCGACGACCGCGAGCACACCCTGTTCTTCCTTGAGGGAACCGGCACGGCCCGCTCGGGGGCCTCCCTGGTCGACCTGGCTGACGGCACGGCGATCACCCTCCCGCTGGGCAGCACCGTGACCATCACCGCCGGTGCCGGCGCCCTGCGGTACTTCCACGCCAGCCTGGCCGTCCCCGCAGGCCAGGGGGACCGGCGTTGATCGTCACCACGCGGGAGGAAACCTCCCACACTCTGCGCGCGGGCACTGAGCACAGCCGGACCCGCTCACTGGCCCGCCGGGGATTCTTCTTCAGTGAGACTGAAGCCGTCGACTACCTCCGCCTGGCCCCGGGCTCGGAAATCGGCCCGCGCGGCCGCAGCGGCACCGAAGAAGTTTGGTTCGTCCTGGATGGCGACGGTCACCTCACCGAGGACGACGGAACCACCCGGCCGCTACGTCGCAACTGCCTGGCCGTCTGCGCCCTGAACAGCGGAACCCGTCTGAAAGCCGGCGCCCAAGGCATGGAACTAGTGCTGGTGGCCGTCGTCCCGCGGCACCTCACCGACAGCATGCCGACCCGCCTGCCCGTGGCCTCATGAACCGCGAGCCGCGCGGCCGCGGAATCCCCGGCGCGACCAACGTCGACCACATCGCCTACACCGTCCCGGACCTGGAACAGGCTGTGGACTTCTTCACCGAGGTCCTGGGTGCCGAACTGATCTACCAGGAAGGGCCGGTCGAAGACCCCGGCGGTCGGTTCATGAGCCGTCAACTCGGCGTGGACCCGGCCGCGAGCGCCCACATCGCCATGCTTCGTCTCGGCCCGGTCACCAACCTCGAACTCTTCGAATACCAGGCCCCGACTCAGAACCGGGTCCTGCCGCGCAACAGCGACTGGGGCGGCCACCACCTGGCCATCCACGTCACCGATCTCGATGACGCCGTGCGCTACCTGGAAGACCGGCCCGGCGTCCGCCTCCTGGGTGATCCGCAGGTCATCTCCCACGGGCCCATCGCCGGCAACCGGTGGATCTACTTCCTCACCCCCTGGGGCATGCAGATGGAGCTCGTCCAGACCTGCGCCGGCCTGCCGTATGAGCGCACCACCACGGCACGCCGCTACGGCCCGGCCCCAGCATGGAACACCGCCAACCAAGCCCTCGCAACAAACCTGACCGCCACGACTGATTCGACACGGAGCATCCATGCGTGACCAGATCGACCTCACCCCGGAGCTGCTCGCCTACGTCCGCGACATCTCCCTGCGCGACGATCAGAACCTGCGCGAACTGCGCGAGGAAACCGCCACCCTCCCCGACCGCATCATGCAGATCCTGCCGGAGGAAGCCCAGTTCCTCGCGCTCCTGGTCGGCCTCACCAACGCCCGCCGAGTCCTGGAGATCGGCACGTTCACCGGGTACAGCACCCTGGCCATGGCCCGCGCCCTGCCCGCCGACGGACGCGTCATCACCTGCGACATCAGCGAGGAATGGACATCCATTGCCCGCCGACACTGGACAGCCGCCGGGGTCACGGACCGCATCGACCTGCGACTCGGCGACGCCGTGACGACCCTGGAACGGCTGCTGGCCAAGGACGGCCCGGACCGATTTGACCTGGTCTTCATCGACGCCGACAAAGCCCACTACCCGCAGTACTATGAACTCTCCCTCAACCTGACCCGGCCCGGCGGCCTGATCGTCCTGGACAACACCCTGTGGTCCGGCCGAGTCATCGATACCGTGCTCCAGGACAACGACACCCAAGGCGTTCGTAAGGCCAACGAAACCTTACTCAAAGACGAGCGCGTCGACCTAGCCATGCTGCCCATGGCCGACGGCGTCACCCTCGCCCGCAAACGGGATCCGGTTCGAAAGCGCGACAAACCGTAGGCGAGGACTTCGGACGGCACTGTTGCCTTAAGGAGAGCGGAACATTCCGTGGGAGCTATGCCGCCACCGGTTGGTCGTCCAGCGCGAGAGCGGGGCAAACCGTGGGAGGCTACGCGGCCAGCTGGTCTTGATCGGTGGTGTGGGTGAAGTTGGGGTACCACCGTGTGTAGTCGGTGGTGAGGGTGTTGTTCGGGGCCGACCGAGATACGGTTGAAACGTCTAATGGTCGGTGTTGAGGGCCAGGTTTCCGGCTTGGTTTTCCGGACGGTGTATCCGCAGGTGGCCGCCTCCGTTGATGATCTTCCGGATAACAGTTGTTTCCCGGTAGACTCCCCCAGTGTGGACACGCCCGACCCGGGCAGACGCATCGGCTACGCCCGCACCTCGACGACCGGCCAGGACACCGCGTTGCAATGTGACGCCCTGCGGCGCGACGGGTGCGAGCGCATCGTCGTGGAGGTGGTCTCCGGAGCCCGCGCCGACCGGCCCGTCCTGGAGGAATGCCTGACCGAACTGATCGCGGGCGACACCCTCGTGGTCTGGCGGCTGGACCGGCTGGGCCGATCCGCCCAACACCTGCTCGGCATCCTCGAGCGGCTGCGCGACCGGGGTATCACCTTCCGATCAGTCACCGAGGGCATGGACACCTCGACCTACATGGGCCGTTTCGTGTTCACCATCCTCGGTGCGGTCGCTGAGATGGAACGAGAGATCATTCGAGAGCGGGTCAACGCCGGTCTGGCCGCGGCCCGCCACCGAGGCCGCGTCGGCGGCCGGCCCCCGGTGGTCACCCCCGAGCGACTGTGTTTGGCCCGGCGGCTGCGCGCCGACGGGGAGAGCGTGCCCGCCATCGCCCGCCAGCTCGGCATCGGGCGCACCGCACTATATGAGGCACTCAAACGATCCCAAGCCAAGACCTGAACTCCGATCACACCCCCCACCAGCGGCCATGAACCGCACCGACGCGGCACTTCGACACTCCAAACAGGCCGGCCGGCAGATGCCGCTCACCGAAACGTTGGTTTCTAGTCCACTAATGCTGGGACCCGGGCATGGGTGATCAGATCGGCTGACGGGTAGGGGTCCCGGTAGTCCTGGGGAAATTTTGGTCGGATATGCCTGACCAGCGCTGACGTGGGGGCGGGTGTTGGCCTCTTTGATCAACGACCACTACGGTTCGTACCGTTTGCCTGTTCTGGTGTGGGGGTGGTCTGTGTCGGCGTGGATGTTCTCTGAGGAGCAGCTGGAGCGGCTGCGGTCGTTTCCGGATATCGGTGGGGATGATCTGATCCGGTTCTTCACTCTCACTGCGGTGGATGTGGCGTTCGTTGCTCCGGGCCGGGGGCGTGGCCTGGCGGACAGGCTCGGGCTTGCTGTTGCGTTGGCGACGTTGCCGTGGCTTGGGTTCGTGCCTGATGAGGTGGGTGCGGCGCCGCCGGTGGCGGTGGCCAGGTTGGCAACGTGGTTGGGGCTGGATCCGGGGGTGTTGGAGGGGTACGGGCAGCGTGCGCACACGTGTTCGGATCATCTGCGGCTGGTGGCGGAGTATTTGAGCTGGAAGTCGGCGCCGGCCGGCGGCGAGGTGATGAAGGATCTGGAGCGGTTCCTGCTGGACCGGGCGATGGAGCACGATTCGCCGACGCTGTTGTTCACCGTGGCGGCCGAGTACCTGATCTCGGCTAAGACGATCCGGCCAGGGGTGGTCACCTTGGCCAGGATGGTCGCCTCGGCCCGGACCGGGGCGAGGGCGTTGACGTGGGAGAAGGTGGCGCATCTGCTGACCGGGCGGATGCGGGAGGATCTGGACCGGCTGCTGAGAGTGGAGGTCGGGCTGGGGATGACGCGGTTGGCGTGGCTGAGCACTCCGGCGGTGGAGGCCACGGCCGGAGCGGTGAAGACCGCGATCGAGAAGTTGACCTACCTGCGGAACATGGACGCCCACAAGTTGGACCTGTCGATGCTGCCGACCGAGCGGCGCCGGTTTTTGGCCACGGTCGGGCGGCGGTCCACCAACCAGGCGATGGAGCGTCGTGATGGCGAGCGGCGGTATCCGATCCTGCTGGTGGTGGTGGTCCAGTCCGCGGTCGACCAGCTGGACGAGGTGGTCGCCCTGTTCGACCAGGCGGTGTCGGCGCGGGAGTCGCGGGCGAAGTCCAAGACCGATGAGGCGTTGGTCGAGCGGGCCAAGGCCGGTGAGACCCGCCAGGGGTTGTTGCAGGTGATTTTGCCGGTGCTGGCGGACCCGTCGGTCCCCGATGAGCGGGTGGGTGGGTTGCTCCGCGAGGCCATCGGGATGCGGAAACTGCGGGAGGCGGCCGCGGGTGGGTGGCGGCCGTTGCCCCGTGACCACGGCCGGTTGTCAGCGATGCACGCCTCCTACTCCTACCTGCGGCAGTTCACCCCGAACGTGCTGTCGGCGATCGATTTCCAGGGCGGTCCCGGCATGGCCGAGCTGATGGCCGCGGTCGCCATCGTGAAGGAACTGAACCGGCTGGGTGGGCGGAAGGTCCCCGAGGACGCGCCGGTCTCTTTCGTGCCGGGCCGCTACGCCGAGTATCTGGAGAAGGCCCGCAAGTCTGGGGACGATACCGCCTACCGGCATTACTGGGAGTTGTGCGTGGTCCTGGGGTTGCGGGACGGGCTGCGCAGCGGCGACATCTTCGTGCCGGGTTCGCGCCGCTACGCCGACCCGTCGACATACCTGTTCACACCCGAGCAGTGGGCGCCGCGGCGGGGCGACTACTGCAAGCTGGTCGGCAAGCCGGCCAAGGCCGCTGATGCCCTGGCCCAGGGCAAGGAGGAGCTGCACACCGCGTTGGCGGAGTTGGACAAGACGCTGGCCGGTGCGTTGCCGGAGGACACCGGCGCGGTCCGCCTCGACGCCGATGACAAGCTGGTGATCCCGAAGCTGACCGCTGAGGACGTTCCCGCCGAGGCCACCGAGCTCAAGGATGAGCTGGCGGGGATGCTGCCGTTCGCGCCGATCGCCTCGCTGCTGATCGAGCTGGACGCGCGGACCGGGTTCCTGGATTGCTTCACCCATGCTGGCGGCCGCAAACAGGCCCGCTCGGTCGATCTCAAGCGCAACATCTTGGCTGTGCTGATCGCGATGGCCACGAATTTGGGCCTGGCGAGGATGAGTGCGGCCTGCGGTGTCCCCTATGACGTGCTGGCCTGGACGGCCGAGTGGTACGTGCGGGAGGAGACGCTGCGAGAGGCCAACACGGTGATCGTCAACCATCACCACGGCCTGGAGCTGGCCAAGGTGTTCGGTGGCGGCACGATGTCGTCCTCGGACGGGCAGCGGTTCCCGGTGCGCGGCAAGTCGACCACGGCGCGGGAGATGACGGTGTTCGGCGGGCGGGTCCTGTCGACCTACACCCACGTGTCCGACCAGCACTCCACCTACGGCACCAAGGTGATCGTCACGTCCACCCGGGAGGCGCAGTACGTGCTGGACGACTTCCTGGGCAACGCCACCGACCTGCCTGTCCATGAGCACGCGACGGACACCCATGGTGTCACGCTGATCAACTTTGCGTTGTTTGACCTGGTGGGGAAGGTGTTGTCGCCGCGGATCCGGGATCTGGGGAAGATCACACTGTGCCGGGACGACACCCAAACAGAGATCGCCAAGCTGTACCCGCACGCCGGCCCGCTGCTGGGTGCCCGGTGGAACGAGGACCTGGTGGCCGACTGCTGGCCGGACTTGCTGCGGATGGCGGGGTCGCTGAAGTACGGGCAGGCGACCGCGTCGCTGGTCGTCGGGAAGTGGTCGGCGGCCTCGCGGCAGAACACCCTGGCGGCCGCGCTGAAGGAGTGGGGGATGCTGCGCCGGACGATCCACGCCGCCCAGTACTTGTCCGATCCCGCGTACCGAAGAAAGATCGCCCGCCAGTTGAACAAGGGCGAGTCGCTGCACGCCCTGCGCCGTGACCTGCATTACGCCCAGCAGGGCACCATCAGCACGCCGCACCTGGCCGACCAGACCGAGCAGGCGTGGTGTTTGACCGTGCTGACCAACGCGGTGATCACCTGGACGACCGATTATTACCAGCTGGCCGTGCGGCAGCTGCGGGCCGCGGGCCGGGACGTGCCGGACGAGATCCTCACCCACATCTCCCCGGCCCATTCGGAGAACATCAACTTCTTCGGCGTCATCACCGTGGACGTCGAAGCCGAGCTCGCCAAACTCGACCACGCCGGCTGGCGCCCGCTGCGCCCGGCCACACCGGACCCGAGCCTGCCGCCATGACCACCCAGCTGATACCGGTCCCGGCGAACTGTGAACAGTCGCGGCGCCAGGAATCTTCAAGAAACAGTCGTTAATTGCAGATCATGAAACCAAGCCCGCAGAAGGCCGTGGGACCGTCAAAAAATCCTTCAAAAACCTGGGGTCCTCACAACCCCGAGAACCCGTTTTCTGAGAAAATTGTGGGGTGAACGCGCCCTCCAGACAGACCGAGTTACTCGCCGCCGAACCCGCCACCCCGACCGGTATCAAGATCGGGTATGCCCGGGTGTCGACGAGCGGCCAGAACCTGGACCGACAGACCGACGCGTTGAAGGCGGCCGGGTGCCGGCGGATCTTCGCCGACAAGAAGTCGGGCAAGGACACCGACCGGGCCGAGCTCCAGGCCGCCTTGGAGTTCATCCAACCCGGCGACATCCTGGTGGTCCCGTCCCTGGACCGGCTGTCACGCTCCCTGCGGGACCTGATCACCACCGTCGCTGATCTCCGGAAACGAGAGGTCGGCTTCACCTCGCTGCACGAGAACCTCGACACCACCACCCCCGGTGGCCGGCTGGTCTTCCACGTCTTCGCCGCGCTGGCCGAATTCATCCGGGAGCTCATCGTCTCCGGCACCCGGGAAGGCCTGGCGGCAGCTCGTGCCCGCGGCCGGGTCGGCGGCCGCCCCAGCGTGATCAACCCCGACATCCTCCGCGCCGCCCGCGACATGCTGCCCAACCCCGACCACAGCATCACCTCCATCGCCACACTGCTCGGCGTCAGCCCCGGCACCCTCTACAACCACATCCCCGACCTCCGCGAACTCCGCGCCATCCCGCACCCCGTGCGCGCCCGGATCACCAGACCCGGCAGCGCTACCCCACCCGCACCCGAGCCGATGCGGCGACCCCAAAACCAGAACCGACCAACCGGGGAATGATCACCACACCAACCTCGACGGCACCCGTGTTAGCCCTGGTCAGCAACTTAGAGCCCTCATGGGGGGCTCGCCGTGGGTTGCGAAGTTCCGGTCCTCGGAGGACGGCCGGGGACCGGAATCTTCGCGTCAGGGATAGGGGGTGGATACTGGCATGCTCCGTTGATTGAGTAGTCGGTATTCGGCGCCGCGCGTGTGTTGTTCGTGGTCGTCGAGCTGCCTGTCATCACACGGCCGGGGTCGTATTTGGGGTCGTTTTTACTGGTCGTGGTCGCCGGGTGCGTAGGTCTTCCAGGTGCCACCGGCGTGGATGTTGTGGCGGTGTGTGGTGACGTAGTGGAATCCAAGCGCTTTGGCGATGACGGGGGCGGGTGCCTGGAGGACGAGTTGACGGAGCGCCGCGACGCGGGTGGCGGCGCTGGGGATGCCGAGCTCGCGGATCAGTGGTTGCAGGGTGGAGGCGGTGAGCGGTTGGCCGGCGCGGCGGCCGGGGAACAGCCAGCGGGCGCTGGGGTTGGTGGCGGTCTGCATGTTCTCCCGCTCGCTGGTTGCTTGCAACAGGAGGCTGGCGAATGGCTCGGGCACCGGGGTGGGTGGCTGGCCAAGTCGGATCCGGACTTGGCCGTCGTCGTCTTGGATGATGTCGTCGATGCTCAAGCGGACGATGCGGCTGGCTGGCTGGGCGTAGAGCAACATCAGGCAGCCGGCGACGCGGGAGCGCATCGGTGGGCTGTCGTCGGTGAGGATTCGACGCAGTAGGGCCAGCCGCCGGCTCTGGGTGATCTGCTCGCCGGCGTTGGGTGTCCGCAGCCTCGGCAGGGCGAGCTTGGGCATGTGACGGCTGTCGATCGCCCAGGTCAGGAACCCTCGGGCGGCGTGTTTGTGGTGGTGGGGGGCCTGGGCGTGCCAGGCGTCGATATCGCCCTGGGTGGCCTGGGCCAGGGTGCGGTCGTGGTCGTCAAGCCAGTCTAGTAAGTGCTCGGCATAGGTGAGCTGCTCACTGGCGAACCGCCGCGCGGTGGAGGTGAGGGGGCGGATACGGGCTCGAGAGTTCAGCCGCGGGACTTGGTGCCAGCGACTGAATTGGCGCAGCAGCTGGTAGTGCTGGCTGCTGGCCCGGTCGGCCAGCCGATGGTGCAGCCAGGTCTGGAAGTGCAGCAGCTGCTTGTCGACGACGGGGAGGACTCCGCTGATCTGCCCCGCGTTTTTCGGACCGTTGGATTGTGTGTTTCTTACGCTGTGTCCTGTGAATCTGTCCACTCGTTGAGGACCACGGGCGTTCCAAGATCACTTGACGTGATGAGGCGGTCTGGTGACAAAGATGACGATCTTCGGCGTGTCGCGCCGGTAGGCGAACGAAGCTCCGGTAGGACGAGCGGTCCCTTCACAGACTTCTC
>JBDTAX010000165.1:0-40209 GCA_039924425.1 Pseudonocardiaceae bacterium
CGCTGGCCGCCGCCGCGCTCGGCGACGCCTCAGACACCATGATGGCCCATCCCCTGGCGTTGCAGCTGCGGAACTTGCAGAGCCTGGTCGAGATCGGTGTCGACAAGAACACCACTGTCGTGTTCCCCGCCCCGTTGATGACCACCATCGCTGAGCTGGGCGCCTTCCTGGCCCGTGAAAGCGCGGCCGCGGCCCGGTCCGGTTCCCCCGATAACACCGCGAAGCCGTCCCTAAATTCTGCTCAAGGGCCAAAGGCCTAGTGACCGGGCTCACTAAAGCGATCTCGATTTCTCAATTCTGGTCCGAGCCGGAATTCTCTTGGTGCGTTGGCGAGAAGATTTCGGTGTTAGCCTGGGGTTGTCTCGCTCCTTCGTACGGCGCCCGCTGGATACGCGGTGCCGATCCTGACCCCGTACGCGATACGGCCTGGACCTCGCTGAGGTCACGACGGCGGTCTTGTCACATCGCTGGCACAGGGGTGCCGGGCATGGGGTTGTCGTGATCTTTCTTGTCGGTGTGGTCGTACTCGTGGGTCTGCTTGGGGTGGGTGCGAGTCTGTCGTGGTCGGGACCGTCACCCCAGAGCAATCGGGGGTTGTGATGGCCCCCCACACGGTTCTCGGCGAGGATCCGGTCGCGTTGGACGGGCTCGCGTCACAACTACCCGATCCACTCGAACCGTTGGCGTTGCTGTTGCAGCATGTGCGGAGCTCAGCGCAGGGGCTCTCCGATCGTGAGGCGGCACGTCGGCTCCTGGTTTACGGGCCCAACGAACTTGCCGCCGGGGGTGGCCGCCAGTGGCCCTCGGACCTGGCGCGACAGTTCACCCAACCGCTGGCGTTGGTGCTTATGGTCGCCGCGGTACTGGCCTGGGTCAGCGGTACGCCCTCGCTGGCGATCGCCATCGCGGCGGTGATCCTGCTCAACGCGGCCTTCTCGTTCTTCCAGGAGGTGCAGGCCGAACGAGCGGTGGAGGCGCTGGCGGCGTTCCTGCCCGCCCAGGCTCGGGTGTGGCGTGCGGGCCGGCGCCAGGATGTGCTGGCACACCTTCTGGTGCCCGGCGATGTGCTGATGGTCGAGGAAGGCGACAGCATCTGCGCCGATGCGCGATTGATCACTGGCGCGGTCGAGGTCGACATGTCCACGCTCACCGGTGAATCGGCTCCCGTCGCCCGCTCGGCCGATGCCCCGGACGTGAGCGGTCCTCTGCTGGAGGCCAGGGATGTCGTGTTCAGTGGCACGGTGTGCACCGGTGGCGAAGCCTGCGGCGTGGTCACCGCTACCGGCATGCACACCGAACTGGGTCGTATCGCTGCGCTGACCTCGCGGGTCACCCGTGAGGATTCTCCGCTGGAGCGCCAAGTCAAGCGCGTTGCCTGGCTGATCGCCGCCGTGGCCATCGGCGCCGGGGTCGCCTTCTTGCCGCTGGGGCTGCTGGCCGGGCTGGGGTGGGCCGCCGCGATCAGCTTCGCGATCGGCTTGTTGGTGGCCAACGTGCCGGAAGGTCTGCTGCCCACCATTACCCTCGCGCTCGCCGTCGGCGTCCGTGACCTGGCTCGCCGTGGCGCGGTCGTCAAACGGCTCAGCGCTGTCGAGACGCTGGGCTCGACTACCGTCATCTGCACTGACAAGACCGGCACCCTCACCGAGAACCGCATGCGGGTCACCTCGGTGTGGACCTCGGCGGGCTCGGTGGACCCGCAAGCGCCAGCGCAGAGCGACTCGACCGGGATCGACCTGCTGGCCCAGGTCGGCGCGGCGTGCACCAACGCCGAACTCCCCGAGGGCACCTCCGTCAAGGCGACCGGCGACCCGACCGAGATCGCCCTGCTCGAGCTGGCATCAGCGCGCGGTCAGGCGGTGAGCGCGGCGACCCGCGAGGCCAGGCGCCGCCGCTTGTTCCACTTCGATCCCCGACTCAAACTCATGACCACCCTCGACGAGGACGATGCGGTCCGCACCGTCCACACCAAGGGCG
The DNA here is from genome assembly GCA_039924425.1 of Pseudonocardiaceae bacterium. GTDB lineage: Bacteria > Actinomycetota > Actinomycetes > Mycobacteriales > Pseudonocardiaceae. The sequence continues at coordinate 1,978 of JBDTAX010000165.1, forward strand.
CCCCGAGGAAGTGCTTCCCCGGTGCACCCACATCACAGACCGGGGTGAGCGGCGTGCCCTCTCGGCCGCTGACCGCACCGAGGTCACCCGGGTCATGACCGACTACGCTGAACAGGGCCTGCGGGTCCTCGCCATCGCCCACCGGGTACTGCCCCCCGGTACGGTCCCGCCCAGCAAGCGTGAGGACGCGGAGCGGGACCTGTGCCTGCTCGGGTTGGTCGCGATGCTCGACCCGCCCCGGGCGCAGGTGGCCGCGGCGATCGGGCTCGCGCACCACGCCGGCATCCGCGTCCACGTCGTCACCGGTGACAACGGGTTGACCGGCGCCGCGATCGCGCGCCGGGTCGGCATCGGAGGCGACCACGCGCACATCGTCACCGGAGCCGAACTGGACCGGATGCCCGACCCTGAACTGGACGAGCTGCTCGCCCGCAACCAGGAAGTGGTCTTCGCGCGAACCTCCCCCGAAGCCAAGCTCCGCATCGCTGAGGCGCTCCGCGCCAAGGGGCAGGTCGTCGCCATGACCGGCGACGGGGTCAACGACGCGCCCGCGCTGCGGCGCGCGGACATCGGCATCGCCATGGGGCGCTCGGGCACCGACGTCGCCCGCGAAGCATCCACCATGGTCCTCACCGACGACAACTTCGCGACGATCATCGCCGCTGTCGAGGCCGGCCGCCGGGTCTATGACAACATCCGCAAGTTCATCTTCTACATCTTCACCCACGCCGTACCCGAAGTCGTTCCGTTCCTGGTCTTCGCCTTGTCCGGCGGCCTGATCCCGCTGCCGCTGACCGTCATGCAGATCCTCGCCATTGACCTGGGCACCGACACCCTGCCCGCCCTCGCGCTGAGCCGCGAACCCGCTGAACCCGGGCTGATGGACCGCCCCCCACGCCCACGCAAGCAAGGCGTGATCAGCGGCGGCATGCTCGCCCGAGCGTGGGGATTCCTCGGGATAATCTCCGCGGCGCTGGTCATGGCGGCCTTCCTCGCCACCTTGCTGCGAGCCGGCTGGCACCCCGGCGCACCGACCGGACCGGGCAGCCCCTTGAATCATGCTTACCGACAGGCCACCACCATCACCTGGCTGGGCATCGTCGCCTGCCAGGTCGGCACCGCCTTCGCCGCCCGCACCGAACACGTCTCCCTGCGATCGGTGGGCGTATTCACCAACAAGCCGCTGCTGGGCGCCATCGGCATCGCCCTGCTCTTCGCCGCAACGGTGATCTATCTCCCGCCACTGCACGGACTGTTCGGCACCGAAGCCCTCTCGCTGAGCCAAGTGGCCACCGTCGTTCCGTTTCCCTTCATCGTCTGGGGAGCCGACGAGATCCGCCGCTGGATTACGCGCCGACACACCTCCAACAGCTAGATAAGAAAGGCTTGGGACAGTGACCCGCACCCTGTCGATGAGCGATATGACCATGGCGCCGCTCTACGCCGACCGTGATCGTGAGCTGGACCTGCGGTGGTGGGCCGCGGCGAACTACCTGACCGTCGCGCAGATCTACCTGAAGTCCAATCCGCTGCTCCGCCAACCGCTCACTGTTGAGGACATCAAGCCGCGGCTGCTCGGGCACTGGGGTACCAGCCCGGGCCTGTCGATGATCTACACGCTGCTCAACCGGCTCATCCGGGACACCGGCGCGGACTGCATCTACATCACCGGACCTGGCCACGGCGGCCCGGCGCTGCTGGCCAACACCTACCTCGACGGCACCTACAGCGAAATCTACCCACGCATCTCCGCCGATCTGGCGGGTCTGACCGCGCTGGTGTGGCAGTTCTCCACCCCCGGTGGGGTGCCCAGTCACGTCAGCGTCCAGACCCCGGGCAGTATCCATGAGGGCGGCGAACTCGGCTACGCGCTCGCCCACGCCGCCGGTGCCGCGTTCGACCACCCCGAGCTGTTGGTGGCCTGCGTGGTCGGCGACGGCGAAGCCGAAACCGGGCCGCTGGCCGCGTCCTGGAAGATCCCCGCGTTCCTCAACGCCCGGCGCGACGGCGCGGTGCTGCCGATCCTGCACCTCAACGGCTACAAGATTTCCGGGCCCACCGTCATGGGCCGGGCCACCGACGCTGATGTCATCGGCCTGCTCGCCGCGCAGGGCTGGGACCCGGTCATCGTCAGCGGCGACGACCCGGCCACCGTGTTCACCGATCTGCACCGGGAGCTGGTCGCCGCGCACGCCCACATCCGCGCGATCCAGCAGCGGGCCCGCACAGCGGGGGCGACAGCGCCCGCGCCGGCACGCTGGCCGGCGATCATCCTGCGCACCCCCAAGGGCTGGACCGGCCCCGACGTCGTCGACGGCATCCAGATCCAGGGAACCTTCCGCGCGCACCAAGTACCCCTGTCAGCGGTGCGGGAGAACCCCGAGCACCTGGCGCTCCTGGAGCAGTGGCTGCTCTCCTATCACCCGCGAACCCTCTTCGACGACCAGGGCACGCTCCTCCCAGAACTGGCCGCACTCGCGCCCGCGGGGGACAAGCGGATGTCGGCCTCCCCGTACGCCAACGGCGGCCGGTTGCTGCGCCCGCTGGACGTGCCGGCCTTGGATCGCTACGCCCTCACCGTGGACACCCCCGGCGTCGCACACCACGAGAACACCCGCCCGCTGGGCGAGCTGCTGCGCGACATTTACACCGCCACCACCCGGCAATCCGACGGCGGCGGCACCTTCCGGTTGTTCTGCCCCGACGAAACGGCCAGCAACCGACTCGGCGCCGTGTTCCAGGTCACCGACCGCTGCCTGCAGGCACCCGTCCTGCCCACCGACGACCACCTGTCCCCTGAGGGTCGGGTGATGGAGGTGCTCTCCGAGCACCTGTGCCAGGGCTGGCTGGAGGGTTACCTGCTCTCGGGTCGACACGGCCTGTTCGCCACCTACGAAGCGTTCGCGATGGTGTCGGCGTCGATGCTCATCCAGCACACCAAGTGGCTGCAACACGCCGCCGGGCTGCCCTGGCGGGCACCGGTGGCGTCGCTGAACGTGCTGCTCACCTCGACCTGCTGGCGCAACGACCACAACGGTTTCTCCCACCAGGGGCCCGGCCTGATCGACACCGCGATCCCCCTGGCCCCCGACGTGGTGCGGATCTGGCTGCCCCCGGACGCCAACACCACCCTGTCGATCGCCGATCACTGCCTGCGCAGCCGCGACCACGTCAACCTGATCGTCGTCGACAAACAACCCCACCTGCAGTACCTCACCCTGGCGCAGGCCACCGCGCACTGCGCCGCCGGCGCGTCCGTGTGGGACTGGGCCGGCACCGAAACCAGCATCACCGGACACCTCGACGAACCCGACATCGTCCTGGCCGCCGCCGGTGACGTCCCCACCCTCGAAACGCTGGCCGCCGCCCAGCTACTGCGTGAACACGTCCCTTACCTGCGAGTGCGGGTGGTCAACGTGGTCGACCTGATGGGCCTGCTACCCCCCGACGACCATCCCCACGGCTTCAGCGACCCGAAGTTCACCGACCTGTTCACCACCGACACCGACGTCGTGTTCGCCTTCCACGGCTACCCCCGCGCCGTGCACCAACTGCTCCACGGCCGCATCAACCCCGGCCGTTTCCATGTGCGCGGCTTCAACGAACAAGGCACCACCACCACACCCTTCGACATGGTCGTGCTCAACCGGATGAGCCGCTACCACCTCGTCCTCGAAGCACTCCGCCGTTCCCGGCGCGCCCCCGAAAAAGGACCCGAACTAGCCCAGCACTGCCACACCATGCTGGACCTCCACCACCACTACATCCGCGAGCAGGCCCAAGACATGCCCGAAATCCGCGACTGGACTTGGACCCCATGACACCACCCTCGCCGTTACGAGCGGGTGCCGTCGGCCAGGGCCTGCTCAACACCAGCGGCGATCTGCAGGTCTTCGCGTGAGGCAACGACAAGGGTGACTACGTCGGCGTCGCCGGAGCTGATGTCGGTGTCGGGTTCCGCGGTCGCGTTGAGCCGCTCATTGATGCTCACGTCGAGGTGGGCGAGTCGGGTCGCGGTGCCGTGGCGCACCTGCGCGGCCCGTTCTCCGACCCCGCCGGTGAACACCAGCGCATCCAGACCACCCAGGCTGACGGTCATCGCGGCGACGCTGCTGGCCAGTCGATGCAGGTACACCTCCAGCGCCAGCTGGGCGTCGGCGTCATCGCGCCCGAGCAGCTCTCGCATGTCGGCCGTGCCAGCCAGGCCAAGCAGCCCCGATTCGTGCTCGAGGCTGTGGGCGAGCTCCTGCGCGGTGAGTCCCTGCCGCTCTTGCAGCCAAGTGAGCAGCCCGGGGTCCACCGAGCCGCTGCGGGTCGCCATCACCAGCCCGTCGAGCGGGGTGAACCCCATGGTGGTGTCCACGCTGCGCCCGTCGAGCACCGCGGCCAGCGACGCGCCCGCACCGAGATGGCAGGTCACGACGCGACGAGCGCCCGGCGCCAGCTGCCGGGCCCGGGCCGCGGCCCACGCGTGGGACAGGCCGTGGAAGCCGTAACGGCGCGGCGCCCAGCGTTGCCGCCATCGGCGCGGCAGCGCGTAAGTGTAGGCCGCAGGCGGCAGGGTCGCGTGAAACGCCGTGTCGAAGCATGCCACGTGCGGCACGTTCGGTAGCAGACGCCGGGCAGCCTCCAGGGCGTGCAACGACTTCGGTTGGTGCAGCGGCGCGAGCTCCACCAACTCCCGCAAGCGCCGCTCGACATCGCCATCGACCACCACAGGATCGACAAGGTCCGGCCCGCCGTGCACGATCCGATGCCCCACGGCGTCGACCCGCGGCGCGGCCTCGGGCAGACCGTCATAGGACCTCAGCACCACACCGCCGTCGACGAGGTCGACCTTCAGCGAGCTGGACCCGGCGTTAACGACAAGGACGCGCATCTCACCCCGTTAGCGGTGTTTGGCCACGGTGAGCAGCACGGCGGCCGCCTCCAGCGCCTCGAGGGTATGTCTGCGGTCAGGCACGATCAGAAGATCTCCGGGCGAGCCCTCCCAGGAGATGTCGCCCGCTACCAGCCGAACGCGTCCGTGCAGGACATGGACGGTGGCTTCTCCTGGGTTGTCATGCTCAGCGAGCATCTGGCCGGTAGCCAGGGCGATCAGGGTTTGGCGCAACGCATGTTCGTGTCCGCCGTACACAGTGTGGGAGCTGCGGCCGCTCGACGCGTGCTGCGCGACGGTGAGTTGCTGGCGTGCCAGGGCGGTCAACGAGAATTTCTCCATCTGAGCCTTTCCTTCGTAGTGGTAGGTGACGTCTAGATGGATTGTCGGTAGCCGAAGAATTCGTGGTCCTCGTTGTAGCCACCAAAGCCGCCACCGATCTGCGAGAAGTCCGCGACGAACTCCACCCCTTTGATCCACTTGACTTGTTTGAAGCCGAGCTGAACCTCGTTGCGCAGCCGCAGCGGAGCGCCGTGACCGAACGACAGCGGCGCGTCATTCATGTCGTAGGCCAGCATCGTGAGGTGATGGCTCATCTGCTCGATGGGGTGCGCGTCGTAGTAGATGCCCCCATCGGGGCCATCACCGAGGGAGTAGAATACGACCCACTTTGCCTCGGGCGCCGGTGTGACGAGATCCATGATGGTCCGCATCGACACCCCGCCCCATCTGGCGACGCCTGACCAGCCCTGGATGCAGAAGTGCTGGGTGATCTGCTCATGGTGGGGCAGCGCCCGCAGCTGACGCAGGTTCAGCTCGACGGGGTGGGCGACCAGCCCGTTGATCCGCAGCCGGTAGTCCGCGAAGTTCCCCCGGCGCAACGCCGTGTACTCCTGCGAGTCCGGGTACTGCCCGTTGTGCCAGAAGTAGGGGGAGATGTCTTTCTCGGTGTATTCGCCCGGGGTGGAGTCCAGGTGCTCGAACAGGCGCTGCGCCGGGCCGATCAGCGCGAACCCGACCCGCTGCACTACCCGGGGGTGGCGCAGGGTGAACGGGGTGGCCGCGACCCAGCCGGCGACGATCACGACCATCGAGGCGGCGAAGATCCAGAAGCCGACCCAGCTGTCGGTGTTGCGCGCGGCGTACATGTGGTTGAGGTTGACCAGCATGCCCGTCATGAACACCAGCGCGACGTGAAAGACGATGAACACCAGGAAGTAGCACAGCACGAGGAAGTGCAGGGAGCGGGCCAGCTGGATGGAGAACACCATGCTGATCTGCTTGAACCGGGTGGACAACGCCGGTGACATGCCCAGGCCGGTGATCAGCGCGAGCGGGGCGGCCACGAAGATCGTGATGAAATAGGCGATCAGCTGCAGGCCGTTGTAGGCCACCCACCCGTTCTCGACCGGCCAGTTCAACGACAGGTACTGGATCAGCACCGACACCGCGTTGGGGACCACCGCCCAGCTGGTGGGGATCACGTGGCGCCACTGCCCGGTGGTGAACAGCACCACGTAGAACACCACGCCGTTGAGCAACCACAGGGTGTCCACGCCCAGGTGCCACCATCGGGCCAGCCCGATGGAATGCCGGATCCCGGGCAGCCCGACCTGCCCGGGCAGGCTGATGGAGTCCGCCTTCGCGGTCCACAGCGGGTCGGCGGGAACGGGTTTCTGGATGCGGAACCAGTCCCGGCCCGGGGTGCTGTGTCGGGTCCAGTACAGCCGCGGATGATCGGAGAGGATCTGCACTCCCGCCCGGATTATGAAGATCATAAAGAACAGGTTGAGGAAGTGCGCCCAATTCACCCAGGCCGAGAACCCGGCGTCTGCCTGGGCGTTGGGCGGGTAGACGATTCCCGGGTAATGGGTGATGAACCGCTGCACCGCCGGCGTGTTGCGCAGGCCCTTCGCGGCCGCCACCGCCACCATCAGGACCACGAGCCCGATCGGCAGCAACCACAGCAGGTTGAACCACCGGCTGCGGCCCACCCGCACTCGGGGGGCGATGCCGTTCACCTGCGGTACCGACCCGGCCCACGTGCTGGTGTCGATGACATCCTCACCGATCGTCAGCTGCGACCGGAAGCTGCGCACCGCCTCCGGTGAGCCGCTCGCCGACGCCGACGGATCCGCGGGGGCGGGCTGCGGTGGATGCATGCGTGGGACCCCCGATGCGACACGCGTTCACAAGGCACAGAGACGACTGACTCGACCGGGTCCAGGGTGAGCCCCCCACGGTAGTACCACGCCCGGACCAACGCCACCGCACCGAAGTGCCACGGGCAAGCTGTTGAACTGGGTCGCGCGAGGGCGCGGTGACTCGGATTCGGCGGTGGGGAGATGCTGCTGCTTGCGCCGGGCTTACGCTGTCTTCCAAGACTGGTGGCAAGCAGCGTGAAGGTGGGTGAATTCGTCGGCCTAGCCGGCGGGGGTACGGCCGCAGTCCTACGACGTTCGTGGTGGGAGAGGGCCCTGTTCGTCACTCGTAGGTTGCGCGTTGCTCCAATTGATATCCGTTTGTGGCACGATTGTCGCAACGCACGCGAGAGTCCGGGGGGATGAAGTCGTGGGAGCATGTCAGCCGCAGCACAGCCATGATCTGGATCATGGCCTGATCCAGCCAGCCGGAGGGCCAACGGTCCTGCGGATAGTGCTCGGCGCGCAGCTGCGCCGGCTCCGTGAGGCACGCGGCATCAGCCGTGAGGCCGCGGGGGAAGCGATCCGCGCCTCGCACGCCAAGATCAGCCGTCTCGAGCTGGGACGGGTTGGTTTCAAGACGCGTGACGTGACTGACCTGCTCACCCTCTACGACGTCACCGACCAGCGCGAACGAGACACGTTTCTCAGGCTGGCCCAGCGCGCCAACGAACCCGGCTGGTGGCGCGATTACGGGGACGCCCTATCGAGCTGGTTCGAGACCTACCTGGGACTGGAGCAGGCCAGCTCGGCGATCCGCACCTACGAGGTCCAGTTCGTGCCCGGGTTGCTGCAAACCGAGGACAACGCCCGCGCGATCATCGGGCTGTGTCAAGTACACGGCAGCACGCGGGACATCGACCGTCGTGTCGCGCTGCGGATGGCCCGGCAGGATCTCCTCACTCAACCCGAGGCGCCCGATTACTGGGCGATGGTGGACGAGGCGGCGCTTCGGCGACCCTGGGGCACCGCACAGGCCCGGCGCGCGCAGATCCACCACCTCATCGAGATCGCCGAGCTACCCAACATCACGCTCCAAGTCCTGCCGTTCAGCGCCGGCACCCACCCCGCAGCGGGTGGTCCCTTCACCATCCTCCATTTCGCTGAACCAGGCATACCGGACATCGCGTACCTCGAACAACTCACCAGCGCCGTCTACCTCGACAAGCAACGCGACACCGACAACTACCTGACGATCATGAACCAGCTACGCGTGACAGCCTATTCACCGACTGACACCACCACATTCCTCACTCAGATCAGCAAAGAAATGTGACAAATCAGGGCCCGAGCTGATCCTGGCCCAGCCGGGCGAGCATGCCCTCGCAGCTTCGCACGACCACGCGCGCCCGCTCACTGGTGGCACGATCGGACAACGGGCTCTCGGCGCGTCGCTGCCAGCGGGCCAGCGCGGTGATCACCGCCTCGCGCAGCGCCGCGGGATCCGCATCGGGTTCCAGGCCGAGCCGGTGGGGCGTCGCGGTGCCGTGCCCACCGAGGAGCTGCTCCGCATCGGACCGGGCCTCGGGCGGCAGCGCCACATCGGGAGCGCGCAGTTCCGCGAGCAGCCGCAGCTCACGGAACTCGTGCGCGCCGGCCAGGATCCGTTCCACCTCACCGGCCAGCTGCTGGGCCTCGGGTCGCGGTTCCTCCCGCAAGGCCCGATCCAGCAGGAGCAGCGCCGACCGGGCCTTGAGCAGGTCGCGGCGCTCGGTGAACTGGGTGGCCAGCACTGTGCGCAGCTCATCCAGACCACTGCGCCGCACCAACTCGGCGACGAGCCCGGCCGGTTCGCGATGTCCCTGACGGATCAGCGTGGTCGCCAGCCGCAGCCCGAACAACCCGAATCTCTCCACCAACGCGCCGCGGGTCTGCGCCGACAGCGTCGGGTGTGCGTCCGCCGCGACGAACCGGTCGGCTGAGAGCAGCAGGGCGTCCAGCTCGGATCGGGACGCCTGCGCCAGCTCGCGCAGCGCGCTGAACTCAGACTGCCGCAACGTCCGGGCGGTTTGCGCGAGCAGGCCGGCCACCGCGACCACGGTCTGGCACAGTCGGCGCACCTTCGGCTCGGTGCGGTAACGCCGGGCGATCTGGCGCGCCGAGACCATCGCGTCGAGCCGACCGGCGCCGATCTCGTCGGCACGGGAGAGCACCGCGACCGTGTTGACGACCGCCGCGCGAGCTCCGGCCTGGTCGTAAAAGGACTCCAGAAACCGCACATCGGTGGCGTGCAGGTGGCGCATGAGGTAGATGACGGCGTCCGCGTCTGACGGCCGGTCCTCGGGCGCCAGCAGCTCGATGGCGCCGGCCGAGATGTGTGTGGACAGCGACGCGATACCCGGGGTGTCGATCAGGGTGGTGATCCGCAGGCCGCGGGAGGGCCAGTCGACGAGCAGCCGCTCGACGTCTTCGGGTGCGCTGCCTCGAAGGTCGAACTCCAACCGGCCATCGGTCCGGGTCAGTGGCAGTTGTCGCGGCGTCCCCTGGCGGGGCAGCAGAGTGACCCGCGGGCTTGCGGCGTCCCGGTACCAGGTGACGACCTGAGTGCACTCACCGGCGTCGGTCGGGGCGATCTGCTCGCCGACCAGCGCGTTGAGCAGGGTCGACTTGCCGGCTTTGACCTTGCCCGCGACCGCCACGCGCAACGGTTCGTCGAGCCGGTCGATCTGGTCCCGCAACCGGGTGGCGGTGGCGGGGCTGTCCCGGTAGGCCTCGACCGCCCGCCGTAGCACCGCCCGGACCGCGGTGCTGATGCTGGGTGTCGCCCTCGTCGGCGCGCTCACGTGCCGTTGCCTGGGGTGATCAGCCCGGGGGTGGTCAGCCCAGGAATGATCAACAGAGCGCGGGCGTCGCCCCGCAGGGTGTCGATCCGCGCCAGCTCGGCCTTGAGCTGGTCGATTCTGTGTTGCCGGTGGGTCCCAGCGGTGTTCGCGGCCAGCTGCGCGGCCTGGATGGACTCGGACAGCGAACGGTGCAGCTCGGTCGCCACCTCACTGAAGTGATCTCGCAGCAGGCGTTGGACTTGGCGCAGCCGGTCCCGGCATTCCTTGCCCACGTGAAAGATGACGTCATCGACCTGCCGCCGCAGCAGCGCCTGCGCCTCGGCTTGCTGGCGCTTGAGGCGACCCAGCTTGTCGTCGCGCAAGGTCTTGACCCCGAGCACCAACCCGGCGGCGATCGAGTACGGGTTGATCAAAGAGGCCGCCCCGATCAGGGTAGTCAACGCGCCGAACATCAGCGTGCCGCCGTAGGAACCCCGCATCCCGGTGAGCAGCTTGCCGATGAGTTTGGCGTCGTCGACCTGCGGCGGCGCGAGCTCGGGCACCGCGTCCAGCGTGGTGGGCGCGGTGCCCAGTCGCAAATCGGGGAGCAGCTCGCCGCCGTCTTCGGCGAAGTGCTCGGCCACCTGGTGGGCGATCAACTGTGCCCGCTGGTTCGCCCACACGAAGTTGTCGGAAGTGGCCGCGGCGAGCTGCTGAGTGAGCCACTCGGTGAACTGTTCCCAGATCGCGCTCGGATCAGCCTGCTCCAGCGCCGCCTCGCCATGGCGGATCACTTGGCGCAACCGGTCACGCAGGTCGAACTCAATGTCGGCGTTCAGGTCGGCCATCCCGTCACTGAGCGTGTGCTGCCAGCGTGCTGTGCGGCGATGCAGGTTCTCGGCGCGAGACTTGGCGTCCTCCAGTTCGGCCATCAGCGCGCTGGCCCCTCCCGGGTCCTGCTGCGCCTGCAGTTCCGCCCGCAGTGACACCGCAAGGTAGTCAGTGACGGTGAGGACGTCGTGCGCCACGCCACGCCGGCTCAGCCGGTCGGCCTGCGATACCGCGTCCAGCAGGTACCGCACCAGCGCCGGAAACCCGGATTCGGCATCCAGTTCGGCATCCTCGGTGCGCATCGCGTGCAGGCGCACCGTCGAGGACACCGGCAGCAGGTCCGCTTCCACCGCGGCGCCCGCGAGGTGGACGCGGTCCAGCTCGGCGATGCGCCGCCAGTGGGGGTAGAGGTCAATCTTGGTGAGGACGCACGCGACGTTGGGACACAGCTTCAGCGCGTGGCGCAGAAAATCAATTTCCGGTTCGGTGTATTCCTGCGAAGCGTCCGACACCAGCAGCACGGCGTCGGCGGTGGGCAGGGCGGCCAGGGTGCTGGTGGTGTGCACCGAGCTGAGCCCCCCGACGCCGGTGGTGTCGACCAGGGTCAACCCGCCGGCCAGAATCCGGCGCGGGACACCGACCTCGGCGCGCAGCAGGTCGTGCCGGTCAGCCGGGTTGCCCGCCTCGGACACATGACTGGCCAGCGCGTCGAGGGGGACCTGGACCCGGGTGATCGCGGCTGAGTTATCGGCGGTGTTGTCTTTCCGGCGCACCAAAGTAGCGACGGGAGCCGCCGAATAGGAGACCTCAGTGGGCACCGCGGTGGCGATGTCGTCGTCCACGGGGCAGACCGGGGCGTCGATCAGCGCGTTGACGAGCAGGCTCTTGCCCTGTTTGAACTCGCCGACCACCAGCACCCGCACGGTGGGGTCGAGCAGCCGCCGACGGGTATGCGCCAGCCGCTGCCCCAGATCGCTCCGGTCGCTGGCCTGCGCCATGCCGATGGCTCGGTCGACGACGTCCAGGCCCACTGGCCCCGCTGCGCTCACCGCGTTGCCCTTTCCTGCCTATGGCCATCCCACCGGCTCCGCCACCCCAGGGGGGTTGGGGTGGCGGAGCCGGTGGCGCCCGCTGGAGGGTACTCCCGCAGGCAGTCTGTGTTGTTTTCTTTGAGGGGAGGGGATCAGGCGTGGTGCTCGGAGTCGGAGAGCAGGTTGAGCTCGTTGTCGTGCACCGGCAGCGCGATCGACGGGCTCAGCGCGGCGTTGATGAGGCCGTGCTGATCGGTGTTGGTGATCGCCGAGTCATGGTTGAAGGACTCGTCGTTGAAGGACTGGTGGTTGAGGGTGTCCGCGGTGGTGTCGAAGTGCGAGTTGTCGGAGAAGTGCGGGTCATGAGAGTCGAGCGTGGTGGTGTGCTGCGATTCCCGGTTGTGGGAGTCGTCGAAGGAGTCCCGGGTCGTGGTGTCGTGCGAGTCGCGCGGCGAGTTCTCCAGCGAGCTGCCGTCGGTGGCGACGTTGCTGTTGCGGGGATCGGTGGCGTTGTTGTCGTTGTCGTGGCCGGCGACGCCGCCGTGGTCGGCCACGTTGTCGCCGTTGAACGAGCTACGGACTGAGTGATCATCGGAGTGGTCGTCGCTGTAGGTGGTGTTGCCCACGCTGTTGCCCTCGCCGATGACGTTGTCGTTGCCGTCGGCCACGGGAGCGTTGAGGTCACCGCCGGCGGCCACGGAGTGATCCGTCGCGGTCACCGAGTGGTCATCGAAGCGTTGGGCCAGGGTGCCGTGGTTCCAGATGTTCTGGCTCACTGACTTGTCGATCACCGTGTCGTGGTTGTCCGTGTAGGAGTAGTTCTTGGTGATGTACGCCAGCTGCTGCACCGGGGCGGCGTGCGGGTCGGGCCCGTAGTTGTGATCCGGCCCGTCGTTGTGCTCGGGCCGGTCGCCCTCGGCGTGCTGAGAGATGTTCGTGTTCCCGACGTTGTGGTCGCGGTCGCCGACGAAGGTCACCGGGTGGTACTCGGCCACGTAGGACATCGCGTCGGACACGTCCTCGCCGCACACCTCGCCCAAGCCGGCGTCCGTCAACGTCTGCTGCGGGTCGGCGACGAACGCGGCTTTGGCGTCGTCGTCGCGCAGCAGGTTGAGGATGAAGTCCAGCAGACTTTGCGTCGTGTTCATGCGCGCTCCTTGGGTGTCTTGAGGTGCCGGGCCAGCGGGGCCGGGCTGCCGGCCGGTGCTGGACCCAAGCTAGGTTCTTCCACCACGGCGGGGCATCGGGGATCGCACCGGGTTGCCCGGCGTCGCGTTAGGGGATTGACAGCCCGTGACGTTGGGGGGTGGGTGCGGGGCTTTGCGGGTTCGCCATGACGAGGAGAAGGGCACGCGAGGGTGAGCTACTGGCTCGGGATTGACGCGGGCACCACCTTCACCGCCGCGGCCATCTGCCGTGCGGAGGCGGGGCGCCGTGCGCTGCCCGAGGTGTTCCCGCTGGGCACCCGGTCCACGGCGGTGAGCTCGGTGGTTTATCTCGCGCCCGATGGGCGGGTGGTGGTGGGGGAGGCCGCTGAGCGCCGCGCCGTCACCCATCCTGAGCGGGTGGTCCGCGAATTCAAGCGGCGGATCGGTGACGAGGTCCCGATGGTGATCGGGGGAGCGCCGCACTCCGCGCCCGAGATCGCCGCCAAGGTGCTTCGCTGGGTCATCGACCGGGTCGAGCAACGCGAAGGTGGCCCCGCCGCCGGCATTGTGATCACTCATCCGGCCAGTTGGGGCAGCTACAAGACGCAGACCATGGCGCGGGCACTGCGCGCCGCCGGTCTTCCGGAGATCACTTTCCGGACCGAGCCCGAGGCCGCCGCCGCCAGCTACGCACTCCAGGAACGGATCTCCTCGGGCAGCACCATCGCGGTCTATGACCTCGGTGGTGGAACCTTCGACGCGGCTGTGGTCCGCAAGACCGGCCCCAGCACCTTCGCGACACTCGGCCACCCCCAGGGACTCGACAACCTCGGCGGCGCGGACTTCGACGACGCCGTGGTCAACCATGTGCTGGCGGCGGTCCCCGCCTTGGCCGAACTCGACCCCACCGATCCCGCGACTCTCGCCGCGACCGTCGCGCTGCGCCGCGAATGCACCGAAGCCAAAGAAGCGCTCTCCGCCGATACCGAAGTCACGATCCCCGTCCTGGCCCCCGGCATCCAATCGCAGGTCCGGCTGGTCCGGGCCGAGTTCGAAGACATGATCCGCCCACAGGTGACCCAGACCATCGAGGCGCTGCGCCAGGCACTGCGGTCCGCTGAGCTCACGGCCCAGGATCTCGACGCGGTGCTGCTGGTCGGTGGCTCCTCCCGGGTTCCGCTCGTCGCGCAACTTGTCTCCGCTGAACTCGGCCGCCCCGTCGCGGTCGACGCCGACCCCAAAGCCGCCATCGCGCTCGGCGCCGCTCTCTTCGCGCTCCCCACCGACGCCGACCTCGCTGGCGATCAGCCGATCCAGGGCGACCCCATCCCCGAGCCCGCCGCACCCGGACTTCCCGCCGAGCCCACCGTCGCGGCGCCCGCGCGGGAACAGACCCCGCGGCGACCGTCCCTGACCGCTATTCCGCTGGACGTCGAACCCGCCCAGTTGCACTGGCGGCGAGCCCGATCCCGGCGGGTGAAGCGGGCCGCTTTCGCCGGAGTGCTCGCTCTCATCACCGCCGCGGGCGTGGCATCAGTCCCTTTCTTGATCTCTCACAGTGATCCCGACCCGTCGGCGGACGCCGGAACCCCGGCGCCCCGTGGTCCGCTGGGGCCCAGCACCAGCGCGCCGGTGAGCACCGCGAGCCCAGCGGCGAATCCTCAGACAAGCCCCCAGAAAAGCCTTCAGAGCAGCGGTGACGAGAGCTCATCCCGAGAGGGTTCCGGCTCCTCAGTCCGGACGACACCGCAGGCCGCGCCGAGCAGACCAGCCAAGCCGGCTCCCGTCATCGTCCCCACCGGTGCACCCGTGTCCCCCCCGGTGACCACCTACAACTGGACCACCACCTGGTCCATCCCCCCCGCTCCGCCGAGCACACCACCCCCGCCGCCCACGTCCACGCCAAGCCCCCCCACCTCCGCGCCTGCCCACACCACCAAGGCGTCCACGCAACCCGAGACCACGACGCCCCCCGCCCCTATACGCGCCGCCCCGATGCCCGCCGCCAGCCAAAGTCCCGCGCCGCCCCCGTGAACCAGGCCACCCCCGTGCCGTCGCCCGCGGCGCTGCCACCGGAGGTCGTCGACCGGGTCCGCCACGATCTTGACCAGCTTGCCCCCCAGTTGCGCGCGGTGCTGCTCGCGGTGGAGCTGGGCGCGGTCCCCGACCCTGACATCCTCGCTCAGGTACTCGCGCTCGACCTCGCGGTGGTGACCGACCTGTTGTCGCTGGCGCACGCCCATGGCCTGCTGCTGGAGGCGGGCCCGGGCGAGGAGGTCAGGGTGAGTCCGCTGGTGCGACAGGCGCTGGTGGCCGGTGCCGCGCCGGGCACCAGGCGGGTGGTTCAGCGACTCGTGCTCGCCGCTCACCGCGAACGGGGCCGGCCAGTGCTTGAGCTGGCCCAGAAGCTGGTCGCCGACGGTGCCCGCGGCAGTGACCTCGCGGCCGTCTTCGAAGCGACCGCTGACGCCGCCTTGTCCGGGCCTGATGCCGCGGCGCGGGCCGTGCGGCTGTACACCCAGGCTGTCACCGCCGGGGCTGACTCGGTCGCGTTGGCACCCAGACGGGCTGAGGCGGCGGCGCTGGCCGGCGATCTGGACGGGGCGCTGTGCCTGGCCGATCAGGCCTTGGCCGACTCGTCGTGCCCCGATCTCGCCCGGGCTGGCAATGTCGCCGCCGCGGTCTTGGCCACCCGCGGACTGCTGGCTCGCAGCGCTGAGGTCTATCGCTGGGTCGGCTCAGTGGATGTGGGCTCAGGGAGGATGGGCCCGGTGACACCGCTGGCCGCGCTGGCCTTGCTCGGTACCGGGTCGCTGGCGCAGGCTCGGGAGGTGCTGGCGATTTCTGCCGGTGACCGACCGCCGACGCTGGTGGCTGGGGTGGAGTCGCTGATGGCCACCGGTGTGCTGGAGTCGGTGCTCGGCTCGCCGATGACGGCCTCTACCGAGGCCCTGTCCACGTTGACTCGCGCCGCCGGGCTGCTCGAGCCGGCCGGACGAACCGTGCTGCTCCTGGACACTCCGGCGGCGCTGGCGGCGATTGTGGCGCTGCATTGTGGCGAGCTCGATGCCGCCGTCTCGGTGTTGGATCGGGCGCTGGCTCGCGGTGCAGGCGGGTTGTTCGCGCGGACTCGCTGCCAGCTACTGCTGGCCTGGGCCGCGATGCTCCGGGGTGACACCGCGCTGGCCAGATGTTGGATGGCTGGTGCGGTCCCCGAATCGGGCATCCTGGAGCCTCGAGAGGAGCTGTTCGCCACCGCGCTGGTGGTGGGGCTGGCCCGGCGCGAGAGCGACATTCCCGCGTTGCGGGCGGGCTGGGCGGCGGCCCGGGCGGCGATGGTCCGACACCCGGCTGATCTGTTCTCCCTGTTGCCGTTGGGTGAGCTGGCTGTGGCCGCGGCTAAGTTGGGTGACTTCGACCGGGTGGCGCCGCAGCTGCGACAGGCGTGGACGCTGCTGGAGCGGCTGGGGGATCCGCCGCTGTGGGCCGTCCCGCTGCACTGGTCCGGCCTGCATGCCGCGTTCCTGCGGGAGCAGCCCGATGCGGCCGAACCGCACGCGGCGGCTCTGGTGACGGCAGCGCGGAGCAACCACTACGCCGCTGTGCTCGCGGCTGCGGGTCGAGCGTGGCTGCGGGTGCTGGCCGGACAGTTCGACCCCGCCGAGGTGGAGGCCGCGGCTCGTGAGCTGCGGTCGATCGGGCTGGCCAACGATGGCTCCCGGCTGGCGGGCCAGGCCGCGATCCGCACCACCGATCGCAAGGCGATGGTCGCTCTGCTCGGATGCGCTCGGGCGTTGCAGGCCACCGGCCCCGGCGCGGCCGGTCCCGGTGAGTCGCCCGAGCCGATGCCCCCCTCACCGCCCGCCGGGTCAGCCGGTCCAGCCATGCTGAGCGACCGGGAGCGGGAGGTCGCCGAGCTCATCCTGACCGGACTGACCTACCGTCAGATCGGGGAACGCTTGTTCATCTCAGCCAAGACCGTGGAACACCACGTGGCTCGGATGCGCCAGCGGTTGGGCGTGACCAGCCGCGACGAGCTGTTCGCTCAACTGCGGCTAGTCGTCGAGAACGCATAGCTCAGTGAGCCGATGACCACTGGCGGTGAGGTGGTGTGCCGCGCTACGGGACATGTTGCTACCGTAGTTCCTGTGACCTGGTATTTGCGCTCGATCAGCGACCGGGACACCCACCGCGGTGAGCTGCAGCCCAGTGGCAAAGTGCACGCGGAATGCGGTGCGGTGTTCACCCCCCCCGCGTACCTGCGCGGCGGACTGCCTGGTGAGCCACCCGACCCGAAGCAGGTGTGTTCGGCTTGCCGCGGGGTCAAGCGCTAGTGCGGTTTCGGCGTGGTGAGCAGGATCAAGGAGGATGCTGACGTGAGTAAGCTGACCCGTCCCGATGTGGACGTGCCCGAGGGAGTGGCGCCGACCGAGTTGGTGATTGAGGACCAGGTGGTGGGTGCGGGCCCCGAGGCCATGGTCGGCTCGCAGATCACGGCGCACTACGTCGGTGTCGCGCACTCCACCGGGAAGTCGTTCGACGCCTCGTGGAACCGGGGCGCCCCGCTGGAGTTCCAGCTCGGCACCGGCCGGGTGATCAAGGGCTGGGATGACGGGATCGTCGGCATGCGGGTCGGCGGGCGTCGGCGGCTCACCATCCCCCCGCACCTGGCCTACGGCGACCGCGGCGCGGGCGTCACAATCAGACCTGGTGAGACCCTCGTCTTCGTCGTCGACCTGGTCAGCGTCAACTAAGGGTCCGTTCAGCAAGGTCACGACGACGGGCAGTCGCAGCGCTGAGAGGAACCAAGGCAGCGGTTGCCGGGTAGGCAGCACGAGCGCGTCGGTGTCCCGTTCGGGCAACGCTTCAACGGCGCTGGGTTGGCTGCTGGAGGACACCGGCTCCTTGATGTCGGCGCCAAGATCCGTCAGCGCGGTGACCAGGGTGGTGTTCTCAAGGCGGTGCCGTCATTGCCTACTGGCACCGGATCTTCCCGGGGAGTTCCGCTGACAGCCGATCGACACGGCTTGCGCTGGCACCCGCGCACGGTCAGCGGCAGAAGAGGACGTTGCACCCGGCGACTCGCGATCGGGTTGGTCGTTACTGTCGACGGTGACAGCGTGCTCGCTCGCACCGGTGGTGAAGGAGACGTCTATGCCCCGCATCCTGGTCACCGGGTCTGCGGACGGGCTTGGGCTGATGGCGGCACGGCTGCTCGTCGAGGACGGCCATGCGGTGACCCTGCATGCGCGCAACGCCGCTCGAGCGGCCGACGCTCAGCGTGCGCTTCCGCGGGCCGAGGCCGTCGTGGTGGGCGAGTTGTCCAGCATCGCCGAGACGCGGCGGCTCGCCGAGCGGGTCAACGACCTCGGCAGGTACCACGCCGTCATCCACAACGCGGGTGTTGGCTACCGTGAGCCATATCGCGTCGAGACCGTCGACGGGCTCTGTCACGTGTTCGTGATCAACGTTTTGGCTCCGTACCTGCTGACCGCGTTGGTCATGCGGCCCGACAGACTTGTGTACCTCAGCTCCGGGCTGCACCGCCGCGGTGACGCCCGCCTGGAGGACCCGCAGTGGACGCGTCGGCGCTGGAACGGTGCGCAAGCCTACTCCGACAGCAAGCTCTACGACGTCATCCTCGCCTTCGCTGTCGCCCGCCGCTGGCCCGGCGTCCGCTCCAACGCACTCGAACCAGGCTGGGTCCCCACCAAGATGGGCGGTCCGGACGCACCCGACGACCTGTCGCTCGCTCCAGTGACCCAGACCTGGCTGGCCGTCAGCGACGACCCCGCCGCGACGGTGACCGGCGGGTACTTCCACCACCAACAGCCACAGCGGCCGCACCCCTCAGCACTCTCCAGCAGCCTGCAGGACGCACTGCTGAACTACTGCGCCGACCTCACCGGCACCGAGCTTGCGCACATGACCTGACCGCGACCCACGCTACGCGGCATGAGCGCGCGTGTCTGCCCTGGCCGTCTGCGGCCGAATCTCAGCCAGAGTAACCTCGTTCGCGCAACCTGTACCTGTACAGGGACGTGCGACCACACAGACGATGACCGCGATGTACATATCTCACTGCGTTCCTATTTCATGAACGGCGCACAGACCGCGTGGCGTCCCAGGTGGACTTTCCGGCTGGTGTTGACGAACGTCGCGTGCCCGCCGAGCAGGTCACAGCCAGACTTGCCGCGGGCGAAGATCGGCGTCAAGCGCAGCCGGGCGCCGGGCATGACACAGAGCTGCGCGGTCACCGGATGCAGGAACTCCACGTCGAACTTGTCGCTCTCAACGAGATCGCTGATGAGAAAGCGCGTTCCGACCAGGTCCGGGCGCCCTGGGATATGCCCGGCGGTCGCGGCGTCAACGGACTCCCCCCACCGCCTGGCCGACTGGTCGCCGAAGTAGACCCCGCGGCTGCCCCACGTGTACTCCACGCCGTCGGAGTCGACCACCTTGAGTACTTTGCGCCTGCGGTTGACCTTCAGATCCTCGATGAACTCGGGGGCAGGGTTAATGGGCATGAACTGGGACCGAGGAACTCCCGCCCGCAGTGTCGCGAACTTGTCCTCGCCCAGCCGCGCAGTGAGTTCGCCCTCGAGCAGGTCGTCCCACGCCAGTGCCAGCAGGCCCTTGGTGCCGTAGCCGTGGAAGAGAGGGTTTACGAGCCGGTCGGACGCGGCCAGGATGCGCGCCCGCAGATTCTTGTCGTACTGACGGAACTCCTTGACGTAGCAGAACCGCCAGCCGACCCGGCCGTCATCACGGAACTTGGAGAACGGGGCGATATGCATGTCGACCCCGAAATCCTCCTCCATCCGCTGGGCAACCAGTTCGTTCTCCGAGCGGTACATGGGGTAACCGTCGTCGAGCCAGATATTGGCTATACCAAGTCGGTGGAACGCCGCGTACAACGGCTTGGCCGAGACACCGTATGCCAGTTCGAACGCATGGGCCTTGCCCGCGTTTCCGAATATCTCCTCGACCTCGGCGAGCAGTGGCATGCCACCGCTGACGAGCACGTCGAGCCGATACATCTCGATATACCGGTCGAGGTCGAATCCGCGCAGATCCGCCGGGACGCCGGTGTCGAGGTGGCCTCGAACGATCGGGTTTCCTTCCGCGTAGAGGTCCTGCGTGGCGTCGAGTAACGCGAAGACCGCCCCGCCCAGGCGTTCGAGACGCCCATAGAGCTCGGCCCCCAACGCGAAGGGGCGGACAGCCACCAGCCACGGCACCGTCGACTCGGCTGACCCGGTGAAGCGGACACCTGCCTTGACCAGCGAGTCCGACGCCACCTCTGTGGCCTCCCGAAGGGAGGTATCCGTGTCGGCGACCACGTACCCGACATCAGCGAGATCCCGCAGCTGATCGCGTTTGCTCATACGCCACCACCAATGACGATCGGCCGATCATGATCTCGCACGTCGGCTTCCCTACCATCCGCCCTATCCGCCGGCAGACCCACATGACCAGGATTTGGGGCTTCGCCAACGGAAAGTCAGTCTATGTCAATTGAGCGCGTCCACCCGCGTTCAGCACGGATGGCATGCAAACCCCCTGCTGGCTCGCATGAGAGCGAACACGCGCTCATCGGCAGATGAGTACATTGCAGTGATCACGTGCGCCCGGAACCGACGTGGGACACGGTCCGGCCCCGAGGCCGGGCTGGTCCACGGGGGCGTGTCTTGCTCGCCATCCTCGAATCGACGACCAACGACCTCGCCGCACACTCCGCCCGCGTGACTGCGGATCACCCGTTAGGTGTGTCTTGAGCGAAGGATGGTGTTGGCGTACACGGTGTCGTAGTAGCCGGGGTCGGTGGCATCTACTCGTGTCCAGGATCGGTCCGGGGCCTGCCGGTAGAAGCACGGCACGAGGGCGTGGCGGGGTACCGCGGTGATCGCGGCGGCTAGTTCCGGGTCGTGGAGTTGGTCATTCGCCGTGAGTTGGTCAGCCAATTCTTGTGCCCGCCCTTGCCAGTCGCTCACCGCTCACGAGGCGCTAGCTCGGCACGGGCTAGCGCCCGAAGCAGGCCGGGAGTCAGCCGGGAGGCCAGCAGTCCCGCCTTGGCTTCGACGGTGATCGGAGCGAGGGCGGTGTTGCGCTCCACCGCGCGCACAATCTCCCGCGCCGCCCGTTCCGGGGTGAAGTTGCGCCAGCGGTACATCTGGTTCGCCCACCGTCTCGTGGCGTGCTCCTCGGTGGTGTCGAGGCCGACGAACCGGGTGGTGTTGGCGATGTTGGTGTGCACGAAACCAGGGCAGATCGCCACCACGCCGATCCCGGCCTCGGCCAGTTCGCCGCGCAGGCACTGGCTCAGCGCGAGGACCGCGGCCTTGGTCGTGGCGTACGCCGGCAGCGCCCGGGTGGGCAGGTACGCGGCGGCGGAGGCGATGTTGACGATGGTGCCGCCCGCGCCGCCGTCCACCAGCAACCCGCCCAGGATCCGGCAACCGTGGATGACGCCCCACAGATTGACGTCAATCACCCGTTCCCAGTCGGCCACCGTGGTGTCGAAGAACGGCCCCGCCACGCCGATGCCGGCGTTGTTGATCACGATGTTCGGGATGCCGTGCGCGTCGAGCAGCACCGCGCCGAGTTTCTCGACCGCGGCGGCGTCGGACACGTCCACGGGGTACGCGCTCGCGGGCGGGCCGAGCGCACTGGCCAGCCGCGCGGTGCGCTCGGCCGCCCGCCCATCGATGTCGGTGACCACCACCTCGGCGCCCCGCGAGGCGAACTCGAGCGCGGTGGCTTTGCCAATGCCGCTGCCCGCCCCGGTGATCACCACGAGGGCGTCCTTGAAGCGCCCGCAACCGGGCCCGGTACGGCGGGCGCGGCGCAGGGCGCGCGCTTCACGACCTCCTTCGGCATGGTCGATCAGTTCGCTCGCGCAGCGCGCCACGAGCCGCGGGTGGCTGCGTGGCAGCCAGTGGCCGCCCGGCAGCTCGCGAACCGCGAGGTTGGGTACCCAACGCCCGATGTCGGTCTGAAGTGATCTCGACACGAACGGATCCCGCGTCGGCGCGAGAACCTGCACTGGAACGTCGATCGACTGGGGACTGGGCCGCGTGAGCCGGGGCAGCATGTTTGCCCGGTACAGCTGGATGCCATTCACTCCATCGGCCACTGCGGGGGTGCTGGCACCCTCCGCCCGAGCCAGTGCGCGCTGGGGGAGCCCGGCACGCCAGGCCAGCTCCGGCAGTAGCGGCAGCTGGAAGAAGCCGACGTACCAGCTCGACACCAGTTGGGTGATCAGCTCACGCAGCGCCTTCGGTGTCGGTCGGCGCAGCCGCGCCCGCAGCCAGTGGCCCACGTGATCCAGGTCTGGCCCGGAGATCGACGTGTACGACGCGACCCGGCCACGCAACCACTGGCCACTCAGCGCATGCCAGCACTGAATCGCTCCCCAGTCATGGGCCAGTAGATGGACCGGACACTCGGGGCTGACCGCCTGGACCACCACCGCCAGGTCCCGGGCAAGCTGGTCGAGCCGGTACGCCCGCCGCTCGCGTGGCTTCCCGGACTCGCCGGCCCCTCGGACGTCGTAGCTCACCAGGTGGTAGCGCGGCGCCAGCTCGGCCGTGACGCCGTCCCACAGGGTGTGGCTGTCGGGGTAGCCGTGCACGCAGACCACCGTGGGCGCGCCTGCCACGCCTGACTCGTACACCCGCAGCCGCACACCATCGGTGCTGGTCACATCGCTGGTCCGCCACTCGGGGAACGTCGGTGGGTCGGCGGGGTCGGTCACCTCCTTGCTGGCCATCCGCCACCTCCTGAGGTCTTTACCTACTTCTGAGTAGGAACTTTCTACGTCATGGTAGATTTGTCAAGTGGAGAGCTCGGAAGCAGTTCCGCTGGCGGAGACCCGGTTGCGGCGGAGTGGCCGCGCGCGGGCTGCTCATCTCGGTCCCGAACGCCGACGGCCGCTGATCCTCGACGCGGCGTTGGACGTCTACGTCGAGCGCGGTTATCGGGGCACCTCGATGCAGGCGGTGGCCGACGCGGCGGGGGTGACGAAGCCGGTGGTCTACGAGTGCTACCCGAACAAGGACCAGTTGCTGCTCGCGTTGTTGGACCGCGAGGAGCGCTGCCTGCTGGACGCCATCACCGACGCGTTGCCCAGAAACCCGGCGTTGGACAATGTGGAGGCGATGCTCGCGGCCGGGCTCACCGCTTTTCTCACCGGGGCGGGCCAGGCGAGGAACTCCTGGCGAGTGGTCTTCGAGTCCCGCCGGGGTTCAGAGTCCGTGGTCGCGGCGCGGGTTCGCCAGGCCCGGGACATGATTCTGGGGCAGATTAGTGATCTGGTGCGATTGTCCATGATTTCGGCCAAGGTCGACGACGTCGAGCGCAAGGTGCCGGTTGTCGCCGAGTTGCTCACCACCGTGGCCGAATCCTGCGCCCGCATGCTCGTGCTGGAGCACTACCCGTGGACCGCGCTGGAACTCGCGACCTACGTGGCCCGCCTCATCGCCCGCGGTGTCAACCCAGCCTGAGCGCGCGCCGTCAGCGGCGGGTGTCGGCCCTGAGCGCGCGCAGTTAGCTGCGGGTGTTGGCCCTGACCAGCCAGAAGTGCACGCCGAGCTCGGCGTCTTCGAGCAGGCCGGTGTCGGAGGCATGGGCGGCCGCGGGCAGGTGTCCGAGCGGATGCTCGGTGATCTCGATGGCGAGAACGGCGTCGGCGAGTTCGCGTTCGTGCTCGCGCAACGCCTCAGCCGTCTCGCTACTCGCGGCCCAGGACAGCAGGATGCGGTCTGTGACGTCGAGATCGGCGTCTTTCCGGGCGGTTTGCACCAGGCGGATGGCCTCTCGCGCCAGGCCGGCTCGGCGCAGTTCCGGTGTGATGGTGGTGTCCAGCGCGACTGTCAGGTCTTGTTGGCTGTTGACCGCCCATCCGCTGCGCGGGACCTCAGTCAAGGTCACCTCGTCCAAAGTTACCGTGATGTCCGTTCCGTCCAGACTGACCGTTGCCTGCCCGTCCGCCTTCAGATCGTGGACGAGGTGGCTGTGATCGGCGGCGATGATGGCTTTGGCGGCATGTTGAGTCTGTGCGCCGAATCGTTTGCCGAGGGTGCGGAAATTCGGTTTCACGCTGATGTCTACCACTTCGCCGGCGTACGCGAGGGGTGTGACGTCACCGACGTTGAGCTCATCGGCGATTTCCGCGATGAGCTCCGCGGGCAGCTCGCGGCCACCGGGAATGCCGACCAGCGCGCGCCGCAAGGGTTGGCGGACCCGGATGCTGGTGGTTTTGCGCACCGCGCGCCCGATCTCAACAAGCTGGCGCGCGATGCCCATGGTGGCGCGCAATTCGTCATTTTCGCGAGTGACATCCGGGACCGGCCACGTGGCGAGGTGCACCGAATCCGCGGCGTGGGCGTCACCGGGCTTGATCGCGTGCCGCCAGACCTGCTCGGTGATGAACGGTACGAACGGCGCGAGCAGCCTGGTCAGGACGTTGAGACACTCATGCAGGGTAGCCAGCGCGTCGCGGTCACCGCTCCAGAAGCGGGCCCGGCAGCGCCGCACGTACCAGTTCGACAGGTCGTCGATGAACTGGGCGAGTACCCGGCCCGAGCCGGCCGTGTCGAAGTTTTCCAGCGCGGTGTCGACGCTGGTCACGAGGTGGTTCAGCTCGGCGAGCACCCACCGGTCGATCACCGGCCGGTCGGTGACGGGCGCGGCGGCTCCCGGCGCCCAGGAACTGGCGCTGGCGTAAAGGGTGAAGAACGACGCCGTGTTCCAGTAAGTCAACAGAACCTTGCGGACGATCTCCTCCAATGGCGCGTCACCGATACGTCGCGGCGACCACGGGGAGCCTGAACACAGCATGAACCACCGCAGCGCATCGGCACCGTGCTTCGCCATGAACGGAATAGGCTCGATGACGTTGCCGAGATGCTTGCTCATCTTGCGGCCGTCCTCGGCGACGATGTGCCCGAGGCAGACCACGTTCTCATACGATGACCGGTCGAACACCAGTGTGCCGATGGCCATCAGAGTGTAGAACCAGCCTCGGGTCTGGTCGATCGCCTCGCAGATGAATTGGGCGGGATAACTCTTCTCGAACCGCTCGATGCTGCCGTCCACGTAGGGATAGCCGATGCCGGCGAAGGGCATCGCGCCGGAGTCGAACCATGCGTCGATCACGTCACTGACCCGGCTGGCCCGCTCACCGCACACGGGGCACGCGAAGGTCACCTCGTCGATGTCGGGGCGGTGCGGATCGAGCCCGGACAGGTCTTGAGCAGAGAGTTTCCCGAGCTCAGCGCGGGAGCCGACGCAGGTGAAGTGCCCATCCGCACAGCGCCACATCGGCAATGGTGTGCCCCAGTACCGGCTGCGCGACAGTGCCCAGTCGATGTTGTTGGCCAGCCAGTCACCGAAGCGCCCGTGCTTGATGTGCTCGGGGTACCAGGTGGTGCGCTCGTTCTCGCGCCGCAACTCCGCGCGCCTGGCGGTGGTGCGGATGTACCAGGACAACTGGGCGTAATACATCAACGGGGTGTGGCAGCGCCAGCAGTGCGGGTACTGGTGCTCATAATTCAGCGACCTGAACAGCAGACCACGTTGTTCGAGATCGGCGATGAGTACCGGGTCCGCGTCTTTGAAGAACGCGCCGCCCACCAGATCCACGTCGGCGAGAAAACGCCCGTCCGGCCCGATCGGATTGACGACGGGAAGGTGGTGCGCCCGGCACGCGGCGAGATCCTCGGCACCGAACGCCGGCGCTTGGTGCACCAGGCCGGTGCCATCTTCGGTCGTCACGTACTCAGCGGTGATCACGAAATGCGCGTCGGGGATGTCGACCAAGTCGAAGGGAGGCCGGTAGTGCACGCCCGCCAGGTCGCGCCCTGGCAGCGCGGCCAGCACCTCCGCCTCATCGCCGAGAACGGTGACCAGCAGCGGCTCGGCGACCACGAACGTGCCCCGCCGGGTGCGGGCTAGCACGTAGGTCACATCAGGATGCACCGCCACCGCGGTGTTGGCCACCAACGTCCACGGTGTGGTCGTCCACACCAGCAGCTTCACCCCGCTCAGCCCGGCCAGCTGCCCGATGACCGGCAGCCGCACGTACACCGAGGGGTCCACGATCGACTCGTAACCCTGGGCGACCTCGTGATCGGACAATCCGGTGCCGCAGCGCGGGCAGTACGGTGCCACGCGATGATCCTGGACGAGCAGGCCTTTGTCGTTGATCTGCTTCAGCGCCCACCAGACGCTGTCCACGTACTCCGGTGACATGGTCCAGTACGGGTCGGACATGTCGACCCAGTAGCCGACGCGTTCGGTCATCGCCTCGAACTCGCCGATGTAGCGCTGGACGGACTCCCGGCAGCGGGCGTTGAACTCCTTGATGCCGATCTTCTCGATGTCCTGCTTGCCGGACAGGCCGAGCTCCTTCTCCACCGCGATCTCGACCGGCAGCCCGTGGCAGTCCCACCCGGCGCGGCGCGGCACGTGAAAGCCCTGCATAGTCTTGAACCGGGGGAAGACGTCCTTGAAGACGCGGGCCTCGACGTGGTGCGTGCCGGGTTTGCCGTTCGCGGTGGGCGGCCCCTCGAAGAACACCCACTCCGGGCCGCCAACTGTCTGCGCCACGCTCCGGGCGAAGATGTCCCGCTCACGCCAGAACGCCAGGACCTCATGGTCGAGGGCGGACAGCTCTACCCGAGACGACAGCGGGGTGTAGGGGGACTGATCGGGCAACGGGGCTCCTCCATGGCGAGCCAGCGGACAGGTACGGTCTGCTCAGCGTATCGACCTGCGCGCCGCGGCTCAGACGGCCATCCATCAGCGTGGATCGATGCGCCTCGGTACTTATTGCTCAGCGGTCTCGCCAGGCGAGCGGGGAGGTGCGCAGGGCGGCGTCGGCGGGAGCACGGTTCACTACCGAGCAGCGTCCATAACCCGTCGTGGCTGCTCGGGAAAGTTTGCTTCGTCAAAGAGCACCCATTCGGCAACCGTGACCTGATAGAGGCGAGTAGGTATCTCGTCGTGCGCAAGTTTTTCTGGATGCAAGGCCGCTTCCGCGCGAGGCCAGCGCGCCACGAAGGCCACCACTTCCCTATCGAACCCGCAAGTCGGTAGTTCGCGTGCGACTCCGGTAAAGGTAACGCCGCGTACGGCCTGCCCCAGACCTTCCAGTGAGATAGCCATAATTCCGCCAGCGACCCGGCCGTCGATGCGGATATTCTGGCTGTGTTGACGGCTGCTTCGGGAGATGAAGCGAAGAACATCCGGCGCGAAATGAGCATCGTACCAGACGTTGCAGACCACAGGTGAGCCATCGCTGTTCAGACTGGCGAGCTGCATCAGCTTCCCCGCCTGCACGTAGTGTTCAAGCAGCACTCGTTCGTTCGGCATCAGGTGGGCTCCTCATTGGCTGCGGCAAGAGCCAGTTGTGGTGGCCGAAGTGACGCAAGCAGCTCTCGCCAGCCGCGAGTGGCTCCGCGATTCGACGGACCAAGCAGTAGGTCGAACTCCTTGGCGCGGGTAATCACGGTGGCGCCATGGTAGGTATTCTGGTCAAGCACAGCGTTGGTCGCAACGCGACAAGCCTCCTGAATCTCGCCCGCTTGCGCAAAAGCGCTCGCTTGCTCGAAGCGGACCAGCGCTGGTTCCGTCGTCTCGCTGAAATCGTAGAGACTGATTGCTTGTTCAACTGCTGTAAAAGCATTTTCCGCGCGCCCCAGCTCGACTAGTCCACGCGCCTCGCAGAACGCCAACTTTTCAGGTAAGAACGAGAAGATGCCGGGCTGCACTAGGTCGGAGCGGGAGGCATCCAACGCTTGACGACTTTTGTTCATCGCCAACTCAAACGAATCATGGTCGCCAAGCATGGCATGCGCTTTGGCCTTGAAACCCCACAGCCATGCGATACTAATCAGAACGTAAGTTTGTAGACATTGCATCAATGTTGTGCCATACTATACGCATGGCGAAGAAGGGCAGAAGAGCTGCCAACGAAGAGCGACTGGTCGCGGTGCAGATGCAGGAGAACGGGATTTCCGTTCCGCGGATCGCTGAGATCATGAACGTCGGCACGTCTACCGTTTTCGCCTGGATCGATAAATACCGCAAGGGTGGACTGGCCGCGATATCGACGAAGGCCGCGTCGGGTCGGCCGACGACACTGGACGACAGCGAGATGATCCGTCTCTACACGATGATCAACGGAAAGGACCCGCGAATCCATGGCTTCGGCATGGCGTTGTGGACGCGTTCCTTGATCCGGGACCTGATAAAGACCAGCTTCACGAAATCCGTCTCACTGGTCACGGTGGGAAGGATACTCAAGAAGCTCGGGATGTCACCACAGCGACCGTTGTACCGCTCGTGGAAACAGGACCCCGAGCGGGTGGAGCGGTGGAAGCGGGAGGAGTACCCGGCGATCAGAGCCAGAGCGGCGGCCGAAGGCGCAACGATCCTGTTCGCGGACGAGGCGTCGGTGCGGACGGACTACCACGCCGGCACCACCTGGGCACCGATCGGGCAGACGCCCGTGGTGATCAGCTCAGCGGTGCGGCACGCGGTCAAGATAGTCTCAGCGATCGGCCAGCGAGGCGAGCTGAGCTTCCAGGTTCACGAAGGCTCCATGAACGCGGAGCGATTCATCGAGTTCCTCGACAGCGTGCTCCACGACTTCGACACACCGATCTTCCTCGTGGTCGACGGCTCGTCCGTACACAAGGCGAACACCGTCAAAGAATATGTCGCCAGCACAGGAGGTCGGTTGGAACTGTTTTTCCTGCCGCCCTACTCGCCCGAACTGAACCCAGACGAATGGGTCAACAAAAACGTCAAACACGACAGGATCGCACGGGCCGTACCATTCACCAGAGACGACTTGATGAAGGTCGCGGTCGAAGCCCTCGAGCGACTCAAGGAGTCCCCCGGAATCGTCCGAGGATTCTTCGGCGATCCCAAGCTCCGGTACATCAGCGCGTCACACTCGTGAAGGAATAACAGTCTTGAAACTTACGTTTCCCTTAGTAGCGGGAGACGCGGCGTGCTTAGTCTCAAGTCGTGGATCGACAGTGGCGAGGACGGCCCGTGGGTCCGGCGCATAGGTCGCCAAGTACGTGTTTCCAGCCATGGCGATATCCGCCAAGTATTGATCTCCTGCTTCTAGCGCCGCCCGCCGCCCGCCGCGCGACCACGTACCACGTGTGGGCGAGCGAAAATTGACCCTGGACGAACAGGATTTCCCCCATGACGGTCGCGTACATCGCCGCGCAACGCACAATTTCACGCTGCATCACACGCGTCTGCTTCTTGGCCGTCAGCTTACGCACCTCGCGGAAACGCATCAGCGTCTCGTCAACAAGCGTTGCCGGCGGTACCCGCACCACGCGCACACCAAGGTCTGCCGCCTCTCTTTGTAGATCGGCCAGCCGAGCCGGGCTCACGGTGGTCGCGTCCAACGCCTCGTGCATACGAGCTGGCTCATCCCACAGGCGGTCGAACAACACACCTGCCATCGCCGCTCCACTGTGCTGAAATAGCCGCTGTCTCTTTGTAGCGCTCTCCTTGTCTTGCGCCTCACCCTGCTCGGGTGGGCTGTATGGAGCAAACAACTCCATCACCGTCCGACCAGGAAACATACGCTCCAAGACTCGGCAGTGGTCCGGATACGGCTTTGTCTTCACCCGACCGGACAGCCACCGCTGGTACTGCTCACAACCCGGTGCCGTCGTGACCAGAGCCGGATCAATACGCCGAGCGACCTTCTCGTACTCACGACAGAAAGCCGGGCAGGGCTGCATGTGACGCTCAGTCAGGAGCATCTTGAGCAGCGTTGGCGCTTCAGCCATCAACACCTCCAGTCAGCGACACCTCAGCGGCGAGACCAGAGTAATCCGTCGTGACGGCTGTGCAACGCTCCGGACAGACGGTGAGCCCTGTCTGACGGTATATGCCGTCAAGAAGTTACCAAGAAGACCAGTCATGCTGTCTCCGCGCCATCCCGACATCAGGTGCAGAGCGGGCAGGCTCGCAGAGCACCGGGGCGGGTGCCGCGACGCCGCCCGTCTCGGTGCCACGCAACAAAGTGACATCCCCAGATCGCTGGCCGGCCGCCGGTTGAGCGTTGATCCCCGACGTCGGCTCCCGGCGGCCGGCCACCCACCCACCAACCCTGAGGTGACATCACCATGCCCACTCCGGCGCCATTGGCCGCCAACCCTCCGCGTGACGTCAACGGTACCGTCGTTCCCCTCCAGAGCCGGGTTGAACAGGTCTCGGTGGACAAGGCCTACGGGGCGCTGCCGTCGCGGCTGCATCAGTTCGGCTTGGTCGTCGGACATAGCGCTGATCTGCTCTATGTCCGTTTCGACCACGAGTACCACCTGACCAGCCTGCGGCCCCACCTCGTGCGCCTGGTCCAAGCGCCTGGCGGCTTCTGATGCCTACGGTACGAGCCACCCAGCACGGGGCTGAACCGGTGGCATCGACCGTACCGACGCGCCGCGCGCGGTTTGTCGCCGAGGCCGAGGTTCGGTGGCGGCCATGATCCGGGTCCCGTTAGCCGGTGCTGAGGTGTATGAGTGGGTCGCGCTGCGCCGGGTCAGATGCGGTGGGGTGACAAGGGTGGGTGACCGCTGGCTGGACAGTGGTCATCAGATGCCGGATTATGTCGCGGGCGCGCTCGCTGGGTTGCTTGTCGGCGGGTTGGTGATGTTGGTCGACCCGGATCTGGGAGCCGTGGCTCGGGTGGCGCTCACCAATGCCGGGGCCGATCGTTATGAGGGGCTGTGCCAGCAGGTTCTGCTGCTGCCCGGTGCTCAGTTCATCGACCTTTGTCGCCGATTTGTGGACGAGGAGCCCGACCCGGTCGGCGGCACGGCGCTGCTCGACTGAGCAGCGCAAACTCCAGGGCCGGATCGTTCGGGCAGGCGTGCACATCAACTGTGAACCACTGCGCTGTGACACCGACCGCCCCTTCGCCCGCATGTACGCCAAGGAGATCGGCGAGATGCCGCTCCTGGCCACCATCACCGACCACGAGCAGTGCCTGGTCACCCCGGCGTTGTACCGGATCAACGTCCAGATCATCCTGTCCTCGACCGTCGATGATCCCAAAGCCTTCGCCCGCAGGATCACCTATCTCTTGCGCGACCCTAATTTCGTCGGGCGCCTCGCGCCTGCCCGTCCCGCCTGCGTCGGCTCCCCGAGCCGGAGCTGGTCACCGTGGTCTAGCCACGCACACTCGTCGCCAGGCACCAACGGACTATCAACGGCGGCGTTGGACGTTCTGATCCGTCACCTGACGGCTACCGGACACGTCAAGTCCACTGTTCGAAGCAACGTCACAGCGCTGACTTGACAGGCTATTTTGACGCTGACAGACTGGCTCCTTGCAAGGGTTGATTGGTGATTTTGATCGCCAGCCGACAGTGAGGAGACCGCAGTGACAGAAGCGCCGGATGACTCGGAGGTCATCAGCAGCCGAACTGGTGCCGGGTTGATGAAGTTCTACGAGGTCAAGATCAAAAAACATGAACTGTCGAAGGGCGTGGTCAGCCCACTGCGCTCGGCGTCCAAGCGGATACTGGAGGTCGAGGACGATCCGCTCGGCGTCGACCTCACGAACCTGGATGTCAACCAGCTCGTCAAGCGTTTCCGTATCAAGAACCGTGCGGAACTGACGGACGAGAGTTTCGCGGCGTACGAGAGCCGCTTCCGCCGGGGCCTCCGCATGTATCTCGGGTGGCTTGATAATGATCCCAACTGGACCGGCAAGGTTCGATCGAACCGTGCCGGGACCGCTAAGACTGGCAAGACGACCAAGAACATGGTCTCGGATACCGATGTCAGGAACACTCGGACGACCTTGGAGCAGGCGCCCGCAGATCAGGAGTTGAACGCAGCTGGGAGGAACGTGGCTCATTCGGACAGCCGGCCCGAGCTCTTCGATTACCCTGTGGCCCTCGTGGACTCCAACGTTACGGCGATCTTGCGGTTGCCCAGGACGTACACGACGGGTGATGCAGCCCGGATGGCCGCCTTGATCAATGCGCTCGCCGTTCCGTCCGCCACCTCTTCGTTGTCCTGCGACGCCTGAGCACTGGATCGCTCGTGCTCACCGTTCTCGTCTCTGGATGGAGCAGCTTCGCCCTGTCCCTGCTCGTCTTACTGGGTCGACCGCTGCGGATGTTGGTGATGAGGGTGGCGTTCAAGGCGTACCGCGTTCCTCCGAAGCAACAGGTGAAGTGGGCGCTGAAAGAGTCGAAGCGAAACGGTACGCTCGACCTTGCGAGAGGCTTCTGGAGCCGGCAGTCGCAGCGGCGCCCGAACGGCGACGTGGCCCCAGCGAAGCGGTTCCCTGCGCCTAGCGTCGTCGGCGCCGACGAGGATGCGGCCTAGCCGGTCAGCGCGCGGAGGCGGCGCAGCACTTCTGGAGTGTCGAGGGCTTGGGTGATGGCGTGGAGGTCGGGGCTGCGGGTGGAGCCGGTGAGCGCGACGCGGATGAGTTGCGATGCCTCACGAATCGAGCCGGGGTAGGCGTCGGGGTTTTTCTTGTATTCTTTCGCGTTCGGCGCGAAGCCGTGCTTGGCGGCGAGCTCACGGATCTGGTTGAACCATTCCTGCGGGTCGTCCACGTGCTGGTAGCCCTCGGCGAAGTCATGCGCGAAACTCGCGGCGACGGTGGGCTCCACACCGAGCGGGGCGACGCGTTCGTCCGTGGGGCCGGACACCGGGGTGAACAGTTGGGGGAAGAAGAAGCCGTAGGCGGGTCGGAAGTCCGACCACTTGCGCAGGTCCTTGCGGGGATTGTCGACACCGTCACGCTCCACGGCCAGCGCCCGCAGCGCGAGATCGCGCTCGGTGTTCAGGACGGCGTCCAGGTCGGGGTCGAATTGGGCTGCCCAGGTGCGGACGGCGGTGAGGATCTGATGCCCGGGCAGGATGGCGATGTAGTCGGCGCTGATGTCCTCGAGCTTGACCAGGTCCACCAGAGGGCCAGCGACGCCGCACTGGTCTAACCGGAGGGGGGTGGCGAGTGCCTCCTGGAGGGGAATTTCAGCGAGCCGCCCGTTGGCCAGGCCCCGCAGATAATACAGGACAGCGTTAGCGGGGTAGCCGGCCTTGATGTAGAAGTCGACGCCGGCTTCGGGGTCGGTACGCTTGGACAGTTTGCGTTTCCCACCGGAGATCTGCTTCATCAGTGGCGCGATGTGCGCGTAGGTGACCGGCTCGAAGCCCAGCGCGTCGAACAGTTGCAGGTGCAGCGGGACCGAGGAAATCCACTCCTCGCCGCGGATAACCAGGGTGACGCGCATCAGGTGGTCGTCCACGGCGTGCGCGAAATGATAGGTCGGCAGCCGAGGAGATTGGTCGGACGATTTCAGGATAACCGTGTCGTTGCGATTGGCCTCGTGTTCCAACTCGCCCCGGATCGCGTCGAGGAAACGTACCCGTTGCCCGGCGGCGTTGTCGGGGGCCCGGAAGCGCACCACGTACGGGGCGCCCTCGGTGAGCTTGGCCTGGACCGCAGCGGGGTCGGCGTCGCGCCAGATGGCCCATGATCCGTAGTAGCCGGTGGGGATCTTCGCGGCTTGCTGGCGGGCGGTGATGTCAGCGAGCTCGGCTTTGGTGGCGAAGCACAGGTAGGCCGTGCCCTGGCGCAGCAGTTCTCGCACGTAGGTGAGGTAGATCAGTTCGCGGGCCGACTGGTGGTAGGGGCCGTAGCCGCCGTGCTCGTCGTCCTCGTCGGAAGGGATGCTGAAATAGTCGAACGCTCGGGCGAACTGGGTCAGGGCGCCCGCGACCTCGCGGGACTGGTCAGTGTCTTCCACTCGCACCAGGTAGACGCCCTGGGAGTGCGCCGCGATGTCGCGGTCGAGGGTGGCCACATAGACGCCGCCGATGTGCACGAACCCGGTCGGCGAGGGGGCGAACCGGGTGACCTGAGCGCCCTCGGGGAGCCGCCGCAGGGGGTAGCGCTGTTCCCAGTGCTCAGGTTCGGGCAGGTCAGCGGGAAACAGGGCGTCGATGACCGCGCGGTCCAGCATCAGTAGGGGAGTCTCACTTCCGGGACGAACCCGATCATGGAATGGGGTGTTGTGCAGGTCTGCCAGCCTACCAATCGGCCGTTATGCTCATGGTAAGGGGGCAACGGCCGATGCGTATTGCCAGGGGAAAGAAAAACCGTTGGTTTCGGGTGCTGCTGTGCGGGGTATTGGTGCTTGCGACGGTTGCGGCCGCGCACGCGGCGCAGCCTGAGGACAGTGGATCATACCGTCTCACGGCCACCGACACCGGCGGCGATTATGCGCCCACCTTCACCGGCAACGGCTATCTCGGCGTGCGGGTGCCGCCGGCCGGCCAGGGATACGCCGGTGGCACTGTTCCGGCGCAGTCCGAGGTCGCCGGTTTTTACGCCCGGCCTGCCGGGCAGGTACAACAACGAGCGAACATCCCGACCTGGTCGACATTGCGTTTCACCGACGGCGGACAAGACTTCGCGCCCCGCCCAGGGCAGGTCACGGGCTGGCGACAGCAACTCAACCTGCGTGACGGATCGATCACCACCACCGCACGCTGGACCGCACCGAACGGGCACGTCAGCGAGCTACGGTACGTGGTGTTCACCGACCGGGCCCGGGCCGGGGTCGCGGCCGTACGCCTCGAGCTGACACCGCGATGGACGGGGACCGCGACGATCACCGACCTGATCGACGGCACTCCGGCCACGGCGAGCGTCGGCGTCACGATCGGGTGGGACGGGACGGCCCACCAGTACTGGGAAACCGTGCGTAGCCAAGGACTCGGCGTCCTCGCCGGGCTTTCCAGCCGACTCGGGTTGGGCGAGGGTGCCAGCTTCACTCCGGTGGGGGACATCACCAAGCAGACCGTCGGGCAGCGTGTCACTTTCCCCGTGACCGAAAATCACCACTACACCATCACCAAATACGTCGCCATCGCCACCTCACCCACCCAACCGGAAACGGCCGCACGGCAGCAGTCCTCGGCCGCCGCCGTAATCGGCTTCGACGGCCTCATGACCGAGAACACCGCCGCCTGGAACGCATTGTGGGCCGGCCGGGTGGACATCCTGGGAAATCCCACCTTGGCCACCGAGGTGAACGCCAGCGAATTCTACCTCTGGTCCAGCACCCACGAGGGTCTCGACTGGAGCATCTCGCCGGCCGGTCTGTCCTCCAACGGCTACGATGGCCACGTTTTCTGGGACGCCGAAACGTGGATGTACCCGGCGCTGCTCGCCCAGCACCCCGAGCTTGCGGCCGGTATGGACAACTACCGCTACCAGCGGCTCGGTGCGGCCGAAGCGCACGCCACGGAAACCGGATTCTCCGGTGTCCGCTTCCCGTGGGAAAGTGCGCTGGATGGCACCGAGCAGATCCCGCCGCCGGCATCGGTGAACAGCGAAGGCGTTTACGAGCAGCACATCACCGCCGACGTCGCGCTGGCCCAGTGGCAGTACTACCTGGCGACGGGCGACCGTGGCTGGCTCGTCGCCCGTGGCTGGCCGGTGCTGTCGCGGGCCGCCACGTTCTGGTCGAGTCGAGCGCAGCACAACGCTGACGGCAGCTACCACATCACCCACGTCACCGGCGCGGACGAGGAGAACCCGGACGTCAACGACGAGGCATACACGAACGTCGCGGCGGCTACCACCCTTCGGATCGCCACGCAGGCCGCC
Organism: Pseudonocardiaceae bacterium; assembly: GCA_039924425.1. Classification (GTDB taxonomy): domain Bacteria; phylum Actinomycetota; class Actinomycetes; order Mycobacteriales; family Pseudonocardiaceae. The sequence continues at coordinate 37,508 of JBDTAX010000165.1, forward strand.
CGCGTGGTCGGGGCGGCCGCGCCGGGTGAGTGGTCCACCATTGCCACGGGGCTCTCGCCGCTCTACGACACGACATCGGGAATCCATCCGGAATTCGCCGGCTACCAGGGACAACTCGTCAAACAGGCGGACGTGACGATGCTGCAGTACCCGTGGCAGTACCCGATGCCGGCGGCCACCGCGCAGCGCGACGTCGACTATTACATGCGCCGCAGCGACCGGGGCGGCCCGTCGATGGACGACGCGGTCAGCACGATCGACACGGCCGCCATCGGATCGCCCGGGTGCTCGCCTTTTGTGTACACCCAGCGCAGCATCGAACCCTTCATGCGCGACGTGTTCGACCAGTTCTCCGAAACCAGGACCGGGGGCGCTTTCACGTTCATGACCGGCATCGGCGGGTTCCTGCAAGAGTTCCTCTACGGCTACTCCGGTCTCCGCTGGGACGCCGACTCAGTGTGGCTCGACCCCAGCTTGACCGGGCAGCTCGACGGCGTGGTGCTGCACAACCTGGCCTGGCACGGGACCCGGTTCACCGTCACCATCAGGGACGAGCGGACTCAGGTGTCCCTCGACTCCGGTGGCCCGCTCCCCGTGGTGGTTGCTGGCCACCCGCACACCGTCCTGCCGGGCCACCCCCTCACCGTGCCGACCCGGCGGGCGGACCGCACGCCGACCACTGATCTCGCCCGATGCCAAGCCGCGCAAGCGTCCAGCAATCAGCCGGGCGCTGGCCCGCTGGCCGCCGTCGATGGCAGCCCCGCGACCGACTGGCGTCCCACCCGGCTTCCGGCGAGCTTGACCGTACCGCTGGCGCACCAGCAGACCATCAGCAAAGCGACCCTTGACTGGGGCCAGCGGTGGCCACCCGCATCCGAGGTACCGCCGCCCCCTGGGCCGGTCCAGACCTTGCGCGCGAGTGACTTCGACCTCGTGGTCTCCCAGGATGGCCGGAACTGGACGGTGGTCGCCCAGGTGCGCGGCCGCACCGAAGGCACGCACGACGAGCTCCGCTTCCGCCCCGTGGACGCCCGGTTCGTCGGCTTACGGATCTCCGCGTCGACCAACCACACCGTGCCCGCGCTCGACGAACTCACCGCGACGACGTCCTAGCGCCTGGTGCTCATGGCCGGACGGCCCTGACCACCAGGACAGCACGTCGGCCAGGAGTGTGCTTCTCGACACGCACGTCATCGAAGCCGGCCGCCCGGCACTGGGCCGCGAAGGACTCGGCCTGCTGGTCGGTCCACCCATGGCTGGCTAGCCCGGTGGCGCCGGGAGCCACGCGGCGCTCGATCGCGAGGAACCGTCCGCCAGGGACGAGCACTCGCCGTGCCTCGGCGAGCCCCGCGGTGACGTCTTTCCAGTGGTGAACGCTCGCCAGCGACCACACCACCGTCGCTGACCCATCCGGCTGCGGCAGGTTTTCCGAGACGCCATAGGCCCAGGTGACGGCGGGGCGGTCGCGGGTCAACGTCCGGGCGAGCCGGAGCATCACGGATGCCGGATCCACGCCGGTCACGCGAGCACCACGACGGGCGGCCTCTCTGGCGGCGGTGCCTGGGCCGCAACCGACATCGACAACGCGGTCAGTATCCGACACGCAGGCCAGGTCAGCGGCGAGCCGGGTGACGGCGCCCCGCCCGACGATCATAGTGAGCCCGGCCACCAGTCCGCTCACCCCGGCGAAGCCCGGATGGCCGGCGTGATGGTTGACCGCGTCAGCCCCGGACAGATTCGTCATACCTCACGAATACTCCTGCACCATCGCCTGGTACATCGCGATGAACCGCTCCATGGCCGCGTCGGTGCCCTCGCGATCGCCGGTGGCCAGCAGATCGAGCAGCAGACCCCGGGCCACCGCGACCCCCAGGCGGGCAGTGGTGTGAGCTGCCTGCGGCGGCATGCCCTGGCGGCGGCCCCATTCGGTCAGTGGAGCCAGCCAGCTCTCGACGATGCCGTCCAGCAACGGGGCCGCGCATGGGTCGCCCTGAAGCGCTCGGCCATACATCTCGAAGAACAGCCGTTCGTAGGGCCACATCGCCGGATCGCTCAGCCGCCGCCAGAACCGCCGCGCGATGTCCGGCGGGGAGGCGCGTGCATCCAACTCAAGCTCCGCGAAGATCTCGCGTTGACGCTGCTCCATCGTCCGGACGACCGCAATGAGCAGGCCTTCCTTGGAACCGAAATGGTAGATGAGCATCCGATGACTGGTGCCGAGCGCGGCGGCCAGCTGTCGCAGACTGATGTCGCCAGCGCCGTTGGCTGCCAGGTAGTTGACGGTCTCAGCGAGCAGTCGCCGCTTCGGGTCGGTCATCGGGGACGTCGTCTCCCATCATCCGGTTGCCAGCAATTGAACCATGTGGTACATGTACCACATGGTTCAATTGTGTGTCGACGTCCAGGTCCACACCCGCGCCGAGCCAGCCGCCGTGTACGCACTGCTGCGAGACGGCGCGAGCTGGCCAAGATGGGGCCCGATCGATTCGTTCCAGCTGGAGCGGGCCGGTGAGCGGGAGTCGGAAGGAGTCGGCGCGATCAGAATTTTCCGCAAGGGGAAGGTGCCTGGCCGGGACCAGGTCGCCGAGCTGATCCCCGACCGCCGGTTCAGCTACCTGCATCTGTCTGGCCTGCCGGTCCGGGACTACCGTGCGGACGTCGATCTTGAGCCGATCGAGGGCGGGACCAGGATCCGCTGGCAC
>JBDTAX010000166.1:0-27990 GCA_039924425.1 Pseudonocardiaceae bacterium
GACCCGCATCGCCACTCACGGGTCGTAGCCTTGTCGACATGGACTACACGCAACTGGGCCGCAGCGGCCTGTCGGTGTCCCGGCTGTGCCTGGGGACGATGAACTTCGGTCCGGAGACCTCGGAGACTGATAGTCACGCGATCATGGATCGGGCGCACGAGCATGGCATCAACTTCTTTGACACCGCCGACGTCTATGGCTGGCGCAAGGGCGAAGGGATCACTGAGCAGATCATCGGTCGATGGTTCGCCTCGGGTGGCGGGCGGCGGGAGCGTACCGTGCTGGCCACCAAGCTCTACGGCTCGATGGGGGACTGGCCCAATGAGACCAAGCTCTCCGCGTTGAACATCCGCCGGGCCTGCGAGGGGTCGCTGCGCCGGCTGCAGACCGACTACATCGACCTCTACCAGATGCACCACGTGGACCGGGCCACCCCATGGGAGGAGATCTGGGAGGCCATGTCGGTGCTCCGGCAACAAGGTAAGATCATCTACGTTGGCTCGTCGAACTTCGCCGGCTGGCACCTGGCTGCGGCCCAAGAGGCGGCCCGTCGGCGGCATCTCACCGGGCTGGTCAGCGAGCAGTCCATCTACAACCTGCTCACTCGGTGGGTCGAGCTGGAGGTGCTGCCCGCCGCGCGGCACTACGGCATCGGGCTGATCCCGTGGTCGCCGCTGAACGGCGGTCTGCTCAGCGGGGTGCTGCGCAAGCAGCGCGAGGGCAGCGGTTCACGAAGCACCACGGGCCGCTCGGCGGACGGTCTCGAGGCGAACCGAAGCCGCATCGAGGGCTACGAGAAGCTGTGTGCCGACCTCGGTGAAGATCCCGCCAACGTCGGGCTGGCCTGGCTGCTGCACCAGAGCGGGGTGAGCGCGCCGATCGTCGGCCCGCGGACCGTCGCGCAACTGGACAGTTCATTGGGAGCCGTCGGGATCACGTTGGACACCGAGGTGTTGGCTCGGCTCGATGAGCTGTTCCCTGCGCCAGCGCCGCACGGCGCCAAGCCCGCCCCGGAGGCCTATGCGTGGTAGTCGGCATCGTCGCGAGCCAGGAACGTGGCCAAGCGCTCGACGGCGTCCTCGAATTCGGGGTGCTCATCGACGAACGTGCGCATCCGGGCGGCCAGCCACTCGACGCTGAGTGCTTCGTCGGCGCGTCGTCCTTCGAGTTCCTCGATGCCGCGGTCGGTGAAGTACATGGGCGTCAGGCGTCGAGGGCGGTGGTGAGGATTTCCTGCTGTTCCACGTCGTGCACCTTGGCCGATCCCGCTGAGGGGGCCGCCATGGCACGCCGGGAGATCCGCCGCAGTGCGCCCAGCCGCTGCGGCATCAGCTCCGGCAGCGTCAACCCGTAGTACGGCCAGGCACCCTGGTTGGCGGGCTCCTCCTGCACCCAGCACACGTCGGTGGCCTTCGGGTAGCGGTCCAGCGCCGCGGCGAGCCGGCGCTGGGGCACCGGGTAGAGCTGCTCGATGCGCACGATCGCCGTGTTGTGGACGCCACGCTGCAGTCGCGCCGCGTTCAGCTCATAGCTGATCTTGCCGCTGCACAGCAACACCCGGCGCACCGCCGAGGGGTCGGTGACCATCGGGTCATCGAGCACCGAGCTGAATCTCCCCGCGGTGAAAGCCTCCACCGGGCTGACCGCCGTTTTGAGCCGCAGCATCGACTTCGGGGTGAACACCACCAGCGGCCGGTGCACCCCGTCCAGGGCATGCCTGCGCAGCAGGTGGAAGTAGTTCGCCGGAGTGGAGGGCTGCGCCACGGTCATGGAGCCCTCGGCGCACAGCTGCAGGAACCGCTCGATGCGCCCAGAGGTGTGGTCCGGACCCTGTCCCTCGTGACCATGCGGCAGCAACAACACGACATCGCAACGCTGGCCCCACTTGGCCTCACTGGAGGAGATGAACTCATCAATCACCGGCTGCGCACCATTGACGAAGTCACCGAACTGGGCCTCCCAGAGCACCAGTGCGTCCGGGTTCGCCACTGAATAGCCGTATTCGAAAGCCAACGCGGCGAACTCTGACAGTGCCGAGTCGTGGGTCAAGAACTTCGCCTGGTCCGGCGAGAGGTTCATCAGTGGCGTGTACTCGGCCTCGGTCTTGCGGTCGATCAGGACCGCGTGTCGTTGCACGAAGGTGCCGCGCCGGGTGTCCTGGCCGGACAGTCGCACCGGGCGGCCGTCCAGGCACACCGAGCCGAGCGCTAGCAGCTCGGCGAAGGCCCAGTCGATGCCACCCTCGCGAGCCATCGTCGCGCGTTTTTCCAGCACCGGCCGGACCCTGGGGTGCGGACTGAAACCCTCGGGCAGGTTGACGTGCGCGTCAGCGATCAGTTCAATGACTTCGCGATCCACCCCGGTGTCCAGCCCGGTGGGCACGATCTGCTCGGTTTCCACCGATTCGCTCGGCGCCGCAGGGCGCTTCTCCAGCTCCCGCACCTCGTTGAAGACGTGTTCAAGCTGTTGCGCGTAGTCCTTCAGCGCGGCCTCGGCCTCCGCCAGGGAGATGTCTCCGCGACCGATGAGCGCCTCGGTGTAGCTTTTGCGGACCGACCGCTTGCTGTCGATGATGTCGTACATTTTCGGCTGCGTCATCGACGGGTCGTCGCCCTCGTTGTGGCCGCGGCGGCGGTAGCAAATCATGTCGATCACGACGTCTTTGCGAAATTCCTGCCGGTAGTCCACCGCCAGCTTGGCGGCCCAGACGCAGGACTCCGGGTCGTCGCCGTTGACGTGAAACACCGGCGCGCCAATCGTCTTCGCGACATCGGTGCAGTATTCGCTGGACCGCGAATACTGTGGTGCCGTGGTGAATCCGACCTGATTGTTCACGATCACGTGCACGGTGCCACCGGTGCGGTAACCGCGCAGTTGCGACAGGTTGAGCGTTTCGGCCACCACGCCCTGACCGGCGAAGGCGGCGTCGCCGTGCATCGCCAGTGGTAGCACGGTGAAGCCGTCCGGGCCCTTGTCCAGGATGTCCTGCTTGGCCCGCACGATGCCTTCCAGCACCGGGTCCACGGCCTCCAGATGCGACGGGTTCGAGATCAGCGACACCTTCGTCTCGCCGTCGCCGAACATCCGGTAGTGCTTGCCCTCGGCCCCCAGGTGGTACTTGACGTCACCGGAGCCGTGTGCCTGCCCGGGGTCAAGGTTGCCCTCGAACTCGCGGAAGATCTGCGAGTACGGCTTGCCCACCAGGTTGGCCAGCACGTTGAGCCGGCCGCGGTGCGGCATGGCGAGCACGACCTCGTCCAGCTTGTACTCGGAAGCCTTGTCCAGCACGGCGTCCAGCAGCGGGATCACGGTCTCGGCGCCCTCCAGCGAGAAGCGCTTCTGGCCGACGTACTTGGTCTGCAGGAAGGTCTCGAACGACTCCGCGGCGTTGAGCTTGGACAGGATGTACTTCTGCTCAGCACCCGTGGGTTTGTCGTGCGCCCGCTCCACGCGTTCCTGCAGCCACCGTCGCTCATCGGGTGCCGCGATGTGCATGTACTCCACGCCGACATTGCGGCAATAGGCGTCGCGCAGCACGCCCAAGATGTCGCGCAAGAGCATGTGGGACCGCCCGGCGAACCCGCCGACGGGGAACTCCCGCTCCAGATCCCACAGGGTGAGACCGTGGCGCAGCACGTCGAGATCAGGGTGTTGGCGCTGCCGGTAGTTGAGCGGGTCGGTGTCGGCCATGAGGTGCCCCCGGGTGCGGTAGGCGTCGATGATCTCCAGCACCCGGGCCGTCTTGTCGACCGTGCCCTCGGGAATGTCCTGCACCCAGCGCACCGGCTCGTAGGGGATGCGCAGCGAGGCGAACACCCCGTCGTAGAAGCTGTTCTCGCCGAGCACCAGCTCGTGCACCCGGCGCAGGAATTCGCCGGACTCCGCACCCTGGAGAATGCGGTGGTCGTAAGTGGAGCTCAGTGTGATGATCTTACTGATGGCCATCTCGGCGAGTGCCCGGTCACTGGCGCCCTGGAAGGCCGCTGGGTACTCCATCGCGCCGACGCCAATGATGGCGCCCTGCCCGGACATCAGCCGGGGGACCGAGTGATTGGTGCCGATGGTGCCCGGATTGGTCAGCGAGATCGTGCTGGCCGCGAGATCCTCGGCGGTGAGCCTGCCCTCCCTGGCTTTGCGGATGACGTCTTCATAGGCCTGCCAGAACTGAGCGAAGGTCAGCGTCTCGCAACCCTTGATCGAGGCGACGAGGAGGCTGCGGCCCTTGTCGGTCTTGAGGTCGATCGCCAGGCCCAGGTTGACGTGCTCGGGCGTCACGACAGCGGGCTTGCCCTGGCCGTCGGTGGTGTAGTGCCGGTTCAGCCGCGGGTGTTCGGCCAGCGCCCGCACCACCGCGTACCCGATGAGGTGGGTGAAGCTGACCTTGCCGCCGCGGGTCCGCTTGAGGTGATTGTTGATCACTATGCGATTGTCGACAAGCAGTTTCGCCGGTATCGCCCGCACACTGGTGGCCGTCGGGAGCTCCAGCGAGGTCTCCATGTTCGCCACCACGCGGGCCGCCGCGCCACGCAGCGGGGTTGCGGTGTCCTGTTCTGGATCGTGCGGTCTTGGCGTGCGGGCGACGGTCTGCCCCCGGGCACCGTTGGCTGGTGGCTGCTTCGGGGGCGCTACCGCGCTGGCGCGTGGCGCGTTGTCGCCGCGCGGTGCGGGCAGGTAGTCAGCGAAGAAGTCATGCCACGAGGAGTCCACCGTCGAGGGATTGGCGAGGAACTGCTCGTACATCTCCTCGACGAGCCACTCGTTGGGGCCGAACTGCACGGGGCGGTCGGTGCGGGACACGTGCGCCTGTCCGTTCTATCCGTTCTGTGCGCCAGCCGGCGACCCACGGCGCGCCGGCTGGGGGGCCGACCGCAGTAAGGGTAGTCGCGTTCAGCCGTGCCGTGCGCCTTCATTTCGGTGAACACCCGCCCGCGTCGGGGACTCCGGACCGGATCCGCACCGCTGGAGATCAAGAGCGTCTGATCGATGCCTTGCCGGCTTCGCGCCGTGGGGAAGGCACGTCCGTTGTGGTCTGTTCAGCGGCTGGAGCGCCGGGCTGACGCGGGACCACCACCACGTGGCGCGGCTGGCAGAAGGGATTGGAGTTCTTCATCAAGGGTTTGATCGGCGCGGTGGTGTCACCGATGAGGTGACGGTGCGCGGTGACCCAGACCTCGCAGGGCCAGCGGCGCCGACGCACCCAGCCTGAGCAGACCGGGCAGCGACCGGTGGCGTCCACCTGGTGCTGGATGAGCAACTCGCGCCATCCACCAGCGATGGTCTGGATGTGCTTGCGGGCTAGTGGCGCCGATAGTGTCGCGGCCGCCCGGGCGGCTATCTCCTCAAGCACCGCCAATCGGCCCAGCACCGCGCGCCGCACTCGACGATCCACCGACCCGACCTCCTTGTCGCCCTCGACCACCTCGAGGGCGCCGCCAACAGGTTCTAACGACGCCACCGAAAAGCCGTCACGCAGCAGTCACCTGTCTGTCTACCGGACTTCGCGCGCGGACTTAACCCCCCTCACCCTGGAGCCGTGGTGGTTTGCTGGGCAAGGGCCGCAAGTGCACCCGGATTGCCTAAGTATCTGGCAGACTTCTGGCGGATCATTGAGCCCGAAGCCGAGGAGGATGCCGTGCGCGTTGAGGTCGACCCGAACATCTGTGAGGGCCACGGTCAGTGCAACGCCGTAACGCCCGGGGTCTACGACCTGGACGATGGTGGATACTGCCTGATCCGCAACCCGGAGGTCGTGCCCGAGCTGGAGTCCCAGGCCGAGGCGGGCGCCCTCGCGTGCCCAGTGCAGGCCATCACGATCACTCGCTGAGCGGGCCTTGCCGGGTGGCGATTCGCCCGCATGTCATCGTTTCGGTGGCGATGTCCCTCGACGGCTGCATCGATGACCGGCGCCAGGCTCGGTTGATGCTGTCCAACGCGGAGGATCTCGAGCGGGTCGATGCGGTACGGGCCAGCGTCGACGCCATCTTGGTGGGGGCGAACACGATCCGCCGGGACAACCCCCGGCTGCTCATTCGCTCGGTTGAGCGCCAGCGGGAACGTATCCGGCGTGGCCTGGCCCCGCACCCCATGAAGGTCACTCTGACCGGTCGCGGTGTCTTGGAGGGCACCGCGAGATTCTTCTCCGCCGGGGACAGTGAGAAACTCGTCTACACCCGCGATCGGGTCGCGCCTGCACTTCGCGAGACGCTGGCGGATGTCGCGACCGTGGTCGCGGCGGGGGACCCGATCGAGCTGGGTGCGGTGTTGGCGGATCTGGGCGCGCGCAAGGTCGAGCGTCTGATGGTGGAGGGCGGCTGCGCCATCCACACCCAGTTCCTCAGCGCGGGACTGGTGGACGAGATCCACCTGGTGATCGCGCCATTTTTCGTCGGTGACCGTGCCGCTCCCCGGTTTGTGCACCCTGCTGTGTTCCCCCAGAGCCCGGAGCGTCCGTTGACACTTGTGGAGACCCGGATGCTCGGCAACGTCGTCCTGCTCCGCTACCTGGTGCCCGCCAGCTAGCCTGGTCGTGATGGCATCGTGCTTGGCGACCGGGAGGCGGCCGCCGTGGCCGTGGAGATCGCCCGGATGACGACGGGGGAGTGATCGGCGATGAAGGTGTTCACCGGGGCCGATGAGTTGCGAGCCGCGGCTGGCGAGCAGCTGGGCGAGAGCAACCGGATGACGATCGAGCAGCAGCGCGTCAACGCCTTCGCGGACGCGACCGAGGACCACCAGTGGATCCACCTTGACCCCGAGCGCGCCGCGGCGGGGCCCTTTGGCGCCACCATCGCGCACGGGTTTCTCACCCTGTCGCTGTTGCCGCATCTGCTCGATCAGATCTACCGGGTCGAGGGCGCCACGATGATGATCAACTATGGGCTGAACAAGGTGCGTTTCCCCGCCCCGGTGCGGGTGGGATCCACTGTTTGGGCTGACGTCACGCTGGCCGAGGCCAGCGAGGTGACCGGTGGTCTGCAGCTCGTACTGCGCACCACGCTGCGGATCGAGGGCGGCGCAAAGCCCGGTTGCGTGGCGGACTATGTCACCAGGGCCTACTTCTGACGCGGTCTATTTCTGACGTGCGCGGGCGAGATCATCGGGCCGCAGCCGGAACACCGTCAAGCGTGTCTGGTGATATTTGTCGGTCTCGCCGACCCACTCCATCCCGATCCGCCGGGCGGTGGCCGCCGCGCGCACGTTGTCCGGGGCGACCAGGGCAAACAACTCGACCAGCGCATGCTGGAAGGCCCACTGCGCCAGCGCCCAGGCGGCCTCGGTGATGTAACCCCGCCCCCAGTACTCCGGCGCGAGCTGGTAGCCGATCTCGACGTCCGCCTCGGGCACCGGCATCGGCAGCAAGCTGATTGCCCCGACCAGTGTGCCCCCTACCAGCATGTCCCCGACCAGCGTGCCCTCGTCGAGCGCAACCAGTGTCCACCGGCCGGTTCCCGGTGCCATCGCACGCTGTTCGGTGGCCCAGCCCCGCAGCACCACCTGCATGGCGGCCGCGTCGGGGATGTGCTCGAGCTCGTACAGCCACCGGATGACGCTGTCATGTCCATAGATCTTCAGCGCCGCCTCGGCGTCGGCAACCGACCAGTCACGCACCAGGAGCCGGTCGGTGCGCAGCAGCTCCGCCATGGACTGAACTTACTCCGGCCCAGTGCTCTCCGGGCGGCTCTCCGCGTGGAGTGGCGGCTGACGTCGGCCGCGGTGGGGCTTGATGTTCGCGTTGATCCGGAACACGTTGTCCGGGTCGTAGCGCGCCTTGATCCGGGCCAGTCGCTGGTGCTTCGCTGGGTCGCAGGCCGCTTGGGCGGCGTTGCCGTCGCAGTCGGTCCTGACGTTGCGGTAGCCGCCGGGTTCACTGGCGTGCGGGGCCAGTGCCCGCCCCACCGCCTGGACCCACGCCCGATCGGGCGCGAGCGACTCGGCATCGGGCGCGATGGCTGTCACGTTGACCACGAACCGGGTCGCTCGGCTGCCGGCGAAGGCGGTCTGCTGCGCAGGGACGTCGGCGAATGCCCCGCCCAGTGCGAGGATCGGGATGACGGACAGCGGTGAGCGCTTGTCCGGCATGCGCTCGGTGAGCACGGCGATGGCCTCGTCGCTGAGCTCGTGAAGATAAAAGCCTTTCTGGTCGGCGTGGCTGCCCCACGGCGCCGTGTCGTCGAGCATCCTCTGCAGCTCGACGTACGGCAGTGGGGTCACGGACTCGAACAACGGCGGTAGTGCCGCCCGAATCGGTGCGATCAGCCGGTGGTGCGCCCGCGCCGAGGAGAATCCGGCGACCATGAGTGCGTGCCCCGGACTCCCGCGGTGGCGGGCGGGTACGAAAGGTGTCCACGGCGCGGTCAGGCCGGCGACGAGGAGCAATCCGGCATCGCGGGGCAGCGCCGCCGCCACGTCCCGGCCGAGGCGAAGCACCTCGCCGCCGTGTTCCGCCCCCCAGAAAAACAGCCCGAGGTGCACCAGCGGGCGCAGCTCGTGCAGCCGGAACTCCAAGCCGGTCACGACGCCGAAGTTGCCGCCACCCCCCCGCAGGGCCCAGAACAGCTCAGGATGCCGACCGGCCGTGACGCTCAGCGTGCGCCCGTCGGCGGTGACCACCTCAGCGGAGAGCAGATTGTCCGCGGTCAGCCCGGCCTTGTGGACCAGCCAGCCGAACCCGCCGTCGAGGGTCAGGCCACCCACCCCGGTGTGACTGATCATCCCCCCGGTCACGGCGAGGTCGTGCCGCTGGGTTGCGGCGTCCAGCTCAGCGGTCGTCGCGCCGCCACCGCACCAGGCCCGGTGGTTGCCGGGGTCCACCGACACCCCCCGCAGATCACTGAGGTCGATGACGAGGCCGCCGTCGGGTGCGGTGGCTTCCCAACACCCGTGCGCGCCGCCCCGAACCGAGATCCGCAGCTCACGCTCGCGCCCGAAGGCGATGGCCGCCGCGACGTCGGACGGCCCGGTGCACCGGGCGATGGCCGCCGGGCGGCAGTCGATGGCACCGTTCCAGACGCAGCGGGCCGTGTCGTAGTCGAGGTCGAACTTGTCGATCACCCGTCCGGTGAGTTGAGCGCGGAGCGCCTCGATGCCCAGGAGCTGCGTCATCGCCCAACCTCCACCCACGGGGGAAGTGGCGGCCACGGCGGTGTCGCGACCAGCGCCACTTCAAAGATCATTACTTTAAGCTACATCAGGCGCTAGATAGTCATACTATAGAGTGAATTCATGCGGGACAACCTGTCGAAATAGTAACTTTGAGTGAGATTGTGCTCTGCGTGTATGCGGCGGTGAACGTGTGGTCACATGCCTCCGCTTAGCTCATGTCAGAACCACAGCCAAGCCATCTTTAGAGTGTCTGTTGGACGCCAGCTGATTTCATAGAGCAGTAATTGCGGCTCATGATTATGCTGAATGGGTTAATTTCAAGCTCTTGTGGTGGAATTTTCGTGCGTTGTTCATCTCCTGACTAGGTGATGTCTACCTCTTCTCCCACCGAGGTTGCGTAGGTTGCGCCAACGGCCGTTTGGTCGAGGTTGTCTCCGCGTTTCACTTACTCGTTCGGAGGTCTCGTGAAATTTCAGCGCCGTCGCGCCGTGCTGGGCTCGCTGGCTTGTTCCGGGCTGCTGCTCGCAGCCTGCGGCTCGGACACCGGCGGCGGCTCGGGTTCGTCCGCCGCCACCCCCGCCCAGGCGGCCGCCATCACCTGCGGCTCGGGCTCGCTGACCGCCGCTGGATCGACAGCCCAGCAGAACGCCATGGCTCGGTGGATCAAGGACTATCTCGCCAAGTGCTCGAGCGCGAACATCAACTACGGTGGAGGTGGCTCCGGGCAGGGTGTTCAGCAGTTCACTGACGGGAAGATTGACTTTGCGGGATCCGACTTTCCGCTGGCCGAGGGCACGGAAGCGCAAGCGGCGGACGCGCGCTGCCGGAGTGGGCCCGCAATCAACATCCCGATGGTCCCTGGCCCGATCGCCATTGGCTACAACGTGCCCGGAGTCACCACACCCCTGAATCTTTCCGCGACCAACCTGGCCAAGATTTTCAGCGGACAGATCGCGAATTGGAGCGATCCGGCGATCGCGCGGGACAATCCCGGCACACAGCTCCCGTCGCTGGGCATCCAGAGTTTCCACCGGTCTGACGGCTCGGGGACGACCTACAACTTCACGAACTACTTGGCGCATGACGCCATGGCTGACTGGGCCTTCGGGACCAACAAGAACTGGGCCGCGCCGAGTGGGCAAGGCGCCAAGGGCAGCCAGGGTGTCGCGCAGGGTGTCAAGTCAACTCCGGGCGGCATCGGATATTTTGAGCTCTCATTCGCGACGCAGAGCGATATCCCCTATGCGGCGGTCGGAAACGCTCAAGGAAAGTTCATTCCGCTCACTCAGCAGAACGCGGTGAACTTCCTGGCCGGGGCCAAGGTGGTGGGTACCGGTGGTGACCTGAAGTTGCAGTTCGATTACGCCACCACCGACACGACCGCCTACCCGAACCTCCTTGTCACTTATGAGATAGTGTGTTCGAAGGGCAACGACGCGGGCAAGCTGCCGTTGCTCAAGAATTTCTTGGGATACGTGGCCAGCCCGGCTGGCCAGCAGGAACTCCCGGCTCAGGGATACGTATCGTTGCCGGGCGATCTCCAGCAACAGGTGCGGCAGACGATTGGTTCTCTCGGCTAGTGGTTCTCGGCTAGTGGTGCGGCCATGACCGATATTGTGATGTCAGGTATGAGGATGGAGCATGGACGAACCGGAACTCGCAAGGATCTCGATGGAGTTGTCCGCGCAGGTTCCGGGCAGCGGTGGAGCTCGCGGTGGCGCGTCGCCGCTGATGACGGGCACGCCTGCTCCCGGCGCGGATCGCGGCCGCGGGCGTCGCGGGCGCGGCGATGCGATCTTCCAGATGCTGGCCCTGGGAGCCGGCGTCGCACTCCTGGTCATCATGGCCGCAATCGCGGTGTTCCTCATCCTCCAGGCCATTCCCGCGCTGGCGACGGACACCACTGGCTTCCTTACCACGCTGAAGTGGGATCCAGACGGTGCGCCCGCGTCCTTCGGCATCGCTGCCCTGGCTTTCGGCAGTGCTCTGACGTCGCTGCTCGCGCTGCTGATGAGCGTGCCGGTGGCCGTGGGGGTCGCACTCGCGACCAGTCACTACGCGCCGCGCTGGTTGGCCCGCCCGCTGGCCTACGTGGTTGACTTGCTGGCCGCCGTGCCCAGCGTCGTGTTCGGGCTGTGGGGACTGATCTATCTCGTGCCCCACCTCATCCCACCGTCGAGGTCCCTGAATCACTATCTGGGTTTCATCCCGCTCTTCGCGTCCAACGGCACTTACGGAAAGTCAATTTTCGCCGCATCGATTGTGCTCTCGGTCATGGTGATCCCGATCGTTGCCGCGATCTCGCGGGAGGTGTTCACGCAGACACCGCGGGATCACATTGAGGCGGCGTGGGCGATCGGGGCCACAAAATGGGAGGTGGTTCGCGTGGCCGTCCTGCCCTACGGACGCTCGGGCGTTGTCAGTGGGACGGTTCTCGGGTTCGGACGAGCGATAGGAGAGACCATCGCTGTGGCGTTGGTGCTGTCGGCTAACTATGTGATCAGCCCGCACATCCTCGAACCTGGTGGCAACACCATCGCGGCCAACATCGCCAACAGTTATGGCGAGGCCGGCGATGTGGGCCGGGGTGCCTTGATCGCATCGGGCTTGGTGCTGTTCGTCATCACATTGATCGTCAACTTCGGGGCGCGAGCGATCGTTGCCAAAAATTCCAAGGGAGGTTCATCATGACTCAGTCAGCTACCGCCGTCACGATGGGCTCACCGTTTGTGCGGGCGCGGCTGCCCCGATGGTCGCTCGCCGCGATAGCGATGGGGTCGATCGCGGTGACCCAGGTCCTGCTCACCGCGACGCGGATGCAGGGGTGGGTCGGATTCATGCTCGTCACGGCGGTGCTCTACATTGCCGCGCAGACTGCGGTGTCGGGTCTGGTCGAAGGCTGGCGCAGGGCGAAGGATCGGTTGGCGACCAGCATCGTGGTGGCGTGCAGCTGTGTGGCGATCCTGCCGCTCGTCGCGGTGCTCGGCTTTACTGTTATCAAAGGTGTGGTGGTGCTCAACGGGTCATTCCTCACCCACACGATGCGCGGAGTCGCCGAGCAGGACGCGGACGGTGGCATCTATCAGGCCATCATCGGCACGCTCGAACAGGTGGGTTTGGCGTCGCTCATGGCGGTCCCGTTCGGGCTGCTCGTCGCGATCTATCTGGTGGAATACAGTTCTGGCCGGCTGGGTCGGGTGGTGAGCTTTTTCGTCGACGTGATGACCGGCCTTCCGTCCATTGTTGCGGGACTGTTCATCTTCGCGTTGTGGATTCTGGCGTTAGGGCGGGATTTCTCCGGATTTGCGGGCTCGTTGGCTTTGACGATCATCATGCTGCCCACGGTCGTCCGGTCGGCCGAGGAGATGCTGAAGATCGTTCCGGACAGTCTCCGTGAGGGTAGCTATGCGCTGGGGGTGCCAAAGTGGATCACCGTGCTGCGTATTGTCCTGCCCACCGCCCTGGGGGGAATCGTGACGGGGGTGATGCTCGCTGTGGCGCGGGTGACCGGGGAGACCGCTCCCTTGTTGCTCACGGTGTTCGGTAACCCCGCGCTCAACTTCAATCCGTTCTCCGGTGCGCAGGCCTCGCTGCCACTTTTTGTTTTCAGCGAGGCCGGTCTGCCGAACGAGACAGCGATCAACCGGGCTTGGGCGGCGGCGTTGGTCCTGATCCTGACCGTCTTGATTCTCACCATCCTCGCTCGGGTCGTCGCACGCCTCGCGAGTGTCCGCATCTAACCCACAAATTGGATCTGTCATGGCCAAGAACGTTCAGTTGAAAGATGTCGACATCTACTACGGAAAGTTCCACGCCGTGCGGGGTGTGAACCTGTCGGTGCCACCGCGCGCCATTACCGCGTTCATCGGTCCTTCGGGTTGCGGGAAATCTACCGTGCTGCGCGCGATCAACCGCATGCACGAGGTCATCCCGGGGGCGCGGGTCGAGGGTCGGATCGAACTGGATGGCGAGGACATATACCGGGCCGGTGTTGACCCGGTTGAAGTGCGCCGCGCGGTCGGCATGGTGTTCCAGCGACCGAATCCTTTTCCGACCATGTCCATCCGGGACAACGTGGTGGCCGGCCTCAAGCTGCGGGGGATGAGCAACAAGACCCAGTTGGGTGAGGTGGCTGAGCGCTCACTGCGCGGCGCGAATCTGTGGAACGAGGTCAAAGACCGGCTCGGCAAGCCGGGCGGCAGCTTGTCGGGAGGGCAGCAGCAGCGGTTGTGCATCGCGCGCGCCATCGCGGTGCAACCCGACGTTCTGCTCATGGACGAGCCTTGCTCGGCGCTGGACCCGATCTCCACGCTGGCGATCGAAGACCTGATGGGGGAATTGAAGAATGACTACACGATCATCATCGTGACCCATAACATGCAACAGGCTGCTCGGGTGTCTGATCAAACCGGGTTCTTCAATTTACCGGCCACCGGCGAGCCGGGTCGCCTCGTCGAGCTGGACGACACGGAGACGATCTTCTCCAATCCGCGACACAAGGCTACTGAAGACTACATCTCTGGGAGGTTCGGCTGATGTCACCGCTGGAGAGCTGGGGGCCGATGGACACATCGGAGGCAAGTCGTTACTTGTCGGTCGATCCCCAGACTCTCGGGCGTCTGCGGATCCTGAGGATCGGTGATGTGGAACTGCAGCTCGATGGGCACAGGCTCCTGGTTCGCGGCACACCCGTTCACCTGCCGAACAAGGAATTCGTGATTCTGCGGCAGCTGATGGACAATGCCGGCCGGGTCGTCACCCGGAATGAGTTGCTGGACAACGCGTGGGGCCCGGACCGGGCGGATGTGCGGAACTACCTGGAGGTGCACATCCGCCGGCTTCGCATGAAGATTGAAAGTGACGTGGAGCAGCCAACTCGGATTCGGACGGTCCGTGGGGTCGGCTACATTTTCGACTTGCCGCGAGACGATTAACGCCACCCGCCGCCGCCGGATCAGGGTGCCGGCGGTGCCCGGTGCGCCGCCAGGCATCATGGACGGGGTGCGCACCTTCACGGAACAGCCGTCTGGGCCAGAGCGTTCTCAAACCCAGCGGTCTCGAACACGGTGGTTTGGGACGGAGCGGCTGTTCCGCGTCGCGATCGCGCTCAAGGGCCTGGATGGCGGGCTCCAGCTGCTGGGCGGCATCCTGCTGAGCTTCCTGCCGGCCACCGCGATCACGCGCTTGATCGACACGGTGGTGACCCGTGAGCTGGCCGGCGATCCGACGGGGACGCTCGCTGTGCACCTGCATGCCGTGGCGGACCACTTCGCGGGCGGCACCCGGTCGTTCGCGATCGTGTACCTGCTCTTGCATGGCATCATCAAGATCGCTCTGGTGGTGGCTCTCTGGCGCAAGCTCCTACCGGCTTACCCGATCGCGGTAGTGGCACTGGGAGCTTTCGTGGTATATGAACTCCTTCGGACAGTCCATACCCACTCGATTGCGCTGCCGATCTTCGCTGCCCTGGATCTGGTGATCATTGTCTTGGTGATCCGGGAGTACCGGCAACTGCGCCGGGAACGGCGCCCTAGCTAGCTGGCAGGTGGACCCTCGTGCGCCTGGGGCACGGGGGCAGACTGCGCTGCCGGGGAAGCCTGGGCTGCTGGGGAAGCCTGGGCTGCCGGGGGCGGCGAGCTGGCCGTCGGGGGGAGCTGCTCGGGTTCCTTCTCGCCGGACAGCGCGCGGGTCTCAGACTTGAAGATCCGCATCGACTGACCCACCGAACGGGCCAACTGCGGCAGTTTGGCGGATCCGAACAGCAATACCAGGACCGCCACCACGATTAACAAATGCCAAGGGCTGAACTCGCCCATCGCAGCCTCCTTGGTCAACACCGCGCCGTGACGCTCAACAACGCTTGACAACGTGGACACTCAACGTACTCGCCCCGGGCGGCCCCGGTTCAGTCCACCGCCTTAGCCCTGAACCTGACCCTACCCGGATTCCGGTCAACCAGTGCATACTGCTGCGAGTCGGGCTGCCGCTGCGGGAGGCTGTGATCATGGCGCAAACGTCGGTGCGCGGGACGGTGCCCGCGGAGCGGCCGGGTTTCCGGCGTGATGTCGGTTTGATGGCGTTGATGTTCGTCTCGCTGGGTTCGATCATCGGGTCGGGCTGGCTGCTGGGCGCGTTGACGGCGGCGACGTCCGCGGGTGGGGCCTCGATCGTGTCGTGGGTGCTCGCTGGTGTGATCATTGTGTTGTTGGCGCTGGTGCACTCGGAGCTCGGTGCGGCTTATCCCCTGGTGGGGGGCACGGCGCGGTGGCCGCGGTTGGCGTTCGGGTCCTTGGGCGGGTTCACCGCTGGCTGGGTGGGTTGGCTGCAGGCGGTGACGATCGCCCCGATCGAGGTCGAGGCCGCCTTGGGTTACTTGGACCACAAGTGGCACGGGCTGATCAACGATGCGGGGGCGCTGACGCCCAAGGGCCTGGGCGCGGCCACGGTGTTGATGCTGGTGTTCACCGTCATCAACATCCTCGGGGTGCGGTGGCTGGCGGAGAGCAACCGGATCGCGGTGCTCTGGAAGATCGCGGTGCCGGCTTTGACGATCGTTGTCTTGATTGTGGTGTCGTTCCACGCGTCGAACTTCAGCGCCGGTGGTGGTTTCGCCCCCTACGGTGCGCATGGAGTGTTCGCGGCGCTACCGCTGGGTGTGGTGTTCGCGCTGCAGGGCTTCGAGCAAGCGGCACAGATCAGCGGTGAGGCGCGGGACCCGCAGCGCAACGTGCCGCGCGCGGTGATCGGCGCGGTGCTGGTGGGCACCGTGTTGTATCTGGGTCTGGAGGTCGCTTTCGTCGGTTCGCTGAACCCCGCCGACCTCATTCACGGGTGGGCGCACCCGGTGGGCAAAGGCGACTTCGGGCCGTATGCGACTCTGGCGACCGGGCTGGGCTTGGGGTGGCTGGCCGCCATCCTGTACGTGGATGCGTTCATTTCACCGGCCGGCACTGGTCTGATTTATGTGGGTACTTCCGCGCGGTTGTCCTACGCGCTGGGGCACGCTGGTTATGTCCCCCGGGGTGTCAGCCGGATCAGCGCTCGCGGTGTCCCGTACTTCTCGATCATCCTGTCGTTCATCATGGGTCTGATCTGCTTTTTGCCCTTCCCGAGCTGGCAGAGCCTGGTCGGGCTGGTCACCTCGGCCACCGTGATCATGTATGCGTTCGCGCCGATCACCTTGCTGGCCCTGCGCAAGACCGACCTCGGGCGCGCCCGGCCGTACCGGTTGCCGGCTCCTTCGGTCCTGGCGCCACTGGCGTTCATCGCCGCGAATGAGATCATCTACTGGACTCCCTGGGCCTCGGTGGAAAAGATCATGTACGCCATCGTCGCTGGCTATGTGGTGTTCGGGATCTCCTACGCGCTCGGTCGGCCGATGGAACCGCCGCCGCTGGACCCGCGGTCGTCGTGGTGGATCCTGCCCTGGCTCGTCGGTCTGGCGGTGATCTCCAAGCTCGGGCAATACGGCGGGATCAAGCTCATTCCGGAATGGGTTGACTTGGGCGTGGTGGCCGTGTTCAGCCTGGGGATCTGCTACCTGGCCGTCGCGCTCAGCCTGCCCAGCCACCGAGTCCTCGCGGCCATCGCGGCCGACGAGCGCGAAGCGGCAGTCCAACCCGAACTCAAGACCGCGTGAGGGCTGGCCGTGGGAGCTAGCGGGATCGCGCGCACCGTGGGAGTGGAGGAGGAACTGCTGCTGGTCGATCCGGTCAGTGGCCGAGCGCTGGCGCTGGCCGCGGCGGTGCTGCGGGATGTGGCCGACGGTGGCCCCGCGGCTGATCAAGTCCTCACCGCTGAGTTGATGCGCCAGCAGATCGAGACGAACACCCGGCCTTGTGTCAAGCTTGACGAGCTGGCGGGTGAGCTGCGGCGGTGGCGGCGAGCGGCCAGCGTTGCCGCCGAAGGCAGGGGAGCCAGGGTCGCCGCACTGGCCACCTCGCCGCTTCCGGTCGATCCGTCGATCAGCACCCTGCCTCGTTACCGGCGGATAGTGGATGCATTCGGTCTCACCGCCCGGGAGCAGCTCACCTGTGGTTGTCACGTTCACGTGCGGATTGAGTCGGAGGCGGAGGGGGTGGCGGTCCTGGACCGCATCCGCGGCTGGCTGCCCTGTCTGCTCGCGCTCAGCGCCAACTCGCCGTTCTGGCAGGGGCGGGACAGCGGCTATGCCAGTTTTCGGTCCCAGGTCTGGGGTCGATGGCCATCAGCTGGCCCCACCGAGCTCTTCGGCTCCGCCGAGGCCTATCACGCCACGACGCGAGCAATGATCGAGTCTGGGACGCTGCTCGACCTGGGGATGCTCTACTTTGACGCCCGGCTGTCCGATGCGCACCCGACAGTGGAAGTGCGCGTCGCCGACGTGTGTCTGGTCGCCGACGATGCGGTACTGCTGGCGGCCCTGGCCAGGGCGCTGGTCGAAACAGCTGCCCGGTCCTGGCGAGCCGGCGTGCCCGCGCCGCCACTGCGCACCGAATTGCTTCGGCTCGCGAGCTGGCGAGCTGGTCAATCAGGTCTCGACGGCGATCTCGTTGATCCGACGGGTCGGCCGACGCCGGCCGAGCGGGTGATTCGCGCCCTCATGGACCATGTCCGGCCCGTGCTGGACGACCACGGCGAACGTGAGGTTGTCGAAGACCTGGTCACCGCAGTGCTCAGACGGGGCAACGGAGCAGCCGCGCAACGCCAGATCTTCCAGGCAAGCGGCCAGCTCGCCGACGTCGTCGCCCATGCCGCGAACCGCACAACCTAACCAACCACGTCGAGCTGGTTGGCGCGTCTCGGGCGCTGACCGTGACACAGCAGTGACCCGGACCGTTACCTTGATTTATCCTGACGGTGGTTGTGTGTTGCGTCAATGGCGCGCACGGTGGTAGGTGGACGGCACATCCAGCATCCCTGAGAACCGTGACCCCGGGAGCAACAGCATGTCCACTCACATCACAGACGACCGGCGAACCACCGAGGACCGAGCGCCTCGCCCAGCCCACGCCGCCGTGGGCGCCCCCATCGAGCAGTCCCGCATCACCGAGGAGGCGAGCGTCCAGCGGACGCGGGACTCGATGGCGCAACTCGTGCGCCAAGGGCAGGACACCTCGTTGCGGTCGTTGCAGGTCTGGGCCGACCTGGCCCGCAAACTTGGCCCCACCGCGCCGAGCTTCCCCGCTGGCTCGGCTGTGGTCTCCCTCGCGTGTGACCCGTTCGAAAAGCTCCTCGAGGCTCAGCGCCAGGTTGTCGACGAGCTCGTCGCCACCCAGTGCCACCTCGCGCAACAACTCCTGCACCCCACCGCCACCGTCGGCGGCAACCCCGTCCCCTGAACGGACGGCCTCAGCGGGGAGAACCACAAACCGGTTGACATCGGCCCCTGGGCAACGGTGCTCATTGACCCGACCGTGCCCGTGATGAGTCGTGCGCTCAACAACGACTACCCAGAAAGTGGTTCGCGATGAGTAATTCCCTGCAACTTGCCCATCTGTGGTGGGCAACTCTCGACCAAACCGATCGGCAACGGGTGTGGGACTCCCGCCACAGGTACCTCGCCGGTGACCTCGTGGAGAGCATGGCCAACGCCGGCGTGCCCGTGGTCAGCGACGGGCGCTGGTCCTGCGTCAGCGTCGGGCCCACCGGTTTCACCATGCCCGTCGCTGTCCAGCAACTTCTCAGCGGTTTGTCCCAGGGAGTGTCCCAGCCGCCCCGAGGGGAGGCCGCACTCGGCGCTTAGCCGCTGGTGGCGCGGGGGAGCGCGGTGACGAGGCGGTCGAGCTCGTCGTCGGTGTTGTAGTAGTGCACCGACGCGCGCACCAGCTCGGACAGGCCCCGGAAGGGCAGGTCCAGGCGGGCGGAGCTGGCGCGCGAGACGCTGGTGTTCACCCCCGCGCGAGCCAGGCGGCGCCGCACATCCTGGGCGGGGACACCCGCGACGGTGAAGGTGACGATGCCGCAGCGGCGCTGGCCTTGATCGTGCACGCGCACGCCGGCCAGCGCCCGCAGCCGCGCTCGTAGACTTTCCGCGAGCGTGGTGACGCGGGCCTCGATGGCGTCCAGTCCCCAGGACAGGGCGTAGTCGATGGCGACCCCGAGCCCAATCTTGCCGGCGTAGTTGGTCTCCCAGGTCTCGAAGCGCCGCGCGTCCGGGCGGATCTCGTATCGCCCGGGTGCCGTCCACGTCGCGGCGTGCCGGTCGAGAAACGGTGGCTCGAGCCGGTCGAGGATCGCGCGGCGCACGTACAGAAAGCCAGTGCCGCGCGGGCCGCGCAGATATTTGCGTCCGGTCGCGGAGAGCAGGTCGGCGCCGATGCGCTGGACGTCGATGGGCAGCTGACCCACTGACTGGCAGGCATCGAGCAGGAACAGCACTCCGGCCTCGCGGGCCAGCGCGCCGACCTGCTCAGCGGGGTTGACCAACCCGCCCTGCGTCGGCACATGGGTCACCGCGATGAGCTTCACCGGGGCGCCGTTAGCGAGGCGGCGGCGCAGGTCGGCGACGGAGATCTGGCCGTGCTCGTCGTCGTCGACGACCTCCATCACCGCGCCGGTGCGCCGCGCGACCTGTAGGAAGGCGATGACGTTGCTGGCGTACTCAGCGTGGGTGGTGAGGATGCGGTCGCCCGGCGCGAACGACAGGGCGTAAAAGGCCATGTCCCAGGCCCGGGTCGCGTTCTCCACGACCGCGATCTCGTCCACCTCGCAGCCGATCAACCGGGCGATCGCGGTGTACGTCGCCTGGACCTGCTCCCCGGCGGCGTCGGCGGCCTCGTACCCGCCGAGCTCGGCCTCCCGGCGCAGATGGGCGATCACCGCTTCGGTGACCTGTGCGGGCGGCAGCGCCGCTCCGGCGTTGTTCAGGTGCGCTACCCGGCTCGCGCCCGGGGTGTCGCGCCGGGCGCGAGAAATGTCGAAGACCACAAAGCCACGTTATTCGCCAGTGGCTTCCCGCGTAATGAACCGTTCTCGTGAGGGTAGCGAACAACAGTGTGGATATCCCCGGCCAGGACCTCGCCGGCGCCACTTTACTGGTTGAAGAGAGGTTCCGCAGTGAGCATTTTACGACGAACGAGCTCCCCACGACGAGCAAGTACAGTACGACGAGGCGCTGGACTCGCGGTCGCGGGTGTGACCGCACTCGCCCTGGCTGGTTTGGGCGGTGGCCTGGCGCTCGCTGATCCCGGGGCTGGTCCGCAGCCGGTGGCATCGATCCCGCACGTGACGGGGGTGTCCACCTCGGTGGCCCTGGACAGTGGGTTCCTCAGCGCGCTGAAGTCCCTGAATGTGACGCCGTCGACCTCGGGAACGGCCACCATCACCGATGGAGTCGCCTCGTTCCCGATCACCGGCGGCCACGTCACGGTCTATAAGCCCGGTGAGGTCGACCCCTACGTGCAAGGCAGCCTGGACCACGAGGGCAGCGGGCTGAAGCTCACCAAGGGTGACACCACCGTCCAACTCGACAACTTCATCGTCGATCCCGGCAAGCCGGCTACGCTCACCGGTCAGGTGCTGGCCAACGGCCAGGTCTTGGCCGCCCGCACCACGCTCTTCGACCTCGACGGCTCCACCCTCAAGCCCATCACCACCGACGCCCAAAACGGCACGGCCACCCTCACCGGGACCACGGTGAAGCTGTCCGACGGCGCGGCCAGCGCGCTGAACAGCGCGTTCAAGACTGATGCGCTCAAGGGCGGCACGACCGTCGGCATCGCTACGATCCTGGTGAAACTGCCCGGGCAGGCGGCGCAGACACCCGTCGGCGGCGTGAGCGCTGGCGGCGGAAGTACCTCTGGCCTGCAAGACACCGGCCTGCTCGCGGCTGGCGGGGCGGCGTTGCTGGGCGCGGGAGTCATCGGCTTCGCGGCCCGTCGGCGCACGTACGCGGACCAGCGGTAAGTCAGTGGCTTCGCCTGGTCCGGTGGCTCGAGGTCGAGTCACCGGACCGCGCTGGCTGGCCGCAGTGCTCGCTGTGGTGTTGGGGCTCACCGGAGTGTCGATGGTGGGTTACGCGGTGAGTCACCAGACTCACGCGCCACAGCCCTCAGCGGCCGCTGCCGGCCGGCAGCTCAGTGCGCCGTCTCCAGCCGCTTCGCCCCCAGCCGCGTCGTCACCAGCCGCGCGGCTTGCGGCCGGGCTGCCGCATGCTATGCCCACTTCGATCCAGATCCCGGCGATCGATGTGTCCTCTCCGGTCAACCTCGTCGGGCTCAATCCCGACCACACCCTGCAAGTCCCGCAGCCGGGACCGCGCTACGACCAGCCTGCCTGGTACCGCTACTCGCCCACGCCCGGCGAGATCGGCCCGTCGGTGATCATCGGTCATGTCGATTCCGCCGCGAACGGGCCCTCGGTGTTCTTCAACCTGGGACGCCTGGTACCCGGTCAGCGGATCCAGGTGAACCGCGACGACCAGAGCACGGTGACCTTCGACATCGACTCGGTGCGGTCCTACTCGAAGGACTCGTTCCCGGCAGCCACCGTCTACGGCAACACCGACTACCCGGCACTGCGGCTGATCACCTGCGGGGGAAGCTTCGACCACACCACCCACCAGTACCGCAACAACATCGTGGTCTTCGCCCATCTCGTGGGATCTTAGCCGGCGTGGTCGTGCAGCGCCGCCAGGAACGCCCGGAGATCGGCGGGCTCGCTCGTCGCAGCGGCATGTACTCGGTGCGTCGACATCCGCGCTGGACCTTGCGCCCATACCAGATCACCTCCCACTATCGCCGCACGCTTACCTGGGCGGCGCCGCGCTGATGAACGGCCGCGGCGGGGTCGTCGTCCTAAGTCCCTGGGCTTGCCGGGGCGTGGAGCCCGGCCTCGACGGGGAGGGGAGCCCGCAGGGGGAAGTGGCAGGCGGCGAGGTGGTGGGGGCCGAAGGGGCGCAGTGGCGGTTCGACCTCGGCGCAGAGTTCCTGGGCGCGCGGGCAGCGGGTGCGGAAGCGGCACCCGGACGGCGGGTTGATCGCTGAGGGCAGCTCGCCGCGTACGGCGGGCCGCGCCGGGCTGGCGCCGTTGGTGGCGGGGGTGGCGCGCCCGGCTGAGGTGAGATCGGGGACGGCGCGGAGCAGGGCCTCGGTGTAGGGGTGGGCGGGGTGGTCGGAGACGTCGGTGGCGGGACCGATCTCGACCAGTTTGCCGAGGTACATCACGCCGATCCGGTCAGCCATGTACCGGACCACCGCCAGGTCGTGCGAGATGATCACGTAGCTGAGGCCGAGCCGCTCGCGCAGCTCGCGCATCAGGTTGAGGATCTGCGCCTGGATGGAGACGTCCAGCGCGGAGACCGGCTCGTCGGCGACGACCAGCTTCGGCTCCAGCGCCAGGGCGCGGGCCAGCCCGATGCGCTGGCGCTGGCCGCCGGAGAACTCGTGCGGGTAGCTCTGCGCGGCGCTGGGCCGCAGGCCCACCTCCTCGAGCAGCTCGCCGACCCGCCGGTCCTGGTCCCGGCGCGAGCCGATCCGCTGGATGGCCAGCGGCTCGCGCAGGATCGCCCCGACCCGCATCCGCGGGTCGAGCGAGGCGTAGGGGTCCTGGAACATTAGCTGCAGGTCCCGGCGGATCCGGCGCAGCTCACCGGCGGGCATCGCGGTGATGTCGTGGCCGGCGAAGATGATGCTGCCCGAAGTGGGCTTCTCCAGCGCCACCAGCGCCCGGCCGAGCGTGCTCTTGCCGCAGCCAGACTCCCCGACCAGGCCGAACGTCTCCCCGGGAGTGAGGGTGAAGCTCACTCCGGCCACCGCGCTGACCGCGCCGACCCGGCGCTGGAGCAACCCGGCCGTGACCGGGTACTCCTTGACCAGGTCACGGACCTCCACCAGCGGCACGGCCCGGGCATCAATGACGCGACGACCGTCTGATGCGCGCTCAGTGAGCTTCAGCGTGGAGCCCGCAGTGTAGGTGACCGGGTGCAAGCAGGCGTGCTGGTGGCCGGGGGCGACGGTGACCAGCGGCGGGTCGGTCGCCCCGCAGTCGTCCTGGGAGAAAAGGCAGCGGGGGTGGAAGCGGCAGCCGGCCGGTGGGTCGGACAGGTCCGGCGGCAGCCCGGGGATGCTGTAGAGGTCGATGCCGGCATCCTGGTCCCGGCGGGGCACGGCCGCCATCAGCGCCTCGGTGTAGCGGTGGCGCATCCGCCGCAACACCGGCCCGGTCGGGCCGGTCTCGACGATCCGGCCCGCATACATGACCGCGACCTGGTCGGCGTAACGGGAGATGA
The DNA here is from genome assembly GCA_039924425.1 of Pseudonocardiaceae bacterium. Lineage (GTDB taxonomy): Bacteria > Actinomycetota > Actinomycetes > Mycobacteriales > Pseudonocardiaceae. The sequence continues at coordinate 23,312 of JBDTAX010000166.1, forward strand.
CCGCGAGGTCGTGCGTGATCAGCAGGATCCCCATGCCCAGCCGGGCGCGCAGGCTCTCCAGCAGGTCGAGGATCTGCTCCTGGATGGTGGCGTCCAGCGCGGTGGTCGGCTCGTCGGCGATCAGCAGTTTCGGGTCGCTGGCCAGCGCCATCGCGATCATGACGCGCTGGCGCATCCCTCCGGACAGTTGGTGTGGGTAGTTGTCCAGCCGCTCGCGGGCGCGCGGCATGCCGACCAGGTCGAGGGTCTCGGCCGCCCGCTCCCGGGCCGCACCGCGGTTGCCCTGTACCGCCTCGGCGATCTGGTTGCCGATGGTCATCGTGGGGTTCAGCGAGGTCATCGGGTCCTGGAAGACCACCCCGATCTCGTTGCCCCGCACCCGGCGCATCGCCTCGTCGTCGAGCGCGGTCAGCTCCCGACCGGCCAGGGTGATCGAGCCGCCGACGATGTGCCCGCCGGGCGGTAGCAGCCGCACGATCGACATGCCGGTCATGGTCTTGCCGGATCCGGACTCACCCACCAGTCCCAGGATCTGCCCCTCACCGAGAGTGAGCGACACCCCGTCGACGGCGTGCACGACCGAGCGGCGCTGCTGGATGTCGGTCCGCAGGTTCTTGATGTCCAGCAGCTCGCCCATAGAAAAGTCCCTACGTTTGTCTGAGCCGGACGTCGAGGGCGTCGCGCAGCGCGTCGCCGACGAAGTTGAACGCGAGCACGATGAGCAGGATCGCCACTCCGGGTGGGTAGATCAGCCACCAGTAATCGTCATAGAGGTACGGCGTGCCGCTGGAGAGCATCTCGCCCCAGCTCGCGGCTGGCGAAGACAGCCCAAACCCGAGGTAGCTCAGCACCGCGAAGATCAGGATCGCGTCGGCCACCTGGAACGTGGCCTGTACGACGATCACCCCGATCGCGTTCGGGATGAGGTGCCGGAGCATGATCCGCCCACCGCGCCCGCCCATCACCCGCACCGCCTGCACGTACTCCCGGCTGCGCAGGCTGAGCACCTCGCCGCGGACCAGCCGGGCCGGGATCAGCCAGGCGAACAGCGCGATGATGGCGATCATCGTGCCCAGCGTGGGTGGGATGATCGTGGCGACGAACAGCAGGATGAACAGCCCCGGGATGGACAGCACGATGTCCACGATCCGCATCATCACCGCGTCCACCACGCCGCCGAAGTAGCCCGCTAGGGCCCCCCAGGCCACCCCGATCGCGGACGCCATCACCGCCGCGGCCAGCCCGACCTCGATCGAGCTCTGCCCGCCGGCCATCAGCCGGCCCAGCTCGTCGTAGCCGAGGTAGTCGGTGCCCAGCGGGTGGGCCGCGCTCGGCGGCAGGTTCGCCGCCGTCAGGTTCGTGTACACCTGATCGGTGTGGTAGAGCAGCGGCCCGAGGAAGCAGAACGCCACGATCACCACGATCAGCCCGACCCCGAGCACGGCCAGCCGGTTCGCCGTGAACGCCCGGCCGATCGCGCGCCCCAGGCCGCCCTCGGCGCGGACCTCCCCGCCCTTCGGGCTGGCCAGGACGTCTAGGTTGGGGGCGTTCATGCCAGCCTCACTCTCGGGTCGGCGACTCCGTAGGCGAGGTCGGCCACCAGGTTTCCGACCACGACCAGCGCCGAGCCGAGCAGCGTCAGCGCGATCTCCACCGGGTAGTCGCGCCGTAGTGCGGCGTTGAAGAACAGCAAACCCACGCCGGGATAGTTGAACACCTGCTCGACGACCAGGTTGCCGGCGACCAGCGCCGGGATGCTCAACCCGATCAGCGTGATGATCGGCAACAGTGCGTTGCGCAGCAGGTGTCGGGCCAGGATGGTGCGTTCGGTCAGCCCCTTGGCCCGGGCGGTGCGGATGTAGTCCTGGGCCAGGTTCTCGATCGCCGCCGAGCGCATGAACCGGCTGAACGACGCGATCGAGACGATCGCCAGCGCGGCCACCGGCAGCACCATGGCGGCCGGGTCGGCGAGCGCGCCAGCGAGGGTGGCCGTCTGTGGCGCCTCCGGTGGCAGCAGCGACAGGTCCACGGCGAACCAGGTGATCAGCAGCAGGCCCAGCCAGAAGACCGGCATCGAGTAGCCGAGAAACGCCCCGGTGGTGACCGCGTAGTCGAGGAACCGGTTGCGCCGCACCGCCTGGGCGATCCCCAGCGGCAGCCCGACGACGATGGAGATCACCAGCGCCAGCAGGCTCAGGTACGCGCTCTTGGGGATGTCCTGGGCCAGCAGCGAGGCCACCGACTGGTTCTGCGTGTAGGAAAACCCCAGGTCCCCGTGCAGCAGTGAACTCAGGTAGCTGAAATATTGCAGATAGACCGGTGTGTCGTAGCCGTTCGCGTGGTTGAACGCGGCGATCGCCGCCGGGGTGGCCCGGATGCCCAGGATCGCCCTGGCCGGCCCGCCCGGCAGCAGGTGGGTGAGCGCGAACACGATCACCGACACGCCGAGCAGCACCACGAGGGTCTGCCCCATGCGCCGCAGCAGGTAGCTGGTCATGACGTGAAGTGCCACCTCTCCGGTTGCAGGTTGGCTTGGGTGAGCGCGGTGAACGTGCCCTCGGTGGCGAGGTCGGACTTGACGACGGCGACGTAGTCGGGATCGGGCTGGAAGATCACCGGCAGCTTCCGGGCGATGTAGTCCTCGTAGGCGGTGAGCGCGTTCGGGTCGTTGCCGTAGAGAGTGGCCTCGATCAGCTTGTCCGCGGTGGGGTCGCTGTAGCCGCCGGAGTTGAGCGCGCCGCCGGTCTCGAACAGGACGTCGCCGGTTGGGTAGGTGCTCATCTGGATGCCGCCGAAGTCGGACATCTGCCAGGCGCAGGCGCTCTGGCCGGGCGTGCAGGCGCTGTCCTGGGCGAGGATCGTGTTGAAGGGCGCACCGCGCAGGTCAAGCTGGATGCCGACCCGGGCCGCGTCCGATTTCATCGCGCTCACCTGGGTCGCGGTCGGCTGGATGGCGTTGGCGTAGTCGATGGTGAACTCCAGCTTGGCGCCGCGCGCGACGCCTGGACCGCACTGATCGGCTGCGGGGCCCGGGTTGAGGCAGGTGTCCACCCCACCCGGGATGACCGACCAGCCGTGCGAAGCCAGCAACTGGCGGGCCGCGGCCAGGCTGTAGGGGTAGGTGCCCCGTTTCTCCAGCGCGCTGGCGTAGGGATTGGGCGGGCCGACCGGCACCGGGCCGTAGGCGGGGATCGCGTATCCCGAGTAGACGCCGCGGATGATCGCCGGCTGGTCCACCAGGTGCTGCAGCGCCTGCCGGAGGTAGAGCTGCTTGAACACCGGGCCGGCCGCCGGGTTGTTGAAGTTCATGTTCAGGTACCCGATGAAGAACTGGGGCACCGCGACAACCTGGTAGCCCCCGCGCTTGATCGCCGCCAGCTGCGGAAAGTCGTCGGGGGGCACGTACCCGATGTCGATCGTGCCGGCTCTGACCTCGTTGAACTCCGCCGCCTCGGAGGTGAACGGCAGCTCCTCGAAGTTGGGGATCGCCGGTTTGTAGGGGCCGCCGTAGCGCGGGTTGGCCGCCATGGTCAGCTGGCCGGTGGGGGAGTACGAGGTCAGCCGCCACGGCCCGTCCACCACCTGCCACAGCGGGTTGGTGGCGTAGGTGGACAGGTTCGCGGCCTGGCCGGCGAGGAAGTCATAGACTTGCTTGGCCCCCGCCGGAGTCAGGTCGTAGTCACCCCTCGGGCCAGTCGCGGAGGTCTTGTCCCAGGCCAGCGGCAGCGGGGTGAGGAGCTCGAGCTGCTCGGTGGTGAACCACTCCGGGTTCACGCTGCGGGTGAGGGTGAACGTGACCTGGTACTTGCCGGTCGCGGTGTAGCTGGCGAGGTTGTCCGGGATCTCACCGGGGCTGTAGTTGCCGAAGTTCGCCGGGCTCTCCTTGATCGCGGCCTTGAACAGGTTGAGGGAGAACACCACGTCACGGGCGTCCACCGGCTCGCCGTCGGACCACTGGTAGGTGGTTTTCAGGTTGACGGTCACGACCGTGTTGTTCTGCGAGTAGACCGGCTCGTCTGCCAGGCTCAGGGCGTCGTCGATGACCGGCTGGTCCCCTTTGGGCGCGAAGTACAGCGGCCGGTACATCAGGTACTGGAACTGTTGGATGGTGAAAGTGGTGAACTGCTGGGTCGGCGTGATCGGGAAGATGTAATTCGGTGCCGACCCGGGACCTTCGGCGAACGTCACCGTGTCGCGCTGGCCCACCGGGTGGCTCTCGGCGCCGCCGCCGCACGCCCCGGCCAGGGCCAGGACACCGAGCAGCAGCGCCGCCGTCTTGCCCGCCCCACGGCGGACACGACCTCGCATCGCGATACCCGTCAACTGGTTGGTCAGAAGATGCTCTGGATGATCTCGTCGCCGATGCCGAAGCCGGCGCCGGTGGCGATCGCCCGCCCGAAGCCGCCGCCGAGGAAGCGTTGCAGCATGCCACCGCCGCCACCGCCGCTGGGGTAGCCGCCTTGCGCGGGGTACGGCTGCTGGTAGTTCGGCTGTTGAAAGCTGGGCTGTTGGTAACTGGGCTCTTGGTAGCTGGGCTGCTGGTAACTTGGCGCGGGCGCGGCGGCGACCTGCTGGACGTGGTTGTCGACCATCGCGTGGATCGAGCCCAGCAGCGTCGAGGTCTGCCCCTCCTCATCGCGCACCGCGAGCGCGACCTCCTTGAGGTCAAGCTGCCACTC
>JBDTAX010000167.1:0-2741 GCA_039924425.1 Pseudonocardiaceae bacterium
CTGGCCCAACGAGTTCAGCCCGTGCGGCCAAACGCCTCAACACGCGTAGGGGTCGTCAGCTACGACTGCCGACACTACCGGTTTCCCCAGGCCAGCCCACGTTTCGCGACTTTGCCGGGGCCCTGCCGCTGAGCTCCCTGCGGTGGGTGTGGGTGGCGATGTATCCGCAGCGTTTAACCTCCTGATCGAAATGGGGTGCTGTGCATTACTATCCCGCGTTATCGATAATACGGTTTTCGCCGGGAGCTGTGAATCCGACGGGGTTTACTCGTCCCATGAGTGCTGTCCCTTATGAATTTGGGTGCCGGTCTGTCGCGGCCACGTAGCGAGCAGACCGGCGGCTCGATCCCGGGTGTGGCAATCCTGCGGGTCGAGCGGTCTATATGATTTTAGCTGGTCATGCCGCGAACCGAGGTATTGCCGGAATTCTGTGCGGTCGGCGCGCTGTCGGAGTCGTCGGCTTCGGCGGCTAACGCACGTAGGTTTCCGATGCCCCTGATGTCATCCGGGAGCGTGACGGCGAATGCTCGCTCGCGCATTAGTCGGTGACCGGTGTCGCTCATCTCGTCGGCTATCACGCTTAGCTCGTCAACGGTGTCAGCGCCGGCCGGTTGTTCATTGGCCCATTGCTGGAAGAGCACGCCGTAGTCGGGTTCCACTGGATTGGAACGCTGCGCGCACTCGCGCGCCAAGGCCTGGAGCAGCACCTCGTCGCCACTCATCTCGGCGAGGTTCATTAACCGCTCCGCCTCTTTCGCATCCGCGACGCGAGATGAGCGGTCAGCGGCGTCCCGGATGCTGATGATCCGCGCGTCGTCGGGGCGGACGGCGCCAAAGAGATTCTTCGTGAGTTCGGCGCGGCGGTCCGCGACCCGCTGCGCTTCATCGGCACGGAGTTGTGACAGCTCGTCTTGTGCCTTGACGATGGCTTGAGCGTGGCGGGCGCGGCGACCGGCAGGGCTGAGGTCGCGCCGCCGGTCAACATGCTCGATTTCTTTGGCCAGCCGGTCGCGGATTCTGGCTGCTTTGTTGCGTTCGGGGGTATCGATGCTGCGGGGCGTGGTCATTGTCGGTTCCTCATGGTCCAGTCGGCGACGTCGGCGGGGGTGATCAGGTAGGCGCGGCCGGCCCTGGCGGCGACTGAGATCCGGCCGGCGGTGATGGCCCGGCGGATCGTCCGGTCAGACACCCTGGCCCGTTGGGCTGCCTGCTTTGTTGTCAGCAGCGGCGATGATGCGCCCGTGTCCGCTGCCGCCGCGAGTTTTTATCCGCGCTCGGACAACAGGTTGTCCCAGCGGTGCGCCACGCGGGTCAGCTCGACCAGGCACTCGTCAGTCCTGCGGTCCTCACCGCGGTGGGTGCGGCGGTACTCATCGCGGCCCGCTCGGTCGAGCAGGGTCCGCGCGACGTCACCGGGGATCATCACCACGAGCGCCTCGGGTGGGATCACGTCCAGATGTCGGGTCATGCCACCTGCCCCTCGATCCGGCAGCGTTCGCACTGGGTGCGGCCGGGCGTGTGCAGCAGCAGCGGCTGGCCGCAGGTGATGCAGGACGGTCGTGGCGCTGACCCGGCCGCCGAACCGGTGGAATCCGGGGCCCCTCGCGGACCTTCGTAATGATCTTCACAAGATCCGTTCCCAGGTGTCTCAGGTGATCTTGGTGCCAGAGGTGCCAGAGTCTCTACAAACCTTCCAGCTCCCGCGCATACGGGGGAAGTTTCCAGAAACTCTGGCACCTCTGGCAGTACATCGGATTCGCCCAGGTCAGCGGTGGTGCGGTACCGAACACCCAGCCACACCGACGACCGGGCGGAAGCCGGCTGCGGAACCCATTCGGCACGCCGGTGCAGACCCTTCGGGTTGAGGATCCGTCGTTGTTCCACACCGTGGCGGGTCGTCTCGCCGTGCCCGCCGAACTTCGGGGCGAACGTCTCCCGGGACCACTTCTTGTGGCCGTTGGTCGTGATCCAGTCATTGAAGTCGTCGAGGAGCTCGGCGGCCAGCACGCACGCCTCGGGATCCGGCACCAGCCGCTCGGTCCAGAAGCCCAGGATCCGGTCGGCGCTGGCCCGCCAGGCTCGGGTGTCAGCGGCGGCGCAGGGCGGCACCGCCAGCGCTGCGGAGCCTTGGGCGGCGACCCGCAGCGCCCCCTGGACCGCCCAGGTGACGATCGCGTCGTGCTGAACCGTCGCGCCCGCCCGGATTCTCGCTTTCAGCTCCGGGTCACCGCGCCGGTCAGTCGGTGAGGCCAGCGGCTCGCCGGGCTTGCGGAACGTGTACGGGAATCGCAGCAAGGCCAGCCGTCGCCACGTGCCATGGTCGACCTCATCCACCCGTGGCAGGTAGTTCGTCGTCGTGAACAGTGAGTGGCTGGCCTGGAAAGTCATATTGTCCTTGTGCACATAGCGGGCTTTGATCATGCCGACGTCCTGGATGCGTTTGATTGCGGTGACGTCCAGCGCGCGGTTCTCGGTCATCTCTTCGGCGACTAGGAATCGCTTACCGCGGAGGTCCGCCATCTCCGTTGAGTGTTCGGTGCCCGCGGTCGCGGTGATGAGTTTCTCGCTGGCGACGTCGGCGTAGTCGCCGAGTGCGGGCAACAACCCGTCCGTGCTGACGCGAAGATTCACTGTTACCCGGCGGGCTCCAAGGGGTTGAGGGTGACGGCGTAGCCCATCTTGCGGAGTTGGTCTAGGGCGCGGTTCTTGGTCTTGTCGGGGTTGAGCCGGGTGTAGAAGTC
>JBDTAX010000168.1:0-3740 GCA_039924425.1 Pseudonocardiaceae bacterium
GGGTTCGGGGATTCAGAGCCTTTCGTGGTCAGGGGGTGTGTGGATACACTCCGTACAGGACGAGAGAGAGGACAGTGCCGGAGGCGAATCGACTGCCGCATACCGCGCGTGAGCGCGTGACATCCCGGTGGGAGTCTTGGCGACCGGGATGTCCGCAGGAGGCCGTCAACGCCTACTTGTGCGGCCGACGACGTGCGTCTCGCTAACTGAGCGGAATTTAAGGAGAAGTCATGGGCGAATATGGCGTTTCGTTGTTCGGCGTCGTGTACCTGATCATCGGCGTGGTGGTGGCGATCAACAATGGATACGTGATCCATGATTTCGGCGAGCTCCTCTCCTTCGTCTTGGCCATGTTTCTCTGGCCTCTCGTGCTGCTTGGTGTGAACCTCCATATCGCCGTCTAGCGTCAGGCCCTCAGGTCACCGTTAACTCTGGTAGCGCGCATCAATTTTTTCGATCTTCGACGCCAGGGCCTTGCTGAGATCAATGTCGTGCGAGCTGGCCAGGATTGCGACGCAGATCATCACGTCGGCAAGTTCGCCGGAGAGCGACTCGGTGGTGAAGCGCTGATCCTTGGATGCTCGCTGGTAGCCGGCGTGGCCCAGGACTTCGGCTTGCAGCTCACCGACCTCCTCGGCGAGCTTGACCGCCTGGGCGAGCACAAAGGCAGGCTGGCTGCTCGTGTCGTTGTCGAGCGCCAAACGCAAGCGTTCCGTCTGCATTGTTGCCCAGTCGTTCAGGTCGCGAACGGTCAAATCGGGAGATAAGTTACTTCCAGTTCCGGGTTTCAATTCACTGCCTTCTGTGATCAGGGTTGGCCGGCCCAGGTGGACCAGATGATCGCGCGGGGGATGGTGCAGTGGTGGGAGATCTGGTGGCGGGCGCGGAGGGTCGCTGGTAGCCGGGCCGTCACGTCGGCGAGTACCCGTAGGCGCAGCCGCAACGCGAAGTTGGGGGTGCGGGGGTGGCCACGGCGCCAGGGCAACAGCAGGGTGAGCCCGGTGAAACGGGCCAGCTCCCGAGCGGCCACCCAGGCGGGGGCGCAGCGCAGCAGCACCAGCAGGCGGTTGCGTTCGTTCCAGTGGTGGAAGGCCGGCGTGCCGTGCCGCGCGGAGGCGCCCCCGAGGTGGCGGACTCGGGCGTCGGGCACGGCGAGTATCTGGTGGCCCGCCAGCCGCAACCGCCAGGACGTGTCGGTGTCCTCGTAGTAGCAGAACAGGGAACCGGCCACACCGCCGATGGTGCGCAGCGTGTCGGTGCGCAGCATCGCCGCTCCGCCGCAGAAGCCGAACGGCCGTGCCCCGGTGCTGTCCCGGCCGTATCCGAGGTGGGTGAGCGCAACGCCGGTCGAGCTCATCGCGCCGTCCGGTGCGTGCAGCACGGAAGCCGCGGCGGCGGCTGCGCCATCGTTGTCCAGCGCGTGTTCCAGCGCCGCGAGCCACCCTGGCTCCGGTTGCGCGTCGTCGTTGAGCCACGCCATGAACGGGGTTCTGACCTGCGGTAACGCGGCGGCCAGGGCCCCGGCGTAACCCATGTTGCGGGTCATCCGCAGCACTCGGTGCTCGGTGAGCTCCGAGGCGGTGCCGTCGGTGGAGGCGTTGTCGACCACCAGCACCTGGTGCGGACGGGTCTGAGCGGCCAGCGAGTCCAGGCAGTGCCCGACCAGACCGTGACCTCGCCAGGTGACCACCACCACCGTGGTTCGGGCTGCCGCTGACACGGGGCGTGACGGTACCCCGTGCCACACTCGCCCGCGTGCCCAAGCTGGTGGTCCTGTTGGAGCAGCTGTTCGCGCCGGTGCCGGGGGGTACCGGGCGGTACTCCCGGGAACTCACCGCGGCCCTGGCCGCCACCGCGCCGGCCGGCTGGACGGTGGGCAGCGCGGTGGCCCGCCGCGCCGACCCCGCCGCAGCGGTCATCCCTGGAGTGGAGGGGCCGCACCTGCTGCCGCTGCCGCGTCGGGCGCTCATCGCGGCCTGGGACTGCGGTATCCCGGGCGTCCCACTGTGGCCGGGCGGGGACGCCGTGCACGCCCCCACTCCGCTGGCCCCGCCCGGTCCCCGCCGCGGCTGTGAGCTGGTGGTCACGGTGCACGACACGGTGCCCTGGACCCATCCCGACGGGCTGACCCGGCGCGGGGTCGGCTGGCACCGCCGGATGGTCGGGCGGGCGGCGCGCCGGGCCGACGCCCTGGTTGTGCCCACCGCTGCGGTCGCCGAGGATCTTCCGCGCCGCGTGCCCTGCCCGGCCCCGGTGCACGTGGTCGGAGAGGGGGTCACCGCAGCCGTGACGCGCCTGCCGGAACAGGCCGCCGCGATCGCCACCGAGTTGAGCCTGCCGCCACGTTATGTGCTGGCGGTCGGCACCCTCGAGCCGCGCAAGGGCATCGGGATCCTGCTCACCGCGCTGGCCGCACCGCACGCCCCGGACCTGCCGGTGGTGCTGGCCGGCCAGCCGGGGTGGGGGCGGGTGGATCCGGCCGCGCTGGCCAGGCGTTCCGGGCTGGATCCGGCCCGGGTGCACCCGCTGGGCCGGCTCACCGATCAGGAACTGGCTGTAGTGCTGCACGGCGCGGCGGTGCTCGCGGCACCGAGCCTGGCGGAGGGCTTCGGCCTGCCGGTGCTGGAGGCGATGGCCGCTGGGGTGCCGGTGGTGCATTCCGACGCCCCAGCGCTGGTCGAGGTCGCCGGGGGCGCCGGGGTGACGGTCGCGCGAGGCGACGTCGACGGACTCGCGGCCGCGCTGCGCACGGTGGCGTCCGACCCTGGTGTGGCGCGGGCCATGAGCGCCGCCGGCCGGCGCCGTGCGGAGCGGTTCAGCTGGGAGCGCACCGCTCGGCGGGTGTGGGCGGTGCATCTGGAGCTGCGCGGTCGGCGGGTGAGCGCGCGGTGAAGGGCGCGACTACCCAGTCTCAAGACAGCGGTAACAACTAGAGTCACAGGGTGGCTCGTTCTGTCGCCGCTCCCTTTCCAGTGTTTCTTGGGCGCTGTGCAGGAGTCCTAATGATCGAGCCTTATTGACCGCGAGTAGACGGTCATGACATTGCAATTTCGCGTAGAGATTTTCGAGGTGTTTGCGAACCGTGCGGACGCTGATCCGGTTGAGTCGTGCGATTTATTGGGCGCTCAACCCGTCCGCGATGCGGGTGAGGATGTCCAGCTCGCGGATGGTGAGGTGCGCGCGTTTCCGTGCTTCGTCGATGTGCGCACTGTGAGTCCGGCGTATCGGGGAGGGCGAGTAGATGATGTCCAGGAGGGTCAGCAGGGGCTGCAGGCGACGAGCGTTTGATGATCCAGCCGCTGGTTACGGTATCGTTCCCACCGGTGGCGATGGTCAGCTGGTAGCGAGCACCCACGGGTACAAACAGCTCGCGGTACACCCGACTCGATCGGAATACGCGGTCGGAGACGCAGTCGCTGACGCGCAGGACCGGCTCGGAGTCAGGATGTGTCAGCTGGTGCGCCACAACGGGGTGTTCAGTTATCACCGCATCGACCACGTCGGGCATGCGGTATGCGTTCGCTTCGCTGAACCACCCCTTTACCGATGGGTTGACGAGGTCGACACTGCCCCACGCTTGGAGGTCGCCAGGCAGAGCCTCGCTCAGGCACGTCGACGCGACCGTGAGATAGCTATTACGGTCGGGCAGCCCATCGGTGTGGTAACTGAGATCAAGCCCGGTCAGGGGCGTGCGCGCCATGACGACTCCATGATCCAAAATCGGCGTACGCGAAAGAGCG
>JBDTAX010000169.1:0-6663 GCA_039924425.1 Pseudonocardiaceae bacterium
CGGATGACGTTGGAGTAGGTGCCGCAGGTCAGCACCACGACCCCGGCTTGGTGGCACGCGTGCGCCACCCGCGCGGTGAGCGTCGGGTCAGGTGCGGAGGTGGTGGGGTCGATGAGTTCCAGGGCCAGCATGGCGCCCCGTCCCCTGACCTGGCCCACGGCGGGGCATCGCGCGGCGAGCGCGCTCAGCATGGGCATGGCTAGCGCTTCGATGCGGCGTGCCGCGCCGGAAAGATCCTGCTCGCGCATGGTCGCGATGCTGGCCAGCGCGGCGGCGCAGGCCACCGGGTTGCCGCCGTAGGTGCCACCCAGCCCGCCGGCGTGCACGGCGTTCATCAGGTGCGCGCGGCCGGTGAGGCCGGCCAGCGGGAGGCCACCGGCGATGCCCTTCGCGGTGGTGACCAGGTCGGGGACGACGTTCTCGTGGTCGCAGGCGAACCAGTCGCCGGTGCGGCAGAACCCGGTTTGGATCTCATCGGCGATGAACAACACGCCGTGCTCAGCGCACCACTGGGCGATCGCGGTCAGGAAACCCGGGGCAGGAACGATGAACCCGCCTTCGCCCTGGATCGGCTCGATCACCACGCAGGCGAGTTGGTCGGCACCGACCTGCGTCTGGATCAGGGACAGTGCACGGGCGGCCGCTTGCTGCCCGGTCATGGCGGCCGGGTCCCGGAACGGGTAGGAGGTGGGGACGCGGTAGACCTCCGGCGCGAACGGCCCGAAGCGGTGTTTGTAGGGCATCGCTTTGGCGGTCAACGCCAGTGTGAGGTTCGTCCGGCCGTGGTACGCGTGGTCGAAGACGACCACTGCGGCCCGGCCGGTGGCGTGCCGGGCCACTTTGACGGCGTTCTCGACGGCCTCGGACCCGGAGTTGAACAACGCCGAGCGTTTCTCGTGCCCGCCAGGGGTGAGCCTGGCCAGTTCCTCGCAGACCGCGAGGTAGGGCTCATAGGGAGCGATCATGAAGCAGGTGTGGGTGAACCGCTCGGCCTGCGCGCGCACGGCCGCGACGACCGCGGGTGCGGCGTTGCCCACGCTGGTCACCGCGATGCCGGAGCCCAGATCGATCAGGGAGTTGCCGTCGACGTCGAGGAGCACCCCACCGCCGGCTGCCGCAATAAACACCGGCAGCGCGACGTTCACTCCCGATGAGACCGCCGCGTCGCGCCGGGCGAGCAGTTCCCGAGACCGGGGGCCGGGCAGCTCGGTCACCAGGTGCCGCCGCTGCGCGAGCTCCGCACTGGTCATCGCGGCCTCATCCCGGTTTCTGGGAGGCGGCGCCGTGACCCAGGTCGTCGAGGGTGAGCTGGTGGGTGGGCGGATGTTCGACGGCGATCGTGCTGTGAACCTGGAGATGGCGATCGACGTGGATCAGTTCGCCGGGGCTCAGTGAGCGCCATTCGGGGTCCTCGTCCATGCGTTCGCTGGCGATCACGACCGCCGGGGTGGTGGCCAGCGCACCAGAGCGGACTCGGATGCGACCGGCGGCGCTGGCTTGCTCGAGGTGGCGGTTCCCGTGCTGGCCGCCAGCGCGGCGGTGTAGCACGAGCAGGTCGTGGGTGTCGGGATAGCGTAGCGCGAACAGCTCAGTGGGCGTGGTCAGGACGATGTTGATGGCGTAGATCGGCACGTGGGCGGCGACCCACCGGGCGGCGCTGGCGATGCCGGCGCCGATGTCACCGCCGCCTGCGTCGATATGGCGGGTGATCAGCGCGAAGAACCGCTCGGAATCGGTATCGCCCCGCACCAGGGACCGGTAGTCGCCGAGCTCAGCCTCCAGCCGCGGCAAATCCGCAATGACGCCGTTGTGGGCGAACAGCCGGCCGCGCTGCTCGAAGGGATGGGTGTTCTGTGGGCTGAGCCCGCCGGTGGAGGCGTAGCGAATGTGGGCGATGAACGTGGTGGAGACGCGTTCTTTGGCCTCCTGGGCGAACTGGCGGTCCTGGTAGGCGGCGATCGGCTGCTTGTCTACCCGGGGCGTGCCGTCGGCATCGAAGGTCCCCAGCCCCGTCCCGTCGGGTTCACGGCGGCTCTGTGCGGCGAGACTGTCCGGCGCATCCAGCAGCCAAAACGTAGCCTGGACGCGCTCGGATCCACCGGACAGGCCGAACAGTCGACACACCGTCGCCAACCTCCCTCACGGGGCTTGCGCGTGCGGGCTCTACCGTTGCGAGCATGCCACTGTCGCATCCGGCTCACCAGCGCCGTCCCGGCCACCACGAGGTGTCGGTCAACCCGGTGTTCACCCGCGAGCCGGTGCGGATCCCGCGCAACCAGTTGCCGCCGGGAGAGCTTGATCCGGACATCGCCTACCAGGTGGTTCACGACGAGCTGATGCTCGACGGCAATGCCCGCCTCAACCTGGCGACCTTCGTCACCACCTGGATGGAGCCCCAAGCCACCCAGTTGATGACCGAGTGCTTCGACAAGAACATGATCGACAAGGATGAGTACCCGAGGACCGCGGACCTGGAGCTGCGGTGCGTGCGGATGCTCGCGCGGCTGTGGCACGCCCCGCCCGCGCCGGATGCCACCGGCTGCTCGACCACCGGCTCCAGCGAGGCCTGCATGCTGGCCGGGCTGGCGCTCAAACGCCGCTGGCGACACGCCCGCACAGCCGCCGGCAAGCCCGTCGACCGGCCGAACATCGTCATGGGCGTCAACGTGCAGGTCTGCTGGGAGAAGTTCGCCAACTACTGGGACGTCGAGGCCCGGCTGATCCCGATGGAGGGCGAGCGCTTCCACTTGTGCGCCGAGCAGGTGGCGGCGCACTGCGATGAGAACACCATCGGCGTCGTCGCGATCCTGGGCTCGACCTTCGACGGCAGCTACGAGCCGGTCGCCGAGATCTGCGCCGTCCTGGATGACCTGCAAGCGAGTACCGGGCTGGACATCCCGGTGCACGTCGATGGCGCGTCCGGCGCCATGATCGCCCCGTTCTGTGACCCGGAGCTGGTGTGGGACTTCCAGCTGCCCCGGGTCGCCTCGATCAACACTTCGGGGCACAAGTACGGCCTGGTCTATCCCGGTGTCGGGTGGGTGCTGTGGCGTGACGCCGCCGCGCTCCCCGCGGATCTGGTGTTCCACGTCAACTACCTGGGCGGGGACATGCCCACCTTCGCGCTGAACTTCTCCCGCCCGGGTGCGCAGGTCATCGCCCAGTACTACAATTTCCTGCGGCTAGGTTTCGAGGGCTACCAGCGGGTCCAGCACACCTGCCGAGAAGTGGCCACCACGCTGGCGGGTGAGATCGGCAAGCTCGGGCCGTTCCGGCTGCTCACCCGCGGCGATGAGCTCCCCGTCTTCGCCTTCACCCTGGACGAGCAGGTCAGCGGCTATTCCGTCTTCGATGTCTCCGCCGCGCTGCGCGAGCACGGCTGGCTGGTCCCCGCCTACACCTTCCCCGAAAACCGCACCGATCTCGCGGCGTTGCGCATCGTGGTCCGCAACGGGTTCACCCGCGACCTCGCCGAGCTGCTGCTGGCCGACCTGCGCAGTGAGCTGCCCCGGCTGAGCCGCCAACCCACTTCACAACGGGGCACCGAATCCGCCTCTTTTTCGCACGGCGCCAGCCCGCGCAAACACCACTCCACCGGACATCACAGCGCACCGCCTCAGGGTTAGGTCGCGGACAGCCCCAGGTCGGCCGCGAGCCCGACGACGGCCTGGTCGATCCGGCGGAGGTGGCGTAGCACCGCGAGCACCCGCTCCCGCTCCGCATGCGGGCACTCGGCCACCGCGTCCTCCGCGCGGTCGAGCAGCCGCTCCGCGGAGCTCACCTCGGCGCAGCGGTCACCGTCGTCCACCGCCGCCGCCAGCGCCTCGACGTTGTGCCGCAGCTGGACCGTTGCCCCAGACAGTCCCGGACGCAGCGCCGCAGGGTCGGACACCGGGACCGCGCACAGCCGGGCCAGCCCGCGCGCATGATGGTCGCAGGCCCGCAGCACCCGGAGACCGTGCCGGACCCCGCAGCGCCCCGCGATCCCGGCCAGCCCGTCGGTGAGCGGCTTCGCGCTGGTCCGTAGGGTGCGCACGTCAGCGCTAAGCTCTCGTGCCTCGGTGATCAGCCCGGCGCCGTCGGCGTCGCCGAGCAGGCTGGCCACGGCATGGCACAGCAGCTCACCCACCCCGTCCAGAACAGTGCGGGCGTTGCCGCCGACGGTCCTGCGGGTGCTCGTCGGCAGCACGAGGTAGGCCACCACGATGCCAATCGTGGCGCCCGCCGCCGTCTCCTCCAGTCGCACCAGCAGCAGCCCGACGCTGAACTCGCCGAGCAAACCATAGAGCAGCGCCAGCGTCGTGGTGATCCAGAAAATCATGAGCGCCGAGGAGACCTGAACCAGGTAGAAGGCGAAGAAGACACAGACGCCGATGAGCGCCAGTGAGATCGTGACGTCGCCGTGTACCAGTACCGCAACGGCTACCCCGGCTACCACGCCGCCGACCGTGCCCAGCACCCGCTGCCAGCCCTTGCTCAGCGTCTCCCCGTTCGACACCGTGCCGGTGTAGATGACGAACGCGGCGATCACCGCCCAGTACCACCGGCTGGGCGAGATCAACTCCCCGGCGACGATAGCCAGCGACCCGGCTACCCCAACCTGGACCGACTGCCGCGTGGTGACCCGCGGCTTGTCGCTGGGCTCATCGTCCCCGGTGGGCACTTCATCCGAGCGGGATCCCTTTGACTCACCGGGATCCTCCGACTCGTCATCGAGCACCTCGCTCGGCTCATTCCCGGCGGCGGGCGTCGCCTCCGAGAGCGACGTGACCAGCGCCGCCCGGACCACGATCGCCACGGACATCCGCAGCCGGTTGAGGACCGCGCGCTCGAGTGGGGCGGCGTTCGCGAGTTCGTCGGCGAGGCTGCGGACGTCGGCTTCACACCCGTCGAGCTGCTCTGTACGCAACTCTGTGCGCAGCTGCCTGAGCACGTCGGCCAGCCTGCGGCGGTCCCCGGCGGACGCTGGCGGATCGAGGTCCAGAACCTCAGCGGTCAAGGTGGCCAGCCGCTCGGTCGCCAGCTCGGCGTCGAACACTCGCAGCGCCAGCTCGCTGGCCTCCGCGTCGTCGATCCGGTCCCCCACCATCAGTGCGGTGTCGTTCAGCCTGGTCAGCAGGTGCTGCCACCGTCGCCGGGACCGGGGCGTCAGAGATCCGTCCACCAGCCCGTCGGCAGCCACGCCGAGGACCGCGCTGAGCCGGGCGCGGAAGGCCCGCAACAGCCGGGCCAGCTCCCGCTCCGGCCGGTCCCGGGCCACGACGGCGCGCATCAGCAGGCTGCATGCCACCCCTACAAACACCGCCACCCCCAGCGCGGGTAGTTGCGCGGCCGTGGCGTGCAGGAACAGTGCGAAGAAGTACGAGATGAACGCGACCATCCCCAGCGCCATCCCGCGCGGGCCGTACCTGCGGACGTACACCGCCACCATCATGATCAGCACAAACGCCACATCGCCGGCGAACCGGTGCGGCGCCAGGGATGCCCCGAGGACCACCGCCGCGACCGCCGGCAGCGCCAGCATCGCCGTGGTGATTGCCCGCTGCCGGGGCTCCGGGTCGTTCACGGTCGTCGAGGAGATCATCGCGATCACGACGCCGAGAAACGCCAGAGTGATCGGCTGGCCAGTCAGGGTGGCCAGCCCCGTGAGCACCGCGAGGGCCAGCGCCAGGGTCGCGACCGTGTTCGCGGCCATCCGCAGTCGCAACAGTCCGGGATCGGACGCGATCAACCAGTCGCGCGCCCGTCCAGCCAGGTCAGGCGGGCGCGGTCTGCTCTTTCTGCCCGGCGGCCGGTCGAGCAGGCGCCTCTCGGCTGCGGTCACTCACATGAGAATAAGCAATAACACGAAAGAGTAGTAGTGTAACTATCCGTATATACAGTGACTCAGGTGTGGTCGAGACGAGGGAAGAGCACTTCTTGGGCCAGCAGGAGCAGGGCCGCGGCGACGGGGATGGCGACCAGCGCACCCACGATGCCCAGCAGAGCACCCCCCAGCAGGACCGCTACGACGGTCACCAGATCCGGTACCTTGAGTACCCGGCCGATGATTCTGGGCACGAGCAGGTAGTCCTCGACCAGGCGATAGGCCAGGAAGAATCCGATGGTCGCCAGGCAGACGGGCAGTGACACGCTCAGCGCGACCAGGCACACCACGACCCCCGCGACGGTGGAGCCGATCACCGGGACCAGGTCCAGGATGGCCACGAAGATGCTCAGCAACAGCGGGTAGGGCACCCCGGCGATCTCCAGGAAGATGAAGGTAAGAGCCCCGGCGATCAGGGAGATCAGTAGGTTGCCCAGGACGTAGCCACCGATCTTGGCGAAGATCTCATCGCCGAGCAGGGTCGCGCGGGGACGGCGGGAATGCGGCACAAAGCGGTAGAGGCCGGCGCGGATGCGGGGCAGGTCGGCCACGAAGTAGATGGTGAGCACGACCAGGATCAGGCCGCTGGCCAGGGCGCCGAGGACGACCTGCCCCGCGCCGAGTAGGCCGTTGACCAGGCCCGAGGCGTCCCCACTGAGACTCTGTTGCACCCGTTGTTGCAGGTGAAAGCGGTCGTTGAGCTGACTCAGCACCCGGCTGTGTCTCAGCAGCCGCGGCACCAGGGTCGGGGCTTGCGTGACGAACTGGGTCGCTTGCGCGGCCAACGGGGGGATCGC
>JBDTAX010000170.1:0-4798 GCA_039924425.1 Pseudonocardiaceae bacterium
CAGTTCATGCGTTGCCGAATTAACTTCTATGGGGTTCAAGCCCATTCCTGTCCGCTTGGCCCCCACTGGCCCAGGCGATCACGGCGAACGCGTCGGCTTTGCGTGCCCGGCGCGCGGTGGAGCAGGCCGCCACACCCTGGCACGAGCATGGGCGTCCGCGCCAGCGGTTGTGGAGCGGGGGTCAACTCGCCGCCGCCGTGACCGACACTGGCGCCCGAGTCTGTACCGGCAACGCATCGCCCTCAGTGCCTGGCCTGTCACGGTGGTTGCCCGGAGCGCGCCGGGTGTTGGTCACCGATCGGGTTGATGTCAGCTCGACGGCCCGGGAGTTCCTGCACACCAGCATCCGCCGTGATCGCTCCCGCCGCAGGCGCGCCCTCACCGTGCTCTCCGTGCTGTCCGTTTGGCGTGGCCGTCGACAGCGGCCAGTTCCAGCGTCCGCGACAGATCCAGCTCGTCCAAGTGCGGCCGACCAGTGCGGTGGAAGATCCGCGACACCAAGGACCACTCCTCCAACACCCGGGCCACCGACCGGGCACGCCAGGGCGCAAGCCGAAGCACCACACTCGGAGGCTCCTCCTCGTCAAGGACCAGCGTGCCGCCATCCAACTCCACCACCTCGCCCTGATCCAGAACCACCCGCAAGCGGTCCGGGTCGAACTGCGTAGGGTCGGGCATCGGGTCGCCACCCTCTTTCCAGGGTTGGGGATCAAGGCCGTGGGCAGGTGTTCGCAGCACCAGCCCTCGGCCGCCTACTCAGGGGGCGGGTGCGCCTCCTGATCTCACTTCCTCAGCCAGCACGAAACCAGGTCCCGCGCCTGGTCCGTGCCGCCCGCGCGCCGCTAGTCTCCCGGCAGAAGGTCCCAGTCCGTGGCTACGTGGCTGCACAGCAACGGCACCGACCGACACGGTGCAGTCAGCAAGAAGTCAGCAGACGCGGGAGCTCGGGTCACGAGAGCAACAGACCGCCGAACACGTTCTCGCTGGTCAGAGACCTCTGCGGTATTCCACAGCCGCGATCGACACGGTGAATCGGCGTTTACACGGTAGAGGTCACTGGCTCCACGGAGCGTCGCCCGTCGCCGACGTTGCCGCCCGCGATCGACCATGTAGCGGCGATGTGGCAACGGCCGACGATGGCATCCATCGCACGCAACCTCCACCACCGCATCGGTGCGGGTGACCTACCTCCCTCACGCGAGGGCACACGGTCTGCCGAGGTTTTGGGAGTGAGGGGCGACCGTCTGATCCAGGGGGTTGCGGCCGAGTTGAGGAGCTGGGGCTCGGTCTCTGGTGGTTACGGGAAACCATGTGCTTCGGAGACATTGTCCGGTGAGAACGTGGCGATCGTGTGTGGGGCTGTCCTCGGTTTGGCTCGCCTGGCTCGGTTGGGCCCGCGCCCATCGGTGCTGGTGACGGGGCTGGCCCTGGTCGGGTTCGTGGTGCTGTGTCGCCCCTCGCCGAGTGTGCTGCGCGCCGCCGTGATGGGGGCGGTCATGCTGTTGGCCTTGGTTCTTGGCCGTCGCCGCTCGGCGATTCCCGCGCTGTGCGGCGCGATCCTCGTGCTGCTGCTGGTTGACCCGACGCTCGGCGGTGACCCAGGATTCACGCTGTCGGTGCTGGCCACTGGTGCGCTGGTGTTGCTCGCCCCGGGCTGGACAGAGGCGTTGCGCCGCCACGGGGTGCCACCGGGAATCGCCGAGGCACTCGCGGTGCCGGCCGCCGCCCACGTGGTCACCGTGCCGGTGGTGGCGGGCCTGTCCGGTCAGGTGAGTCTGGTGGCGGTGCTGACCAACCTCCTGGCCACCCCGGCGGTGGCGCCGGCGACAGTGCTCGGCGTCCTCGCCGCGGTGCTCACGGCGGTGCACCCTGGCGCCGCCGTTGTCGTGGTGCATCTGGCCGGACCGGCGGTGAGCTGGCTCGTGAGTGTCGGTCACCAGGGGGCCGCGGTCCCCGACGGTGTGCTGCGGTGGCCCGGAGGGGCCCCGGGGGCACTCTTGCTGGCGTTGATCGTGGTGGTGGCGCTGCTCGCGCTGCGAGCGCACCGGCTGCGGGTTCTCGCGGCGGCCGGGTTGGTCGGTGCCCTGCTGGTGCTCGTGCCGACGAGGTTCGTCGCACCAGGCTGGCCGGCGACCGGTTGGGTCATGGTGTCCTGCGATGTCGGCCAGGGTGACTCGGCGGTGCTGGCCACCGCCGAGCCCGGGCGGGCGGTGCTCGTCGACACGGGAGCCGACCCGGGACCGGTGTCGGCCTGCCTGGACCGCCTCGGTGTCCGGCGGCTCGCTCTGGTCGTGCTCAGCCACCTGCATGCTGATCACATCGGCGGGCTGGCCGGTGCGCTGCGGGGACGGGTGGTCAGCGCCGTCGCGCTCGGCCCCAGCCACAGCCCCCCGTGGGCCTTCGCCCAGGTGCTGCGGGTCGCGACGCTGGCCCACGTGCCGGTGGTCGCGTTGCGGGCGGGGCAGCGGCTGTCCTGGCCGGGTTTGACGCTCGATGTGCTGGCTCCGCTGCGAGACCCTCCGCTGGTCGGGAACCACCGGGCCGCGGTCGACGGCACCTCGGTGAACAACACCTCAGTGGTGCTCAGGGCGAGCACTCCCGCCGGCCGGCTGCTGCTCACCGGGGACGTGGAGCTCGAAGCTCAGGCGGACCTGCTGGCCGCCGGTACCGATCTGCGGGCTGACGTGCTGAAGGTTCCACACCACGGCTCGCGCTATGACAGCGCGGAGTTCCTCGCGGCCGTCGCGCCGCGAGTGGCGATCGTCAGTGTGGGAGCGCACAACCGATACGGCCAGCCCAACCAGCACGTGCTCGACGAGCTGACCGCGACTGGCACCCGGGTGATGCGGACCGACCTGAACGGCGATGTCGCGGTGGTAGGTGACCCCAGACTTCAGGTGGTCGCGCGTGGATCCATGGTAGGAGTGCCCTGAGCCCGCCCCGGACCGGCTCTGGACGCCGGCTCTGGACGCAGGCGTGGCCAGCTCAGCTTGCGAGAGCCTCGCGGACGGCCTTGGTGTTCGGCGCCACGGTGGCTCGCGGCCCCAGGTGGTCCTGCACCGCGTCCAGGGTCTTGAGCCCGTCGCCGGTGATGAGCAGGACGGTTTCGGCGTCGGGGTCCAGCCGGCCGCACTCGATGAGCTTCCTCGCGCAGGCCACCGTCACCCCGCCCGCGGTCTCAGCGAAGATCCCTTCGGTACGGGCCAGCAACCGGATGCCTTCGACCACCTCGGCGTCAGTGACGTCCTCGATCGCGCCGCCCGTGCGGCGGACGACATCCAACACATAGGGGCCGTCGGCGGGCGCACCGATCGCCAGCGAGCGAGCGATGGTGTCCGGCCGGACCGGCACGATCACGTCACGGCCGGCCTTGAAAGCCGCGGATACCGGGGCGCAACCGGTGGCCTGGGCCCCGAACACCCGGTAGGGCACGGGCTCTACCAGGCCCAGTTCGGTGAACTCGCGGAAACCCTTGTCCACCTTGGTCAGCTGCGAGCCGGAGGCGATCGGCACCACGATCTGCTCGGGCAACCGCCAACCGAGCTGCTCGGCGACCTCGTAACCCAGTGTTTTGGAGCCCTCCGCGTAGTAGGGCCGGACGTTGACGTTGACGAATGCCCAGTCTTCGTGTTCCGAGGCGAGCTCGGTGGCCAGCCGGTTGACGTCGTCATAGGTGCCGTTCACCGCGATCAGCGCACCGTCGTAGACCGCTGTGGTGAGCACCTTGGCGCGCTCCAACGAGGAGGGGATGAGCACCACCGATTCCCAGCCGGCGCGGGCGGCCGCGGCGGCCACCGCGTTCGCGAGGTTGCCGGTCGACGGGCAGGCGAGCACGCGAAAACCGAGCTGTCGAGCGGCCGCCAGCGCGACCGCCACCACCCGGTCCTTGAAGGAGTGCGTCGGGTTGCCGGTGTCGTCCTTGATCCACAGCCGGCGGACTCCCAACGCCTGGGCGAGCCGGTCCGCGCGGATCAACCGGGTCTGGCCAGGCTGGGTGTTCGGGTGTTGGTCGACGTCGGCCGGCACGGGCAGCAGATTGCGGTAGCGCCAGATCGACGGGGGCCCCGACTCGATGTCCGAGCGGGTGACGCGCCCGAAGTCATAGCTGACCTCCAGCGGCCCGAAGCACTCCGCGCAGGCGAACTCGGCGGCCAGTGGTGTGCTGCAGCCACATTCTCGACACACCAGCTGGCGCGCGGGCCCCAGGTCTAGGGCAGAGGTGGTCTTGGTGTCGATCGCGCCAGTGTCGATCTTGTCAGTCGGGATCGTGTCCGTGCTGAGGGTGCCAGCCATCGCGAGATCCTCTCCTCATCTCTCCCGCACCGCGGGTCGGAATTGGCACCGTGATCGCAAGTGACTTCGCGGAATTCAGACGTGCGTGTCAGCTTGCGTCGGTTGCCGGGGCTTCGTCGGGCCGATCCCTCTGCCCCTCTGGATGAGCTGTATTCAGTTGTGCCCTTCACCGTACGTCAGTCAGTAACGTCCGCCCAGCGGAGTCCACGATGCGGGAGGCCGCGAGCGGGTTGTCACCCGATGCGAGGATGGGCGCTGTGAACTCCCCGACGGCGATGCCCGCGCCGCTGCACCTGATCCTCGGCGAAGAAGAACTGCTGGTGGAACGGGCCGTGCAGGCTGTGGTCGACGCGGCGCGGCGGGCCGACCCACAGACCGAAGTGCGCCGACTGCGCACCACGGACCTGGTTCCCGGCGAGTTGGACGAGCTGGTCAGCCCGTCACTGTTCGCCCAGGGGCGGGTGGTGGTGCTGGGCGCTGCCCACGAAGCGGGCAAGGACATCGC
>JBDTAX010000171.1:0-9161 GCA_039924425.1 Pseudonocardiaceae bacterium
TTCACCCTGGCCCAGCTCGCCGAGGGACTCACTCGCGGCGCTCAACTGTCGCCGCGGCGCTACGACCAGATCGGGGGGGTGCGGGGCGCGCTGACCTCTCAGGCCGATGCCGCGCTGGCCGAGGCGAGTGCCGCCACTGGTCGTGACCGGGAGCAGGTCATTGCCGGGTTGTTGCGATTGGTCACCGTAGATGAGCACGGCCGCCCCACCCGGTGGCGGGTCCCTCGCGGCGAGCTACCCGAACCGGTGCTCCGGGAACTGGACGCCTTTGTCCGGCGACGGCTGCTCACCACCGACACCGACCAGGGCAGCGTGGTCATCGGAGCGGCCCACGAAGCGTTTCTGTCAACCTGGGCACCCCTGGCCCAGGCAATCCAGGACAATGCCTCGGCGCTCAAGGCCCGCCGAGCGGTCGAGCAGGCCGCCACCGAATGGACCACGCAGGATCGCTCACCTACCCGGTTGTGGGAACGCGGGCAACTGGCCGCCGCCCTGACCGACACCGGCGCCCACCCTCAGGCTGACGGGCTGGTCATCGACCGCGTGGAACTCAGCCCCACCGCGCGGGCGTTCCTGAACGCCAGCATCCGCCGGGACCGCATCCGGCGAGGACGCGCCATCACCGTACTGTCGGTGCTGTTAGTGCTCGCCTTGGTCGCGGCTGGCATCGCCGTGGCCCAGCAGCGCACCGCGAGGCAGCAACGCGATATCGCCATATCCCGGCAAGTCGCCGGACAAGCCCTCGGCCTCCGCGGCACCAACCCAGCCCTCGCCGCGCAACTCGCTCTGGCCGCCTACCAGCTCGCCCCCACCCCCGACGCCAGTGGCAGCCTGCTCAGCATCTCCGCCACCCCCGGCACCACCCCACTGACCGGCCACACCAACATCGTCGGGTCGGTGGCGTTCAGTCCCGACGGGCGCACTGTGGTCACCGGCAGCGACGACCGAACGGCGCGGTTGTGGAATGTCAGCGACCCACGCCACCCCAGCTCCCTGAGCACCCTGACCGGCCACACCAACATCGTCGAGTCGGTGGCGTTCAGTCCCGACGGGCGCACTGTGGCCACCGGCAGCGACGACCGAACGGCGCGGTTGTGGGATGTCAGCGACCCGCGTCATCCCAGCCCGTTGGGGACCCTGACCGGTCACACCGACGCCGTCACCTCGGTGGCGTTCAGTCCCGACGGGCGCACCGTGGCCACCGGCAGCGCCGATGACACGGCGCGGTTGTGGGATGTCAGTGATCCGCGTCATCCCAGCCCGCTGGGGACCCTGACCGGTCACACCGACGCCGTCACCTCAGTGGTGTTCAGCCCCGACGGGCGCACCCTGGCCACCGGCACCTTCGACCACACGGCGCGATTGTGGGATGTCAGTGACCCGCGTCATCCCAGCCAGCTGGGCACCCTGACCGGCCACACCGACGGCGTCAGCTCGGTGGCGTTCAGCCCCGACGGGCGCCGTGTGGCCACCGGCAGCGGCGA
The DNA here is from genome assembly GCA_039924425.1 of Pseudonocardiaceae bacterium. GTDB lineage: Bacteria > Actinomycetota > Actinomycetes > Mycobacteriales > Pseudonocardiaceae. Next base: position 1,485 of record JBDTAX010000171.1, read on the forward strand.
CCACACGGCGCGGTTGTGGGATGTCAGTGACCCACGTCATCCCGGCCCGTTGGGCACCCTGACCGGCCACACCGACGTCGTCTTGTCGGTGGTATTCAGCCCCGGCGGGCGTACCCTGGCCACCGCTAGCGCCGATGACACGGCGCGGTTGTGGGACATTCCTGGGCCGATCTTAGCTGGCCACACTGACTACGTCTCCTCGGTGGCGTTCAGTCCTGATGGGCGCACCGTGGCCACCGGCAGCGCCGATGACACGGCGCGGTTGTGGGATGTCAGCGACCCGCGTCATCCCAGCCCGTTGGGCACCCTGACCGGCCACACCAGCGCCGTCTTGTCGGTGGCGTTCAGTCCCGATGGGCGCACTGTGGTCACCGGCAGCGCCGATCAAACGGCGCGGTTGTGGGATGTCAGCGACCCGCGCCACCCCGGCCCGTTGGGCACCCTGACTGGCTACACCAGGCGCGTCACCTCGGTGGTGTTCAGCCCCGACGGGCACACCCTGGCCACTGGCAGCTTCGACGACACGGCGCGGTTGTGGGATGTCAGCGATCCGCGCCACCCCGGCCCGCTGGGCACCCTGAGCGGCCACGCCAGCGCCGTCAACTCAGTGGTGTTCAGCCCCGATGGACGCACCCTGGCCACCGGCAGCTACGACCACACGGCGCGGTTGTGGGATGTCAGCGACCCGCGCCATCCCAGCCCGCTGGGCACCCTCATCGGCCACACCAACGCCGTCAACTCAGTGGTGTTCAGCCCCGACGGGCACACCCTGGCCACCGGCAGCGGCGATGACACGGCGCGACTGTGGGATCTCAGAGATCCCCACCATCCCAGCCCGCTGGGCACCCTTACCGGCCACGCCAGCGCCGTCGAGTCGGTGGCGTTCAGCCCCGACGGGCACACCCTGGCCACCGGCAGCGACGATGACACGGCGCGGTTGTGGGATGTCAGCGACGCCCGCCGCCCCAGCCCGTTGGGCACCCTGTCCGGCCACACCGACGTCGTCACCTCGGTGGCGTTCAGCCCAGACGGGCACACCCTGGCCACCGGCAGCAACGACCACACCGCGCGGCTGTGGGAAACCAGCATCGCTCGTGTCACCGATCGATTGTGTGGCAGCACCTCAACGCTCACCAACAGCCAGTGGGATGACTACCTGCCCGGCCTGACATACCGTCCCCCCTGCAAATAAGTCTCTTTGATGGCCCGCTGCACACGCAGTGATCATGATCGCAGCGCGCTCGTTCGTCAGCTCTTCTCAGCATTCGTGCGGGAGGCGCTGGCGGGATCACCTACGACCGTGCGTCGCAGGGCGGTTGAGCTCGAAGTACCAGGCGTCTTTCAGCGATCTGCGGCTGCTGAACGCCCCCGCCGCACGCTCGTCATGACTCACAGCATCGCAGCCAGCCCGGCATCGACGATCCCACACTTGAGGGGAACGCCGATGCCTAGCGGTCCCGGCGTTGCTGTCAGTGTGGACTGTGTGCGCTGGTGGGCGATACTGGGATTGAACCAGTGACCTCTACCGTGTCAAGGTAGCGCTCTCCCGCTGAGCTAATCGCCCGAGGCGGAGGCGGGAATCGAACCCGCGTACAGGGCTTTGCAGGCCCTTGCCTAAGCCACTCGGCCACTCCGCCAACTTGTAACCCTGGGCCACTTGTAACCCTGGGCCACGCGTCACTTTGGGTCACATGCCACCCTAAGGTCCAAAGTATTATACTGGAGGGGTTCCGACACGCGACTGTAAGCCGAATCCCCAGAAATCTTCGTCTGGAGCGGTCCCCTGTGGGGGACCGCGCAGAGCGGACGACGGGATTCGAACCCGCGACCCTCACCTTGGCAAGGTGATGCGCTACCAGCTGCGCTACGTCCGCATGCTCCTGACGGGATGTTAGCTTGGCCCCCGCCCCGGTGCGTGACAGAACTGTAGCCGACCCGGGTGATCGGATCAAGCCGGCCCCGGGTTCACGGCATCTCCTTGGCGATCATCTGGTCGAGCGCGTCGTCGACGTTCATCCACAAGGTCTCGTTCCCGGGCAAGACGATGTCGTAGCTGGCGTCCAGGAACTCGGCGAGCCGCTGGGCGCTGGCTTCGAACACGGCGTACCCCGACGGGGAGTTGAGCTCCAACACGATGATCTCGGGGTCGCCTGAGCCCGGTCGGATGCGTACGTCGCCCTCACCCGCAGGGGCGATCAGGCCGTCGGCGAGCAGGTCGCGGGAGAATACCCACTCGACCCAGCCCGCTCGCCCGGTGCGAAAGGCGGCGACGATGGCGTATGGGTCGCGAGTGTCGTAACGGAGCGCAACCTGAACAGGCACCGCGGGAGTGCGCGGCGCCAGCAGATCAAAGACCGCCGATGAACGGAGAGTCACATGGTCGTTACGCATCGTTATCGCCCCTTTCTGTGCCTTCGGTTCTGAACCTGAGAAACGATTGACTTTGACTGCTGTGACGCCGGTATGCCCCAGCTACGCCCGGATGCCCATGGCAGACCACCCAGACGGGGGCAACCGCGCTCCCCACGGCGGCCGGTTCGTCGCTCATCGTGCATACCTGCCTCCTTCTGCAACGATGTGTCGTGGCAACTAACCTGAACCAGTAGGTGGTGCCCGGCGTAGGTACGACGTGAGGATCTCTCTGGTGGCCGATGAGGCTCGATCGAGCGCCCCCCGGCCGGACCGATGGCATGACACCGCGGAGTCTGTGCCTCCGGCGCTCAGGATGGTCGAGGAACCGTCTGACGCCGAACTCGCGCGACGACTCGGCGATGCCGACGGGACGGCATTGGCTCAGCTGTATCAGCGCTTTGGCCGGCCCTGCTACTCGCTGGCCCGCCGGATCTGCGCGGATGAGGGGTTCGCCGAGGACGTGGTGCAGGAGGTCTTCCTGACTCTGTGGCGTGACCCGACCCGATTCGACCCAGCGCGGGGTAGTTTCGCCACCTGGCTGCTGACGCTCATCCACCACAAGGCGGTGGATGCGGTGCGACGTGAGAGCACTATCCGTCGGCGCATGGTCGCCGCGCCGGAGGCGGGTGAGGAATGGTCGCCAACCCCGGTGCCGGGCGCCGATCAGGCGGCGCTGGCTCGTGTCGCGGCCGGCCAGGTGCGCGCGGCGCTGCATCGCCTGCCGGCCGAGCAGCGGCAGGTGCTCGCGCTGGCCTACTTCGGTGGGCACACCCAGCGTGAGATCGCGGCGTTGACGAGTGTCCCGCTGGGCACGGTGAAATCCCGGATGTTCACCGCCGTGCAGCGGTTGCGCTTGCTGCTGAGCGATCAATTGGGCCCGGATGCTCTGGCCACCGAGGCCCGCATGGTACGGGAGGTTAACCGATGAGCGACCAGCCGCGCTTTTTGGACTGCCCGCACCGTGAGCTGGCGGTCGGGTGGGCTCTGCACGCCCTCGAGCCCGCTGAAGAGTCCTTGGTCGCCGCGCACATGCCGGAGTGCCCGACCTGCAGCAGTACCGCCGCGCAGGCCGAAGAGGTCAGCGCCACGCTGGGCCTGTCCGTCCCGGAGGTGGCCCCCAGCGCCGCGCTGGAACAGCGGGTGCTCAGCGTCACCGGTGTCAGAGCGGCAGCGCCGCCCGTGCCGCCCGCGCCAATGCCAGCGCCCGCGTCCGCGCCAATGCCAGCGCCCGCGTCAGTGTCACTGTCAGTGCCGCCGCCAGCGCGACGCGTCACCATGCCAGCGTGGCTGCGCGCGGGAGAGCTCGTGGCGGCGGTGGTTCTGGTCGCCGCCGCGATGGTGCTCGGAGTTCGGGTGGTGCAGCTCAACGGCGAGCTCAAGCAGGCCCAAGGCCAGGTCACAGACGTGACCCAGGCGATACGGAGCGCCGAGGATCCGGCTGCGGTCCGAGTGCCGCTGTTCGCCGAAGACGGCCGTGCGGTGGTGGGGATGGTGCTCGCGAGCCGCAACCGGGTCGCTGTGGTGACGACCGGTCTGCGCAGCAACCGGGTGCAAGATCAGACCTACGTTTTGTGGGGGCTGACTGGCGGAGCACCCATTGCGCTGGCGGCGTTCGATGTGGCGTTGCGGGCACCCAGGCTGCGTGCCGTACCCGCCGCCACCGGAACGGGCCAGTTCACCGGCTACGCGGTGTCCTTGGAACCGGGCCGGCACACCCCCACCGCACCGACGGACGTCGTGGCGATGAGCAGGTGACAGGCTGGCGGCACCGGGCAAGCCCCCGCTGGTGCGCTCGCCGATGGGCTGGTCCGGTATGATGGTTCCGCTGCCACGGGCAGCGAAGGGCGATTAGCTCAGCGGGAGAGCGCTTCGTTCACACCGAAGAGGCCACTGGTTCGATCCCAGTATCGCCCACCAGCACAAACACCGACTGTCGGAGCATACTCTGACAGTCGTCCAGATACAGTCAGTGTCCGGGGTGTCACACTGGTGGCCATGGGCACCCCTCGGAACCTGACCGCCGCCGTACATCAGGAAGAGGACTGGTGCGTGGCGCAGTGTCTTGAGGTCGACGTCGCCAGCCAGGGCCGCACGATCGACGAAGCCTTGAGTAATCTCACCGAGGCTGTCGCGCTCTACCTCGAAGAGATCGACGACCCGCAGCGGCACGTGACCGCCACTCCGCTCGTCATCTCGTTCCAGGTGCCGGGCGCGGCGTGAGCCTGCGCTCTCTGACCTACCGGCACCGCGAGGCACTTTGGGCGCGATCCTGCGGCCAGCCGGAATAACGCCTGCTGAGTTCCTCGAACTCCTCCATTGACGATCCAGGCCGTGATCATCGGCGTTGATCGACGATCATCCCGGACACGCAGAAAATGTGTTCACGCGTACAGAAACTGTCGAAAAAGCTCGGACGACACGACTCACCTACCGAGTTCTGACTTGGAAGCAACCAGCATTCACGAACGTGGCCAGCCTGCGCCGGTGGGTACGGGCCAACTTGCCCGAGGACGCCGATGGGGGCGGGTGGTGGGCTGTCGGCGTTTCGCCCGGTGGGGTGGTAGCACGGCCCTAATACCGCGTGCGGGTGCTCCCAGGCCTGATCGTCAACAGTGAGCGAGCCGTACACGAGTCGGAGCGCTCTGTTGCGGCGTGTCGGCAAGCGTCCGAGGTCTATCAGCTAGTGCGGGCGGTGTTGAAGTACCTCGGCAGCCGCCAGTGGGGTTACCCCTGGATATGCAATTTCCAATCCGCAGTGGATTATCAATCCCTCGGCTGGCTGTCCACCTGCAACACCACCCACGAACCACCCGCCCGACCCTGACCAGCATCGACTCTCCGCTCGTCATGCCGTCAGCTGGCTAACGAGCGCATCTCGGTCAGACCAAGCACGGGCCTGCACCGAATACTCGGCCAGGGCGTGCAGGATCTCTGGCTGCACCTTGTGCCGTGAATCGTTCACCAGAGCGTAGTATGCGACGTCGCTACCCCGGGATGGCTTCGTGTCACTCACAGCAAACAAAAGACTGTCAACACGATCCCGACGCGGAGTGTTAAGCACTTGCAGCACTCTTTCGGGGGCAGATTTCGACTTGGGAATAACGAAATCTATGAGATGGTCCAAGCCGCTACGGCCACTGAACTTAACTCGAGGAGTGTAACGCACATCGCGATCATCCAAGAATTTGCTGACGTCTTCTGCGAAGATTCCTCGAACTGTCGGTTGCGCCAGCATGAACATGTCGTCTACGCTGATCATCGCCTGTACCAGACTATGAATCCGTTGGCCTAGATTGCTGGCGCTGGCCTCAATCTGGAGCTCCGACTCCCGAAGGACAACGCCGTGACCAGCCAAGAGGCGTCCCAGCAGCTCCTCCCGCTTCGGTCCTCGGCTGTCTACTCCGCTCGACTTTAGTTCGGCCACGATATAGCCATCATCGGTCAGAAGAAAAAGATCGTGAGATCGTTTTTCAGCGTAGATCTGCAAATGATCATTGTGGCGGTCTAAAAACGGCGTCGTGAGCTCGGTTACTCCGTTCTCTAGCGCCTCTACCTTGGACGCGCTTTTCAGCCACTTCGAGTACGAGCCCAGGACCAGATCGGCTTCGGCGCTCACTGCGGACCTCCCTGGAACGATGGAAGCGGCAAGTTCACCCTCCTGCAGAATACCTCAAGTGAATCGATTACGCCATGGCCACCTTCGGTCGATTCGGCATATTTGTCGTCGAACCCTTCCCTGTAGGTGTGGAAATGCGGCGACTTCACAAGTTCTCCGTCCGGATTAGTGTGCGGTACGCTGTGGCACAGGCGAGCTAGAACAACACTGCGCTGGTAGCGAAGCTGGAACCGCGCCTTGTTCACGTTCCGCCGTGAAATCCGCACGTCAAAAATAAAGGCCTCGTAGCCATCATTGCTCTCCAACGGGTAGTAGTCGTCAGCGCCAGGAGCGAGATCGATCATGTTAGTGATGGTGTAAATCTTCGGTACTGCCAGTAGGAGGTTTGCCCTCCACTGCTCCAGCATCCACCCTCCCACCAACCGATCCAGAGAGCGAAGCGTACGCAGGTCAGACCGGGAAGGGTCCGATACCTGACGTCTCAAGCCTTCCAACCCCACACGCTGCGGAGACAGGGACCATGGACGGTGCTCATCTCCTCATGCGGGGATCGGCTGTCAGCCCTTGGCTCCGATTCCACGAGTAGGCGGCGAGCACCTGACCGGCCACATCGGCGCGTTGGCGGTCGAGCCCGACCAAGAAGTCCTCCCCGGCCAACTCCGCGGTCGCCAACTCGACCAGCAGCTGCCCGCCGGTGAACCCCCGATCACGGGCCTTGATCGGCCCGATCGCCGCATCCAACAGCGTGATCATGCCCAGCCCGTCGGCCAACTCGCACGCCACCACTATCCCCGACGCCGGGTCAGCGACGGGGATGGCGCGCGAGCAGGACAGATCGCCGATGACGATGAGTTGCCGGTGATCACAGAACTTCTCATCCGGCTGGTCGCTCACGCCGACGGCAGGGTCCACCGGACCTGTCAACTTGCGCAGGTGGCCTCAGATCTCGCTGGCGCTATCGGCACCGCCCGCTGTCCGTGACAGCCATCACCTCCGCCAGCTCGGTGCACAATCCGATCTGATCAACCAGCAGCCGCGGCAGCACCACCCCGGCCGCCGCCACCGTCCCACCGACCTCGACCGACAACCGGGGTGGCATTCGGTGACGGTGGCCGGGGCCAGTGTGCGGCCCAGAGTGGGTGACCCATTCTTGGTGGTCCATGTGCCCGATCGTGCCGACCGGCCAGGTTGCCACCCTCGGGCCGGTCCGGGCGGCGAGACAGCCAGGGGGTTCGGTACCGTGCGCCCACATGCCCCGGGCGCTCCGGATCACCAGCGCTGGTCCACCCCGAGCGGGTCGGAGCACGAGTCGTGGTCCACGCTGGCCGGATTCTCAAGCCGAAGACGCTCGCGGCGATCCTCAAGTCCGCGGAGATCGTTGGCGATGAACTTCCGGGTCTGTTGTAATGAGCGGGATGGCGACCTACACGATCCTGCTCGACCCGGACCCCGACGACGGCGGCTACACCGTCACGGTGCCCGCCCTGCCTGGGTGCGTTACCGAAGGCGAGACCGTGGTCGGGTGCGTCCAGAACGCCGAGGAGGCGATCCGCCTCTACCTTGACGACCTGCGCGATTCGGGCGAGCCCGTCCCCGAGGAGAAGGTCGTCCCCCAAGCGATCACCGTCACCGTCGCCGCGTAGAGACCG
>JBDTAX010000172.1:0-4733 GCA_039924425.1 Pseudonocardiaceae bacterium
AGGAGGCCACCAGTTGGCAGCCCGCCGCGGTGGCCAGGGCGTGCACCCGCGCGACGACGACCTGCGGGACCGACTGGATGGTGCGCATCACCTCGGTGCACAGCGCCAGCAGCTCCCGGACCCCGGCAAGGTCGCGCGCCGCCACGTCGGCGAAGTCGTGACCCGCCGAGAACACCGGGCCCTCGGCACCGAGCACGATCCCCGTGGCGTCAGAACGACCCGCGTCGCTCAACGCGTCCCGCAGCTCGATGAGGTGGTCAGCCGACAGCGCGTTGCGCCGCTGCGGCCGGTTCATCGTGATCCGGACAGTCTCCCCGTCCCGCTCAACCGTCAACGCTGCAAATCCCACACCCCGACCGTAACTCGTGAGCCCGCTGACGGGCATCAAACCGGGCATAGGTAGCTATAATTGTGCGCATGAGGACTCTGTCCCTGGCTGAGGCCCGGCACACTTCTCCGAGGTCATCAACGATGTCGAGACACACCACGATCACGTGATGGTCACGAAGAACGGGACGCCCGCCGCCGTGATCGTGTCGGCCTACGAGTGGGAGCAGATGGAGGACACGATCTTCTGGCTCTCCCAGTCCGGTATCCACACCGACCTCGCCGAGGCGGACGCCGCGATCTCCCGCGGTGACACCGTGAGCATCGACGTAATCAAGGCAGAACTCGAAGAACGCCTGCGGGCCGAGCAGGAAGCCGACCGCAGGCGCCGGGCCGGGTGACCTACCGGATCGAGTTCGCTCCACCCGCTCGCCGCGATCCGCATCGACTGCCGCCCAGGGTGGCCTTCGCCGTCGTCGCCTACCTCGAAGGGCCACTGGCGGAAAATCCGCACCGCGTCGGCAAGCTTCTCCGCGACGATCCGACCGAACGGTACACCGCGCGGGTCGGCGTGCATCGGATCATCTACCGGATTGACGACAAGATCCGGGTGATCAGCGTCGTGCGGATCGGCCACCGGGCAGACGTTTATCGACCCTGACTGTCGCCGCGGGGGAGGATGAGGTCCACGATCTGGTTCATGATCTCGGTGAGTTCGAAGTCTTTGGGGGTGAACACCTGAGCGACGCCCTGGGCGCGCAGCAGCTCGGCGTCCTGGGGCGGGATGATCCCGCCGACCACCACGGGCACGTCGCCGGCACCTGCCGCGCGCAACCCGTCGAGCACCGCAGGCACCACCGCCAGGTGCGAGCCGGAGAGCACCGACAACCCGACCACGTGCACGTCCTCGGCCACCGCGGCCGCGACGATCTCCGCCGGAGTGAGCCGGATACCCTGGTAGATCACCTCGAAGCCGACGTCACGAGCCCGGACCGCCACCTGCTCGGCGCCATTGGAGTGACCGTCGAGGCCAGGCTTGCCGACCAGCATCCGCAGCCGCTCACCCAGCTCCTCGCCGCGGGCGCGCACCCGGTCCCGGACCCGCGTGATCGCCTCGCCCGCAGTCTGATTGTCGGCTCCGCCGACGGCAGCCGACGCTCCGGCGATGCCGGTCGGGGCCCGGTACTCGCCGAACACCTCGCGCAGCGCCGCAGCCCACTCCCCCGTAGTGACACCCACCCGGGCGCAGCCCAGCGACGCCTCAACCAGGTTGACGTCGGTCCTGGCGGCCCGCGCCAACTCCCGCAACGCCGGGCCCACCGCCGCGGGGTCCCGACCGGCTCGCCAGGCTCGGATGGCCTCTATCACCCGGGCCTCGGATTCCGGGTCGACGGTTTCGATGGCCCCGGCTCCGTCCGTTTGCAGCGGGCTGGGGTCGGTCTCGGTGAACCGGTTCACCCCGACGACCACATCCTCGCCGTCCTCGACCCGACGGCGCCGTGCGGCCAGCGAGGACACCAGCTGGGACTTCATGTATCCGGATTCGACGGCGGCGATCGCCCCTCCCATGCCCTGCACCCGGTCGATCTCCGCGCGGGCGCCGGCGGCGATCTCGGCGACCCGTGCTTCCACAACCCGGGAGCCCTCGAACAGATCCTCGTACTCCAGCAGGTCGGTCTCATGCGCCAGCACCTGCTGCATCCGCAGCGCCCACTGCTGGTCCCAGGGCCGGGGCAGGCCCAGCGCCTCGTTCCAGGTGGGCAGCTGCACCGCGCGGGCCCGCGCGTCCCGGGACAGCGTCACCGCGAGCATCTCCAGCACGATGCGCTGCGCGTTGTTCTCCGGTTGCTGCTCGGTCAGCCCCAGCGAGTTGACCTGCACGCCGTACCGGAAACGGCGCAGCGTGGGATTCGTCACACCGTAGCGATCCCGGCAGGTCTCATCCCACAGCCGCCCGAAGGCGCGCAGTTTGCACATCTCCTCCACGAAGCGGACGCCGGCATTGACAAAAAACGACATCCGCCCGACGACAGTGGCGAAGTCCTCCGGCGCGATCTGCCCGCGCTCACGCACCGAGTCCAGCACGGCGATCGCGGTGCACATGGCGTAGGCGATCTCCTGCACCGGCGTCGCGCCCGCCTCCTGCAAGTGATAACTACAGATGTTGATCGGGTTCCACTTCGGCATGCGGTTGACTGTGTAAACCACCATGTCGGTGATCAACCGCAGGCTCGGGCCCGGAGGGAAGACATAAGTGCCCCGCGACAGGTACTCCTTGATGATGTCGTTCTGGGTGGTGCCCGACAGTCGCGCCAGGTCAGCCCCCTGCTCGTGGGCCACCGACGCGTAGAGCGCCAGCAGCCACATGGCGGTGGCGTTGATCGTCATCGAGGTGTTGGCCCGCGCCAGCGGGATGTCCTCGAACAGCGCGCGCATGTCACCGAGGTGGCTGATCGGCACACCGACCTTGCCGACCTCACCGCGGGCCAGCTCGTGGTCGGGGTCATAGCCGGTCTGGGTGGGCAGATCGAAGGCCACCGACAGGCCCGTCTGGCCCTTGGCTAGGTTGCGCCGGTACAGCAGATTGGACGTGCGCGCCGATGAGTGGCCGGCGTAGGTGCGCATCACCCACGGCCGGTCCCGCTCGCGATCGCCGGGGTAGGGCATCGGCAACTCCTCACCGCTATGCCACGGTGACACTACTGGCCAGTAACGATTGCTGGGAAGGGGTAGCCCAGTGGACAGCACGATGATGGACGTCCCATTGACCGTGGGCATGATCATGCGACACGGCACCACCGTGCGCGGTGATAGCGAAGTGCTCACCTGGACCGGTGACGGTGCCCGCCGCGCGAGCTACGCTCAGGTGGGGCGGCGCGCCGCCCGGCTGGCCGGGGCGCTGCGCGGCCTGGGCGTCACCGGTGACCAGCGAGTGGCCACCTTCCAGTGGAACAACCAGGAGCACCTCGAGGCTTATCTGGCGATCCCGGCGATGGGCGCGGTGGTGCACACTCTCAACCCGCGGCTCACGCCCGATCAGGTGGCGTGGATCGCCAACCACGCGCGGGACGACGTGGTGATCGTGGACGGTTCGCTGGTACCGCTGCTGGCCCGCGCCCTGCCGGCGATGACAACGGTCCGCCACGTGATGGTAGTCGGCCAGGTTGACACCCCGGCTGGCATGTCAGCGCTGGAAGGTGCTGGTAAGCGGGTGCACGCCTACCACGAGCTGCTGGCCGCGGCGCCGGAGGAGTTCGACTGGCCAACCGACATCGACGAGCGCTCCGCCGCCGCGATGTGCTACACGAGCGGCACCACCGGCAACCCCAAAGGGGTCGCCTACAGCCATCGCTCGGCCTACCTGCACTCGATGTGCTGCTGCACCGGCGAGGTCGCGGCGCTGACCGTGGCCGACCGGATCCTGCCGGTGGTGCCGATGTTCCACGCCAATGCCTGGGGACTGCCCTACGCCGCGCTGATGTCCGGCGCCAGCTTGGTCATGCCGGACCGTTACCTCGCGGCCGGGCCGCTGGTCAGGCTCATCGCGGCACAGCGCCCCACGGTCGCCGCCGCGGTGCCGACGATCTGGGGCGATGTGCTGCGCCACCTGCGGGAGCATGGCGGGGACCTGTCCTCGATCCGCCAGGTGCTCTGCGGCGGCTCCGCCGTCCCACTGGCGCTGATGCAAGCCTTCGCGGAGCTGGGCGTGCGGATCACGCAGGCCTGGGGGATGACCGAGACGTCCCCGATCGGCTCGGTGGCCACCCCGCCGGTCGGCGCGCGGGGCGAGGCGGCCTGGCGCTACCGGGCGGGCGCGGGGCGGCTCGTGGCCGGCGTCGAGGGTCAGGTCGTCGGCGAGGGCGACGTCGTGCTGCCGTGTGACGGAACCTCGGTCGGCGAGATCCAGGTCCGAGGGCCGTGGGTTACCGCCCGATACTACCGGGATGCCGGCGAGGCAGACTCCGCTGAGAAAGACTCCGCTCGGTTCCACGACGGCTGGCTGCGCACCGGCGACGTCGGCACCCTCGATGCGCTCGGCTTCATCACCATCAGCGACCGCACCAAAGATGTGATCAAGTCTGGTGGGGAGTGGATCTCCTCGGTGACACTGGAGAACCTGCTGATGGGCCACCCGAAAGTCCTCGAGGCCGCGGTGGTCGCCGTCCCGGACGACAAGTGGGGGGAACGGCCGCTGGCCACCGTGGTCATCGCCGAAGACCAGCAGGTCAGCGCCGCCGAGCTACGCGATCATCTCAGCGCCTCGGTGCCCGCCTGGCAACTCCCCGAGCGCTGGTCATTCGTCACCGAAGTACCCAGAACCTCGGTAGGCAAGTTCGACAAGAAGCTCATCCGCCAGCGCTACGCGCACGGCGAGCTCCCTGTGGACAACCCGTGAGTGGCGATGC
>JBDTAX010000173.1:0-26860 GCA_039924425.1 Pseudonocardiaceae bacterium
ATATCCACAGCGAGTTGGTCGAACTGAATCTCTGTTTGGAACATCGTCGCTGGTCAGTTACTGCGTAAAGTACTGCGCGCCCGAAGAGATTCGAACTCCCAACCTTCTGATCCGTAGCTGTTCGAAACTGTGTCCGTGACTGTACGGGGGATGTAAGCCCGCAGGTTGTGGCGGTGTGGCGAACGTAGCTGTCTCGCCGCGAACCCTGATGAATGAGACCCAAACTGAAACCCTTCGAGTCCGTCGGGCAGTTTGAGGGGACCTGACGGATCCACAGCAGGGGCCTGAGACTTGAATGGGCATCATGCATGTTCACTTTGACACCACGATTTCCAATTCCACTCGGTTGCGTTCAGTGAGGTACGCGGGGTCGCCGGGCCCAGGTCAGCAGCAACGAGGGGCGCGGTGGGAGTGGTCCGAACCGTGCTGAACTGAGCGCCAAACTGAGCCCCTGCTGCCCGCTAGGCGCTCGTTCCCGTTTGCTCCGTGACCTCTTCCCGCCGACAGGCCTGGTCGTGCTCACCCAGCCTCGCCAGGACAGCGGCGAGGCTGCGGATCGAACGCACGGTGTCAGGATGCTCCTCACCCAGGACCTGGCGGCAGCGGGCCAGGGTGTCCTCGCCGAGCTGGCGGGCCCGCTCGTACTGCCCCACCTCCAACAGGGTGGCGGCAAGGCTGTCAGCCGAGCGCAGGGTGGTGGGGTGGTCCTCGCCCAGGACCCGGCGGCAGCGACCAGGGTGTCCTCACCAAGCCGGTAAGCTCGATCAAACTGCCCCAAATCCCACAAAGTGAGACCGAGGGTGCCGGCCGATTCCAGGGTCCTGAGACGTGAGTAGGTTCCAGTGAAGCTGAAGTGGCCGGTGTAACCGATGTGGCACCTACTCTCATCTACCCGTGGGCGCTCCGCCAGGCCCATGAAAATCTGAGGGGGCGTTACCTCAATCTCCAGTACGTCGCCCTCCGCGGTGCGGTCCACGATCCGGATCACACCGGTGAGGTCGTGAACCACGCGTTCGATGCTCGCCCTCCTGACGGCATGACGGCGCAACGACACCAGGTCCCGGCACAGCGCGGCGATGATCGACGTGACCACGGGCACCGCCCACATCCAGCTCACCGCCGTCACCGCCCTTCGTCCGCGTGCTACCCAGTACTCGCGCACAGAACGCCCCGCGTCCACAACAACAGAGAGATTCGGGTACGCGACAGTCGCCGGGTTCCTGGGTTCGTGGCGACTGTCGCGTACCCGATCTGGGCGCCCGGCTCCTCGCGCCGCTGCGCGTCACCGAGCACACTGACCCCACCGGCACGACCACACGCCAGAAGGACCATCACTGACCTGGCTGGCGGGGTAGGGGGGTGGGTCAGGCGGCTTGGATGGGCACGGCCAATGGCCTGTCCTGTCCCGGCGTCGAGTGTTGTCGACTGCGGGGGCCTGTCCGGGGGGCGATCGGGTCGGCTGGGACGGCCCTCAGCACCCCGTCCCAGCCTTCATTCCGATGCGCTTTCCGCACGTCAGAAGCGATTCAGAACCTGTCCCACCGCGTCTGTCCCAGACAAAGCCTGGCGGGACACGTGGGACGGCTCCTGGGTCACTCGCAGATGGTTTAGTGACACGGCCGCCCCGGGCCTGCGGACCGCATGTGCGTGTGTTCGGCCGTGCGACACGGCCTCATCTGGCGGCTAGTCATTAGTTCTCGATCACGTCTGCTTCGGGTCGATCCGCACGGTGTTCGGGTTGAACCCGGGGCCCGGCCGGGTGATGGGCAGCACGGTGACTGTCATCAGGGTGTCGAGTACGGCGCGGCGTCGGCCGATGTCCAGCCCGGCCCACACCGCGGCGGGGTCCGGTGCGTCCACAATCCCGGCGAGTGGGCTGGTGGCGGTCGCCGCGGTGATCTCAGCTTCGGCGCGTTCCAGCCGGGCGGTGGCCCGGGTCCGGGCGATCCGCGCCTCGGCGCGGGTCAGCTCACCCTCGCCGAGCATTTCGGCGATCTCGGTCAGCCGGGTGCGGGTGGCGTTGGCGGTGGCGCGCAGTGCGGACAGGTTCACCTCGGGTGCGGCGGGGCGCAGCAGCTCGATGGCGTCCGGGCGGGACAGCCGCTCGACGATGATCGCGTCGATGTAGGCGTCCAGCGGTCTGGCCGTGCGGACCACGTGTCCGGTGGTGCCGCGCTGGCCGGGGCAGCGGTAGCACGGGGTGCCCCGCCCGGCGGTGGACACCCGCAGCGACGGTCGCTCACACCCCGCGCACACGTAGATCCCTGACCCCAACCACTTCACCCGAGCGTCAGAGGGGCTGGTCCGCCTACCGGGGTCGGTCAGGATCGCCACCACCGCCCGCCACTGCTCCTCGGGCACGATCTCGGGCCAGCTCGCCGGGCCGATCACCTGCCCCTGGTGCTGGCGCAATCCGGCGTTGCGGGCCTTGAGCAGCAGCGCCCGCACCGCGTGCGCGTCCCACGCCTGGGCTTTCATGCTGGTGGTCAGTCCGCTCGCGGTCAGCTCCCGCGCCACCGACCGCAAAGAGGCGCCCGCCAGCACCGACTCCACGGCGGTACGCACCGCGGCGGCCTCGGGCTCCCGCACCGTCACCCCGTCGTCCTCGTAACCGAACGGTCGCGGACCACCCGAGCGGCGACCGGCCCGCGCGCGCTGCAACGCCGCCGCCGCCACCCGCTCTCCACGATGCTCACTCTCATACCGGGCCAAGCTACCCAGTGTGCGGGCCAGCATCCGCCCCGACGGACTCGACAGGTCCAACGGCCCCGCCGTCGCGGTGTGCGTCGGAACATCCCGGCCCTCGCCGCACGCCGAGATGTAGTCCTCCAACTCGAGTGGAGAGCGGTGCAACCGGTCGGTGTGCCAGGCCAGCACAGCGGTGATCCGCCCGGCCCGGATCGCGTCGAGCATCGCCCGGTACCGCGGACGCGGCTTGCCCGAGTAGGCGGACAGGTCGTTGTCGCTGAACACCTCAGCCACGATCCAGCCCAGCCGCTCAGCCAACGCCCGACAGTCAGCCACCTGGCGCTCGACACCCAACCCGGCACCGGTCTTGTCATTGCTGATCCGCGCGTAGACCGCGGCGATGCGAGGGGCTTCTTCCGTCATGCCGAAGAGTGTGTCACATGTCAACTCTTCTCCACACCAGCATGCCGGGCTTGTGTTGCCGCCGAGGCCGGGGTTCTGTGGCGACCATGATCCGAGTCCCGTTGGCCGGTGCTGAGGTGTATGAGTGGGTCGCGCTGCGCCGAGTCAGAGTCGGTGGGGACGATCGCTATGAGTGGTTGTGCCAGCAGGTTCTGCTGCTGCCCGGTGGCCAGTTCATTGACCTGTGTCGCCGATTTGTGGACGAGAACCTCGACCCGGTCATTAGGGGTACGGCGCTGTCCGACTAAAGTCCCGGCCGCCTGCCCGGGTACCTCATGCGGGTGGTTTTTTGCAGCTTGGTTTGAGAATCGCCTGCACCTGTGGATCGTTGAGGTTCCGCTGGGTGAGGAAGGTGACGCCGGTGTCTTCGCTGGGCGCAATCTTGCCGGTTCGGATCGTCTTCACCATCGCGGTGACCGAGTCGAAGCCCATCCGGAACGGGTTTTGGACGACGAGTGCGGTGATGGCGCCCGAGGTAACGCCGTTGACCTCATCCGGTGACGCGTCCCAACCGATGAGCTTGATTTTCCCAGCTTTGCCCGCCTGTTTCAGGGCGTTGGTGGCGCCCACCACGCCGGCTTCGTTTGCCGCGAAGATCCCGTCCAGGTCGGGGTGCGCGGTCAGGATGTTCTCCGTGACCGACAGTGCGGTGTTGGGGTCACTGTTGCTGAACTGCTCGGCCACCAGCGTGAGGTTCGGGTGCTTCGCGAGTCCTGCCATGAAGCCCGTGGTGCGTTGGTCGTTGGTGACCGTTCCGGCCTGAAACGGGAGGAACGCAACTTTGTGCTCGCCTGGACCCACCGCATCGGCGAGCAGATCGGCGGCTTTCCGGGCGGCCGCGACATTGTCGGTGGCGAACACGGGCACGTTGTCCGGCTGCGGGGACGTTCCGGAGTCGATATTGAGCACGGGAACACCCTGGCTCAGTGCAGCGTGGGTGACCTGAGCGAGAACCTTCGCGTCGGTGGCCGCATAGACCAGACCGTCCACCTGCCGGGTCAAGAAGTCCTGCAGCAGGTTGACCTGGCCGGTGACATCGGTCTCCGCGGTCACCCCATCCCACTGGACTTTCACGTCGGGCATTGTCGATGCCGCGCACTGCGCCCCTTTGCGGACGCTGTCCCAGAAGTCGAACCCGACCGCCTTGGGGACCACCGCGAGGGTGATGGGGCCGCTGGCCTTCACCTTCGGGGCACCGCCAGCGCCCGGACCCTGTACGGTGACCGCCGCGCAACCCGAGGTCAACAGAATGGCGGCGGCCGCGCGGGCCAGTGCCGCCGAGAGCCTCACACGCATGACGCCTTCCTCCTTCAGTGAGGATCGTTACGCCCGAATCGACTCCGCCGCCGGTACTGATCCCAGATGACGGCGATCCAGACGATCACTCCGATGATGACCTGCTGGTAGAAAGTGTTGATGTCCAGGAGCACGGACCCATTGTGGATCAATGCGATCAGCAGGGCGCCGAGCAAGGTGCCGACAACCTTTCCCTCGCCCCCGAAAAGACTGGCCCCACCGATCACGGTAGCGGCGATCACGTCAAGTTCGAGGCCGATGCCGAAGTTTGGTTGCCCGGAATTGACCCGAGACGCGGCGATCATTCCGGCGAAGCCCGCAAGAATTCCGGAAATGATGTAGACGATGGTGAGGCAGCGTTTGACCGGGATGCCGGACAGTCGCGCCGCCTCGGCGTTCGACCCCATGGCGTAGGCGTATCGCCCGAGTGTGGTTCGGGTCAGGACGAAGTGCCCGGTCAAGGCGACGACCGCCACGGCCAAGATCGGGATTGGTACCGCTCCGAGTTTTCCCTGGCCAAGCAGGGCGAACTCGGGTGGCGCGCCGGAGACAGCGACGGAACCAGTCACGATGTAGCCGAGGCCACGGGCCACGCTGAGCATGCCCAGAGTGGCGATGAACGGCGCCATCCCCGCCCGCGTTACGAGCACGCCGTTGACCACGCCCGCGATGGCTCCGATCGCCGCGCCGCCGACAATCGCCAACGGCACTCCGACGCCGTAGTTCACCACCATCATCGTGCCGAGCACGCCGGACAGAGCGGCCACCGAGCCGACGGACAGGTCGATTCCGGCCGTAATGATCACCATGGTCATGCCGATCGCGATGATCGCCATCACCGCTGACTGGACACCGATGTTGAACAGATTGCTCGCGCTGAGAAAGGCACGGGAAGCGAAGGACAAGTACCCGAAGAGTACCACCACGGCGCCAGCCGCCGCGAGTTGGGACACTGCGGCGTGAACTCGGTCGCGCCATGCGTCAGGCAACGGGATACGACGCCACCCCGACTCCATCGTTCTACACCGCATCGTTCTACACCGCTGACCCGGTGGCCAACCGCATGATCCGCTCCTGCGAGAACTGCTCGTGAGTCAACTCCCCGGCGATCCGTCCCGCACACAGGACAATGATGCGATCACACATGGTGAGCAGCTCCGGGAGGTAGGAGCTGATGAGGACAATCCCGCGTCCCTCGCTGGCCAGCCGCCCGATCAGCTCGAACATCTCGGCCTTGGCGCCCACATCGATGCCGCGTGCCGGCTCGTCGAAGAAGAGCACCTGGCTTTGTGTCTCCAACCATCTCGCCACCATGACCTTCTGTTGATTGCCACCGGAGAGCACCCGGACCAGGCGCCGGACCGACGGTGTCTTGATCCCTAGCTGATCTCGCCAGGACAGCGCGGTCCGCCGCTCCGCGCGCCGGTCGATGATGCCCCAGCGCAGCGGAACGTTCGCCAGCGTGATGTTCTGATCGATCGGGAGAGTCAAAGCGAGGCCCTCGCCTTGGCGATCCTCCGTCAGGTAGCCGAGTCCCGCCTCGATCCCCTGCCGAGGTGAGGAGATGTGGACCTCGCGCCCCCGCAGCAGAATCCGCCCCGCATCCGGGCGTTCCGCGCCGAAGATGGCCCGCGCGAGCTCGGTCCGACCGGCGCCGACCAGACCGGCGAACCCGACGATCTCGCCGGCCCGAACCTCAACTGTGCAGTCGAGGAGGTTGACGACCCTGCCGCGCCGGGAGATGCCTTCCGCTCGGAGCAGCACGTCCCCAAGCTCGACTCTCGGTTTGCGATAGAGGCTGTCGATGTCCCGACCGACCATGAGCCGGATCAGGCGTTGCGGTGACACCTGCGCCGCGGGCAGAGTCTGAACAACCCGGCCGTCGCGCAGGACGGTGACCCGGTCGGCGAGGCGGGCAATCTCGTCCAGGCGATGTGAGATGTACACGATCGCGATGCCGTGCGCCTTCAGCCCCGCGATCACGGCGAACAGATCGCCGATCTCGGTCTCCGTGAGCATCGCGGTCGGCTCGTCCATGATGACGACCCGAGGAGTTCCGCCCCGAGGTGTTCCACACAGCGCTTTCGCGATCGCGACACGCTGCCGATCGGCCACCGGCAGCGTGTGCACGAGACGGCCCGGATCCACCGCGAGGTTGACCCGGGCAAGCAGCGTGCTAGCTCGCCGGCGGTCGGCGCGAGGAGACAGCACACCCAGGCGGGTCGACTCGCGACCTAGGCACAGGTTCTGCGCCACGCTCAGGTGCGGGGCAAGCGCCAGCTCCTGGTGCACCATCGACACGCCCAGCATCAGCGCGGCGAAGCGTGGTCCGCGGAACTCAACCGGCTTGCCCCCGACGAGGACAACGCCGCCGTCCACCCTTTCGACCTGCGCCAGCAGCTTCATCAAGGTTGACTTGCCGGCACCGTTCTCACCAGCAACGACGTGGACCTCGCCGGGCAGCACCGTCATGCTGACCCGGTCGAGGGCGAGTACCCCCGGATAACGCTTGGACACCTCGCGCATCTCCACCGCTGGCGTGACCACCGCGGGCTCGATCATCGCCGCGCTGGGGGTCTCGGTCTCAGCGTAGGTCGTCGGCGTCGACGATCCGGTAGCCGTAGCCTTGCTCGGCGAGGAAGCGCTGGCGGTGCGCCGCGTAGTCGGTGTCCAGGGTGTCCCGGGAAACCACCGAGTAGAAGTGCGCCTGGCGCCCGTCGCCTTTGGGCCGCAGCAGCCGGCCCAGCCGCTGAGCCTCCTCCTGCCGGGACCCGAACGTGCCAGAGACCTGCACCGCCACCGAGGCCTCCGGCAAGTCGATGGAGAAGTTGGCCACTTTGGACACGACCAGCGTGCGTACCTCGCCGCGACGGAACGCGTCGTAGAGTTTCTCCCGCTCGGAGTTGCGGGTCGAGCCCTGCACCACCGGCGCGTCCAAGGCCTCGCCGAGCTCTTCCAGCTGCTCCAGGTATGCGCCGATCACCAGCGTCGGTTCGTTGGGGTGCCGGCCCATGATGGCCGAGACGACCGGGACCTTGCTCCGCGCGGTGGAGCACACCCGGTAGCGCTCGTCGGCTTCCGCGGTGGCGTAGCGCAGCCGCTCGGCGTCGGTCAGGGTGACGCGCACCTCGACGCAGTTCGCTGGCGCGATCCAGCCCTGTGACTCGATGTCGCGCCACGGCGCGTCGTAGCGCTTGGGTCCGATCAGGGAGAAGACGTCACCCTCCCGGCCGTCCTCGCGCACCAGGGTGGCGGTCAGCCCCAGCCTTCGGCGGGACTGCAGATCGGCCGTCATCCGAAAGACCGGTGCGGGCAGCAGATGTACCTCGTCGTAGACGATCAATCCCCAGTCCCGGGAATCGAACAGATCCAGATGCCGGTACGCGCCTTGTGACTTGCGGGTCATGACCTGGTAGGTGGCGATCGTCACCGGGCGGATCTCCTTGCGCTCACCGGAATACTCACCGACCTCGTCATCGGACAGCGACGTGCGCGCGACCAGTTCCCGCTTCCACTGCCGGCCCGCGACCGTGTTGGTGACCAGGATCAGCGTGGTCGCTTGCGCTTGGGCCATCGCGGCGATCCCGACCAGGGTCTTTCCCGCTCCGCAGGGCAGCACCACGACCCCGGAGCCACCGGCCCAGAACCCGGTCACCGCGTCGCGCTGGTAGTCGCGCAGCGACCAGCCGTCTTCGGCCAGCGTGATGGGGTGCGCCTCGCCATTGACGTAGCCGGCCAGATCCTCGGCCGGCCAGCCGATCTTGAGCAGTCCCTGTTTGAGCCGGCCGCGCTCCGAGGGGTGCACTAGAACGGTGTCGGCATCAACCCGGGCCCCCAGCATCGGGGCGATCTTGCGGTGCCGGAACACCTCTTCGAGCACGGCGCGGTCCAGCGCCACGAGCACCAGCCCGTGGCTCGGATGCTGCGCCAGCTGCAGCCGACCGTAACGGCTCATGGTGTCCACGACGTCGACCAGCAGGGGCTGTGGCACCGCGTACCGGGAGAAGCGCACCAGGACGTCGACGACCTGCTCGGCGTCGTGGCCCGCGGCTCGCGCGTTCCACAGCGCCAGCGGGGTGACCCGGTAGGTGTGCACGTGTTCGGGTGCGCGCTCGAGCTCAGCGAAGGGCGCGATCGCCGCGCGCGCCGCACCGGCTGCTGGATGGTCGACTTCGAGTAGCAGCGTCTTGTCGGACTGGACGATGAGCGGTCCGGATTCGGGCGTTGAGCTCAACGGGTTCCTCCGCGCTTGGCGACAGCTGCGGCCGACGATCGGGCCAGCTGGCGCCAGTCTCCCAGGCGCGCCCGCGGCCACGCCGCTGAGGCGTCCCAAGTCCGACGCGGCTCACGCCAGGAACCGGTCCGCTCACACGACGTGGCCTATGCGCCTTATGGGTGAAAATAGATTACTTTGAGTAGTTGATCTCACTCCATAGCGGTAATGCGGGCTGAACCGGCG
Source organism: Pseudonocardiaceae bacterium (assembly GCA_039924425.1). Lineage (GTDB taxonomy): Bacteria > Actinomycetota > Actinomycetes > Mycobacteriales > Pseudonocardiaceae. Next base: position 8,906 of record JBDTAX010000173.1, read on the forward strand.
GGTGTTGTCTCTCCCGGACACTGGCGCGCTCGGCGTTCGGAGAGCACGGTTAGTGCACCTACGGAGCTGCCAGCCCAGCCTGTCGTACTGTTCATGCTTGACATCGGGCGTATCCGGTTCGGCGCCAGAGACGTTACTTGCGTGCGGTGCAGATTTAGTCCAGGACCGCGGTGACCTGTGGTGAGCCGGATACCCGGCCACCGTCGACTCCTTGGGGAGGGAACCCACCGTGCCAGCGAGCAGTTCGCGACTCTCGGCCCCCGCGGGAGCCGCGTCATGACCGCCGTTCTCAGCCATGCGACCGACGGCGAGTCAGCGGCGACCGGTCCGCGAACCATCCGGTCTCGGTGGTACTGGCTCAACTGGCCAGTGGTGGTCAAGCTGGCTGTGGTACTGCTTGTACCGACCGTTGTCGCCCTGGTCGCCGGTGTGCTGCGGATTGTGGATGAGGCGGGTGCCGCTCCGGCCTACTCCCGGATCTCCCAAGTCGTGGGTGTGCAGCAGCAACTGTCCGATCTGATTGGCGCGCTGGCCCGGGAACGGGACCTGGCCACGGTGTTTGTCTCCAGGAGCCGGGTGGGAGACCGGGGAGCCTTGGGCTCGCAGTTCCGCGTCGTGGACACTGATCGAGGAGCCCTTGCCAGGGCCGCCGCTCAGGTTCCGCGTTTGGACTTCACCCGGCCCCCGCTCGCCGCGCTCGATGGGCTTGAAGCGCTCCGGGCCAGTGTGAACACCGGCTTCGGCCCGGTCCAGGTGGTGGTCACAGAATACAGCGACTCGATCGACCCATTGATCGAGTTGGATTCCGCGCTGACCCGCCAGCTCGACGACGCTGCCGTCGCCAACGACGCTGCCGCCGTGCACGCCCTGGTCACTGGCCGCGAGCAGATCAGTCGCCAACACGCGATTGTCGCCGCGGCGCTCTACGCTAATCGCCTTGGCGCCGGCCAGATCGAAGACCTCCGCACAGCTGCCGTCCGGCTGACCAGCGCACAGGACGCGGTTCGGGAAGCATTGGGACCCACCGAGCGCGCCAGCGCCATCGCCGGGATCGGTCCCGACGCGGAGCGCTCCCGCCAGCGCCTGCTGGGGCTGGTGCTCAATCGCGGTCTCGTGGGCGAGCCACTGAACACTTCGCCGCAGGAGTGGGACCAGCGCACCGCGGTGGTTGTGGACAACATCTCCACCGTCGAAAAGCAGCTGCGGCAGCGAATCGATGCAACCGCGCAGGCGCTGCTGGACCATGTGCGCACCGCCGCTGGACTGAACTCGGTCATCCTCTTCTTTGCCCTGGGGTTGGGGGTGCTGGTCGGCATCTTCGTGACTCGGGCTCTGCTGCGGCCGCTCGCGGTGCTCAAGCGCACTGCCCTGGACGTTGCCGATCGGCGGTTGCCGGAGGCGATGGCCCGGATCCGTGACGGCGAACTGCCCGGCGCGGAGATCGAGCCCGTTCAGGTCGGCACCCACGAGGAAATCGGGCAGGTTGCCCGGGCGTTCGACGAGGTGCACAGTCAAGCGGTCCGGCTGGCCAGCGAGCAGGCCCAGCTGCGGGCCAACGTCAGCGACATCTTCGTCAACTTGTCGCGCCGCACTCAGGGTCTTGTCGAGCGCCAGCTCAAGCTCATCGACCGACTTGAGAGCGGTGAGCAGGATCCGCAACAGCTGGACAACCTGTTCCAGCTTGACCACCTCGCTACCCGGATGCGGCGCAACAGCGAGAACTTGCTGGTCCTCGCTGGCACCGATGCGTCCGGCCGGTCCGGCCGGCCGGTGCGCCTGGTGGACGTGTTGCGCGCCGCCGTATCCGAGGTTGAGCAGTATCAACGGCTGGTGTTGCAACAGCCGCCAGCCGTTCTGGTGCTCGGGAGCACGGCCAGTGACCTCGTGCATTTGCTGGCCGAGCTGCTGGACAACGCCACCCAGTTCTCGCCCCCAGACAGCCAGGTCATGGTCTCCACCGACTTCGCGTCGGACGGCTCGGTCACCATTGAGGTCGCCGACTGTGGTGTTGGGATGGCCGAGGACGAGCTCGCCGAAGCGAACGAGCGTTTGGCCAACCCGCCAGTGGTGGACGTTTCGGTGTCCCGCCGGATGGGGCTGTTCGTGGTCGGTCGGCTGGCTGCTCGACATGACATCGTGGTGCAGCTGCGCCGCGCTGAAGGCGGCGTGGGTGTCTGGGCCTGCGCCATACTGCCCGCCAGGCTGGTCCGGGTGGCGTCGGAGACGGTGGAGCCGGACATGGCGACCGTCGCCGAGCTGCCCCAAACCGTCATGCTGCCCCAAACCAACGGCCACCAAACCAACGGTCACGGTCCGCAACCGGCGGGCCAGCCCGTTCCCCACGATCCACCGACCGATGCCGAGCAGCGGCAGGTTCTCGACACACCGTCATCCCCCACACCGTCAATCCAGGACCAACCACAACCTGCTCCGCCCGGGCCACCCACCAGTGTCAGCGCGAAGCGCTCGGTAGATGTCGTTGCGTCCGGATCCAGCGAGGATCTGTTCCGGCCAGCACGCCCCGCAACTCCTGGCCCCGCCAAGCCGGGGACGGTTACGCCAGGGAACCGGGTGACCCTCCAGTACTCCACGCCGATCTTCGATGATGTCGCCTCCGCGTGGTTCAAGGAGCATGAGGCTGTTCCGGTTCGCTGGACAGCGCCAGCGGCGCGCGGAGCGGCTGGCGCGACACGGGAGATCTCGTTGCCGGATGCCCCGTTGCCGGATGCCCCGTTGCCGGACACCCTGCCGGCCAAGGCGACAGCAGCCGCCGCGACGAGTGCGCCGCCGCTGAGGCGTCGGGAGCCGGGCAAGACATTGGCGCAATCCCCGTCCGCTGATTCCCCGTCAGGTGATGGCGAATCCAGCGATATCGGTAAAGCTCTCTCTCCGAGACAGCCAGCCCGGGAGCTGGAGGTCACCCGTCCAGCCGGTGTGCCCGTGCGGGAGTGGGGCGCCGCGGATCAGGGCTGGCGGGCCGCAGAGGCACTGGTGGCCCCGGTCAGTGCTGAGATCACTGGGATGGGCCTGCCGCGGCGGCAGCCGCGAGCGTTGCTGGTTCCCGGTGCCGCGGGTGGGACTGAGCCCGCTTCGAGTGCCCCGGTGCGCAGCGCGGAGTCGATTCGTGGTCGGCTCGCCAGCTATCAACAGGGCATTCACGAAGGGCGCCAAAGTCTTGACCAGGAGGCGGGTGCATCCTCGCCAGAGCCGCGGGATGGAGAAGAGGAGAGGACGTGACCGCTGCGGGCACGCCGCCGGAACGCTTCGCGTGGTTGGTCGATGACTTTGTCACTCGGGTGCCCGGTGTGGCGCATGCATTGCTGGTGTCGGACGAGGGGATGCCCCTGACTCCCTCGGCGCACCTGCCCAGAGACCGGGCCGATCAGCTTGCCGCTGTGGCGTCCGGTCTGGTCAGCTTGGCTAAGGGAGCCGCCCGCTGCTTCGACGCTGGCCAGGTTGTGCAGACCGTGGTGGAGCTCAAACGCGGGATCATGTTGCTGATGTCGATCAGTGATGGCTCCAGTTTCGCCGTGCTGGCGGCTCCCAACTGCGACATCGGGCTGGTGGGGTATGAGATGACCTTGCTGGTCGACCGGATCGGTCAGCAGCTCATCATGCACCCACGTGGGCGGCTGCATGATGCACTAGGTCGCTGATGTGGCGGTGAGACGTCGGTGACCAAACCCAGTGACGGTGATGATCAGTCGTTTGCTGAGGTGGTGAACAATCTCAGCAGTGGTCCCTGGTTCGTGGGCAGGCGTCGCAAGAAACTAGCGACATCACCGTCCGCCCGTCCGCCCGCACCAGTGTCGGAGCCATCTGCGTCGGAACCGCCGGCCCCGGCGCCCGCCGGATCCGACGAGTGGACCGAGCCGGCTACTGCGTCTTCCGTGGTGCGCCCGTACACCTGGACGGGGGGTCGCACCTCTCCAGTGGTCGATCTCGCGATGGAAACGCTGGTGTCCACCGCTGCGAGTGCTTTCACCACCGCGCCGCCAGCCAGCGCGGAACACCGGGCGGTGGCGCGACTGTGCCGCGCCCCCCGATCAGTGGCCGAGGTGGCTGCTCTACTGTCGCTGCCGCTGGGCGTGGCCCGAGTTCTGCTGGCGGACATGTCGGAACTCGGCTTGGTCGTGGTGCATCGCGCCGCGAACGGTTCTGGTGACTTGCCGGACATAGCCTTGATGGAAAGGGTGTTGAGTGGACTTCGTCGACTCTGATCGAGCGACACCTCAGCTAGGTCCCCAAATGGGCACACAGATGGGGACCCAGGCAGGCTCACTGGTGGCAGCGGTCCGGTCTGGTCCGCCCGCCGCGCGACCCTCCGAGGGCGGCCCCAGCGTGATGTCCGCGAAGATTGTTGTCGGTGGTGGTTTCGGCGCTGGCAAGACAACGTTCGTCGGCTCGGTGTCCGAGATCGCGCCACTGACCACCGAGGCCGTGCTGACCGATGCCAGCACCTCGGTGGATGACCTCGCGGCAACTCCGGACAAATCGACCACTACGGTCGCGATGGACTTCGGTCGTCTCTCGCTGGATGCGGAGTTGATCCTCTACTTGTTCGGGACCCCGGGTCAGCACCGCTTCTGGTTCATGTGGGATGACCTGGTGCGCGGTGCGATCGGCGCGGTTGTGCTGGTGGACACCCGCCGCCTGGCGGATTGCTTTGCCGCCGTGGACTTCTTCGAGGACCGTGGCTTGCCCTATGTTGTCGGAGTGAATTGTTTCGACGGCGTGCTCGGCCACAGTGTCGAGGACGTGCGCGAAGCGCTTGCCATCGAGCCCGCGGTACCCATCATCCCGTGCGACGCTCGCGAGCGGGGGTCGACCAAGAACATCCTCATCGCGTTGGTCGAGCACGCTATGCGGAGGTCGGTGGCGGCTCGCGCGTGATCGTCGAGTGGGGAGAGTGCATAGCGTGGTGGGCTCTGAAGTGAGGACTACATCACCTTTCAGCCGCCTCGGCGGTACCCTTGGCATAACTGTGCGTGATGGACTTGCTGCTCGGGGTTGTGACCGGGCGTCGGCCGCCGTCATGGTCGAGTCGCCTGCGGCAGCGCTTCGGGGCCGCGGCGGGCGGTGGCGGTTGTGCGAGTGGAGCCTGCGCAGCAAACTCACCGCGGTCCTCGTGGTCCCGTTGATCCTCGCGGGTGTGCTCGGCACGCTGAGAGTTACTGATCGGGCGCGCAGCGCCCAGGGTTTCGCCGAGCTGGCCCGCCAGATTGGATTCGTCCAGCAATTGGATCTTGTCGTGCACAATCTACAGGGGGAGCGGCGCTGGGTGGTCGCGATGCTCGCCACCGGAGTTCCCGCTGACCGCGCCCCACTGCAGACCAGGATTCAGATCCAGGTGCAGCGGGTGAACACCGCGGTCACCAGACTGGTGAACTCGGACTTGACCGCTGAGCCTGCCGGGCTGATCGCGGCGGGATCCCGCTCGATTGTGGGCGAGGCTCACCGGGTGGCCGTGAGCCGTCTGTCCGGGCTGGCCACCCTGCGGCGGGTCACCTTCGGTCCCACCGCTGCCCCAGGCAAGGCCGCCGCGAGCAGCGCGGTCGCCGCCTATTCCACCCTCATCGCGGCGCTGCTCGACATTGACCGCGGCCTGCTGGATGGCGCACTCACTCCGGTGGTCCATCAAGTCGAGGGTGTCAAGGCGCTGTCAGTCGCCAAGGAACAGGCATCCCAGCAATATGCGGTGTTGCTGACGGGGATCTTGTCCGGTGGTCTGTCCACCACGCAACAGGCTGCGCTGCGCACCGCCGAAGCCCGGTTCGACGCCGCCGCCGACGAGTTCGGCCAAGCCATGTCTCCCGCGCAACGACGGCTTTTTTTCGATTCCGCCGCAGCGGTTGATCGCACGCGTCTGCTGGTCGCCGCACTGGACCGGGCGGTTCGCGCAGCGCCACTGGAGACGGTCCCGGATGACTGGAACTCAGCCTCCGCCGGGACGATCGTGGCGATGCATCAAGGCGTGGACACTCTGCTCAACGAGATTCGGACGGACGCCCAGGAGCGCAGTGGCCAGGCGTGGAGCGAGGCGTTGCGGGATGGCGCCGCGGTTGCCGCGCTGCTGCTGCTCGCCGTCGTGCTGCTGGTTGTCGTGGTGCGCTCGATGCTGAAGCCACTGCGCACGCTGCGCACCATCGCGTTTGAGGTCGCCGATCGCCGGTTGCCGGAGGCGGTTGAGCAGGTACTCTCCACCGACGGCAGCGCCGCCTCGAAGACTGTCGATCCGGTGCCGGTGCACTCCAGGGAGGAAGTCGGTCAAATCGCCAGGGCGTTCGACGAGGTGCACAATCAAGCGGTCCGGCTGGCGACCGAGCAGGCCCAGTTGCGCAGCAGCCTCAGCGATGTCTTTCTCACCGCGTCCGGTCGGAGCCAGGTCCTCCTGGGACAGCAACTGCGGCTGATCGAGGAGTTGCGGAGCACGGCTCATGATCCTGAACTGGCCAGCGGCTTGCTCCAGCTCGATCTCCTTGCCGCCCGGATGTGTCGGCACAGCGAGAACCTGTTGGTACTAGCTGGCGGGCCGGCGCGCCGTGGTGCCGAAGGGCCTCTGGCGCTGCTCGATGTGCTGAGTAACGCGGTCGCGGAGATCGATGCTGACCAACGGGTGACCGTGTGCCCGCCTGTGTGCCTACCTGGGGCGTGTGTGGTGGCCGGTCCGGTCTCGGGTGAGCTGACGCACCTGATCGCGGAGTTGCTCGACAATGCGATCAGCGTCACCCCGCCGGGCGCCATGGTGACCGTGGGCTGTGCGCTGACCGAAGACAAGAGCCTGCGCCTCGAGATCACCGATTCTGGACCTGGCCTGCCTCCGGCCGAATTGGGGACGATCAACGCGAGGCTCGTCTCGGCGCCAGTGCCCGCGTCATCGGCTCCCGGCCAGCTAGGCTTGGTCGTGGTGCGTAAGCTGGCAGGGCGGCACGGCATCACGGTGCAGCTGCGCCATCGCCTCGGTGCGCGTGGGATCATCACGACCGTACTGTTGCCCTGCGCGCTGGCGACAGTCGAGCCTAGCCCCGAGAAACCGTTCAGCCCCGAGAAACCGTTCAACACTGGGTGGGCAGGCGCGCAAGAGCAGCTGCCGCTGCAGGTGTCGGTGGTCGGCCCGGCCACCGCGCCAGACTTGTTCAGCCCATCCGCCGTCAGCTCAGCCTCGCTCGGAGTTGTTGGTTCCCAGCTCGGCAGTCCACTGACGGCCCAGGAGGAATGGCTGGAGCTCTTTGGCCAGCACGAGCCCCAGTCTGATCCGCCGTCCAGTCAGTTGGACAGCGCCCAGGCAAAGCTTCCGGTGGCTGCCGATCCGCTGTGGAGCCCGATGCCGCCCGGTGGGATCGTGGCGGACGGGGCGCCCGGCGAAGTTCGTGAAGAGATCTTCGAAATGGTGTCAGCCTGGTTCCGTGGGCGTCAGTCCGAGTGTCAGTCTGGGCCGGTTGGCAACCCGCAGTCCACTCTCGAGACCGAGTGGCGGTCCCCCTTTGATGAGGGATGGCGGGCCGCGCAAGCGCTGCGCACCCGGGTTGACCACGAAGTCACCCCCGCTGGGTTGCCCAAGCGCCAGCCTCGTGAGCATCTCGTGTCCGGTGCGGATGTCCGTGTTCCGCCGATTCCGGTGCCTGCCGGCCCGGCCCGTACCCCGGAGGCTGTGCGTGGCCGATTGGCCAGATACCAACGTGGATTGCGCGTCGGCCGGCACGCCCGGGTCGGCCCTGACGAGCAGCTCGCCTGGAGCGACATTCCGCAGCCACCTCTCGACCGGTGACCTTTCGAGGAGAATCAGCAGTGACGACAGCAGCTCCCCAGCACCCGGTCCAGCCCAGCCAGTTCGGCTGGCTGGTGGACAGCTTCGTGCAGCGGGTGTCCGGGGTGGCGCACGCTGTCGTGGTGTCCTCTGATGGGCTGCTCCTGGTTTCGTCCTCAGGGCTGCCCCGTGACCGTGCCGATCAGCTTGCCGCGGTTACATCGGGTCTGGTGAGCCTCACTCAGGGCGCGGCTCGCTGTTTCGAGGCGGGTGGGGTGGTGCAAACCGTCGTGGAGATGGAGCGCGGCATCGTCTTGACCATGGCCATCAGCGATGGATCCAGTCTTGCCGTGCTGGCCTCGCCGAGCTGTGACATCGGCCTGATCGGCTATGAGATGACGTTGCTCGTCGACCGGGCGGGCAAGCTGCTGACCCCCGAACTGCGCGCACAGCTCCAAGCCACCTCGCATTCGTGATGTTTGTGTGGACGCTGCGGCGCGAGTACGGAATCGAACACGACGCATACCGCTGTTCCGCGGAACACCGCCATCATGTGGATTGAGGTCCCGCTCGCTTAGTCTGGGCGTCGTGTCTGACGGCGTCGTGTCTGACATGGTGCGTTACGAGCTGGACGGCCATCTTGCGACGATCACCTATCAGCGACCGGATAAGCTCACGTCATCGACGGGCAGGTGCGCGCGGAGCTCAACGCCGCGTTTGCCGCGTTCCGGGACGATGAGGACGCCTGGGTGGTGATCGTCACCGGGTCCGGCCGGGCGTTCTGACCATGCCACCCAGGACGCCCGGAAGACCGGGCCGCCGCCGTGGAACGCCGGCCACCAGTGTGGCGTGGCCGGTGACCTTGTCGGGGATCAGAGTCGGGAATGAGCGGGGTACAGGAGCGAAGCCGGGCTTGCGCGTCGCTCTTTCCGTCCACCTGGGCACCGCTGTTCCGCGGAACACCGGTAGCATCCGTGATCGGCGACAAACCCCCGCTGACCATCACCTGGCGGATGAAGCTGCATGCCGCCGTGCCCGGGGATTGCCATGGCCGGTAGACAGCTCCGTACCTTGTGTCCCGATTCGTGCTGTCGCCTGACTACAATCCGCTACGCTCGTTCACGGGAGAGGTGGCTACCGACGAACGGAGCGGGCTGGTGCTGGGGGCGGACGCGGAGCGCGCTGAGATCATCCGGTTCTGGCGCACGGTGGAGATGTTCAGCCCGCAATCGGTGGACAAGGGTAGCCGCCAGCGGCGGGTGTATACGGTCAAGCCCGGTGAGCCGTTGCCGTGGGAGCCGGAGCATGAGCTGGCACGGGTTGAGTTGCGCAAGAACCGGGTACGGCGGCACGTGGTCTACCTCGGTGTCTACCCGCTGGAGTCGGTGTTCGAGATCCTCAATAAGGTCTTCGCGCCGGATGAGGAGAGCTTCGATGAGCGCCCGGCCGATTTCCTCACCGGCACGGGGAAGACGACGATGCTGCGGGATCTCGTCGCGGCCCTGGTGGTGGAGCGCGCACGGAGATTGGCGGCACTGTCCCATCCCCGCGAAGCGTTCACCGGGCAGCGGGAGTACCCGAATGCCGATGGCCGTAAGCGAGTGGTGCCCTGTGGAAGCCCCAGCTCACCGGCTTTGAGATGGTCCTGGCGTCGGCCAACAACGGGGCGGTGGAGAACGTCACGAACGAGATCAAACGGTTCGTGGATACCTTCTGGTGGCGCAAGCCTACGGAAGCCTCCGCCAAAACCGGCCACGCCGCGGACCAATCCACTGCCGTCCCGCCGCCGGACGAGGAGCACTCTCAACGTGGTTTGCGCTTGATTCTCATAGACTACAAGCAGTCGACGCCACCATGTTCCTGGTCCGAAAGCAGTGGCCGAGTTCCGGCACGCGCTGGAGTTGGCTGCGTCGATCCAGGCTGCCCGCCACGATGCCTACGACACGCTGGCCCGCACAGCGCGGGCAGAGCATGGTTTGCGCGAGGTCGTGGGGGCGGAGCGGGCCGTGGGTGCCGCGGACGGTGAGCTGGAGCGGCTGACCCGCGATGCCGAGCTCGTGGCCCAGGATTGCGCCCGCCGCGAGGAGACGGTGCGGGAGCGCGAACGTGACCTCAACGCTATTCAAGCCACGCTCGACCAGGTGCGTGCCGCCCTGGAGCAGCAGTTCCCCGATGGGGACTGGTGGCGCGACCGGTCCCGGCGCGAACTCGCCGCGTTATGGACCGACGCGGAGTGGAACCGGGCGCGCACCGAGTTGTTCCTGGCCGCCCTGCGGCTGCACAAAGCGTTCCTCCACCACGTCCCCGAGCAGATGAGCCAAAGCCTCCAGGCCGCCGTCGACATAGTGGCCGGGGACGCACCCCAACGCGTGCCTGACGGTGCCGCGCTTACGGCGTGGCAGGCGCTGTTCTTCGTCGTCCCCGTGGTCTCGACCACGTTCGCGTCGTTCGCCCGTGTCTTCTCCCACCTGGGGCAGGAAGCGCTGGGCTGGGTGTTGATCGATGAGGCCGGCCAAGCGACGCCGCAGAGCGCGGTCGGTGCGCTGTGGCGATCCAAGCGCGCCGTGATCGTCGGCGATCCGCTGCAGCTCGAACCAATCACCACGCTGCCGTTCCGGGCTGAGCAGGCGATCCGGGGCGACCATGGCGTCGATGAGCAGTGGCTGTCCAGCCGCACCTCGGTGCAGCGGCTGGCCGACCGGCTCACTCAGCTCGACACGTGGCTGCCGTGCGATGAAGACACGATCTGGGTGGGTGCTCCGCTGACCGTGCACCGTCGCTGCGACCAGCCCATGTTCGGCATCGCCAACGACACCTGCTCAACGTCGCCGTCAGCCGCGCCAAACGTCGCCTCTACGTCATCGGTGACCGGCAGTCGTGGGCCGCCCTCTATCACTTCGACGTGCTCGCCCACCGCCTGCCATGCACCCCACCCCGATAGCCACGATGTGTAGAGCGCCGAAAACTCGCTGGCTGTTCGACTTTCCTGATGGTCGTCGGCAGAGTCACGCTGGGCAGTCGGCGGGTTGTCCCTGAGGACCGCGGGGTGTCAAAAGATCCGCGAGAGTCGTCAACTCGTGGTCACGGTCCTCAAGCAGGCACCGGGCCCTGACCAGGTGGTTCACGGCCGCGAGGATCCTATGGTCCGGTTCGAGTGTCGTCTCGGTGAGCAGGTTGGTGCGCAACCACTGCGCCACCTGGGCCCATGAGTACAGCGACCACCCGTCGGCGGTTGTCACCGGTGGGGGAAATCCACCCGGGCCGCGCTTACCCGACGCCAGCAGCCGGGCGCTCTCGTAGGTGCGTCTGGTGCGGGCGGCGATATCCTTGAGCGATACGAGATCATCACTGGCCACCGCGCACACGGCCAGCCCAGTGGACTCGACATCACGGATGGCGGACGTCAACGCCTCGAGGAGAGTGTCGGCGGCCCGGTCGAAGTGCAGCCACCCGCTACCGGCGACGGTCTCCGGGGTGGAGTCGTCGCAGCCTGCCTCGAACAGCGCGTCCAGCTCCTCGCCGTTGGGCGCGTGCTCGAGGATCAGGGTGAACTCGTGGCTGCTCATCGGTGTCGCCCACTACTGACCATGTTGTGAATGTGCAACAGTATGGTTGGTATCGCCCCGCCGGCCGGCATCAAGACAGCTACGATGCCCCGGTGAGCGCCAGGCACCCCGTCGGAGTCGACGCGCCGCCGCTCGCCCCAGTGATGACCCCAGCGCTGACTTCAGTGCTGACCCGGGTGCTGGCGCTGGTGCTGATCGGATTGGGATCGGTGGGGATTGGCTGGCTGCTGTGGCCGCAGGCGGGCGGCGGGGTGGTCCGCGCCGCTAGCGCCACGGTGGTGCAGTCGGTGCTCTGCAGCTCCTCGGAGGCCCGGGACGTGGTGCGCGTCGAGCTGCCCGAAGCTCCTCAGGCAGCGCGTGAGGTGTTGGCCCGGCTGGATGGCTGCGGGCACCGGTGGGGTGAGGTGCTCAGCGTCGAGTTGCCAGATCCGCTGCCCGAGGGTGAGCTGCTGGCGCGCTTGTCGGGGACGGGTGTGCCTGCCGCGACGACGGACGGGCGGCGTTTGGTCGCTGTCGGTGTCGCGGTCGCCAGCCTCGCCGGCGCGCTGCTGGCGTGGCGGCTGCGTGGCGGCTGGGGTGCGGCCCGCCGGTAGGGTGTGTCCATGACCCGCATCCCCGCACCCACGCTGGAGTTGCACCGCGAGACACTGCCCAACGGGTTGCGGGTGGTGCTGAGCCCGGATCAGTCCGCTCCGGTGGTCGCCATCGGTGTGCACTACGACGTCGGGTTTCGCTCCGAGCCGCAGGGCCGCACTGGCTTCGCGCACCTTTTCGAGCACCTGATGTTCCAGGGCAGCGAGAGCTTGGAGAAGCTCGCGCACTTCCGCCACGTGCAAGCCTCGGGGGGATCGTTCAACGGCTCCACCCATCAGGATTACACCAACTACTACGAGGTCGTTCCCTCGGCGGCGCTGGAGCGCGGGCTGTTCATCGAGGCGGACCGGATGCGGGCGCCGCGGATCACCGAGGAAAACCTGCGCAACCAGGTCGCCGTGGTCAAAGAGGAGATCCGGCTCAACGTGCTGAACCGGCCGTATGGCGGGTTCCCGTGGATCACGCTGCCCCCGGTGCTCTACGACACCTTTCCCAACGCGCACAACGGGTACGGGGACTTCTCCGAGCTCGAGGCCGCCACCGTGGACGACTGCGCGGCGTTCTTCGACGCCTACTATGCGCCGGGCAACGCGGTGGTCACGGTGTGTGGGGATTTCCCGGTGGATTCCGCGCTCGAGCTGGTGCACCGGCACTTTGGTGACGTGCCGGCTCGTCCGGTTCCCGCCCGGCCGTCGTTCGCCGAACCAGCGCCGGGCCGGGAGCGCCGGGGCCGCCAGCTGGACTCGCTCGCCCCGCTGCCCGCGGTGGCCATCGGCTACCGGCTGCCCGATCCGACCGCCGGATTCGAGGGCTACCTCGCTTATGAGGTGCTCTGCGCGGTGCTCTCCGACGGAGATTCCTCCCGCCTGGAGCAGCGCCTGGTGCACACCGACGCGCTGGTGACCGACATCGGTGCCCACTGCGGCCTGTTCGGTGATCCGCTGGACGCCCGCGACCCGGACACCCTCACCATCACCGCCATGCACTCGCCCACCGTGGACGTCAACCGGGTGCTCGACGTGATCGACGAGGAGATCGCCCGGCTCGCCAAAGACGGGCCGGACCCCGATGAGTTGGCCCGGATCACCGCTCGGTGGGCCGCGACGCTGTTCAGCGAGAACGATCGGCTGGTCTCCCGGACGATGGCCATCGGCGGCTTCGAGCTGTTGCACGGCCGCGCGGAGCTGGTGTCCGAGCTACCGGCTATGGTGGCCGCGATGAGCTCCGAGCAGGTAGCGACCGCGTCCGCCGCGCTGGCACCGGATTCCCGCGCGGTGTTGATCCTCGAACCGGCGAGCGGTCCTCCGGCGGCAACCTCCGAGCTCGCGACAGCAGGGCAGGGGGCGTGATGTCGCACCGCAGCGCCGAGCAGATCGGCCGAACCGAGCTGGGGCCGCGTTCGTTGCCGCCGCTGGGGCCGCCGCGCGCTCCCAGCGCACCGCCCACTGTGGACACCATGTTGGAGAGCGGGCTGCGGGTGATCGCGGTGCGGCGGCCCGCCGTGCCGATGGTGGAGCTGCGCCTGGAGATCCCGTTCGGCGGCACGGACCACGCCCACCCGGCCCGCGCCGAGTTGCTGGCCATGACACTGTTGCGCGGCACGCCGGGGCGAGACCGGTTCGCCATCGACAAGGCGCTGGCCACCGTCGGCGGCGACCTGTCGGCCGGGGTGGATCCCGAGCATCTCGCGGTGTCGGGATCAGCGCTGGCCAGTGGGCTGAACGTGGTGCTCGATGTGCTCGGTGACGCGCTCACCTCGGCCTCGTACGCCACCGCCGACGTGGACCGGGAGCGCGACCGCCTGGTGGAGCGGCTGGCGGTGAACCGCTCCACGCCACGGGTGATCGCCCGGGAGGCGCTGCAGCGGCGCCGCTACGGCAACCACCCATTCGCCCGGGAATGGCCGGAAGCCGATGACGTCGTCGCCGTGACCGCCACGGCGTTGCGCGACCTGCACCGCCGCTCGGTGGTGCCTGACGGTGCCGTCCTGGTGCTGGTGGGTGACATCGTGCCGTCCAAGGCGGTGGACGCGGTGGCGTCGGCCCTGATGGACTGGCGGGCTGGCCATCCGGCCACCGAACTGGCCACCTTGCCCGAGCTGCGCGGCGCTGACCTGCAGCTGGTGCACCGGGAGAGCGCGGTGCAGTCGCAGCTGCGGCTGTCCGCCCAGGCGGTGCCGCGCAACCATGAGCGTTACCCGGCGTTGCAGGTGGCGAACCTGGTCTTCGGCGGGTATTTCTCCTCCCGCTGGGTGGAGAACATCCGAGAAGACAAGGGGTACACCTACAGCGCGCACTGCGGCTTCGAGTTCACCCGGAGCGGGGCTACCCTGATTGCCACCGCGGACACCGCGAGCGAGGTCACCGCGCTGGCCCTGCTGGAGACCCGGTACGAGCTGGGCCGGATAGCCGTGCTGGCCCCGGATGAGTCCGAGGTGGACAACGCGCGGCAGTACGCGATCGGGTCGCTGACCATCGCCACCGCCTCGCAGAGCGGGCTGGCCGGGCGACTGGCCACGCTGGCCATCGTCGGCCTGGGCCTCGACTGGCTGCTCACCCAACCCGGCCGCTTGCGCGCGGTCACGACCGGCCAAGTCGCCGAAGCCGCCGCCGAGTTCTTCGCCCCCACCCGCTTCACCGGCGTAGTAGTAGGCGACGCCAAACGCCTAACCGACCCCCTAACCGCCCTAGGCGGCGTCGAACTCCCCTGACCAAACACCCCGACATGGAGCCATATCGGAGTAAAGCGGCCCCGATAACCCCGATATGGCTCCATGTCGGGTGACGGGTTGCGGTGTTTGAGCAACCCTTGAGCCGACAATCGGCGCCCGCTGGGAGACCGGCTGCAAGGGCAAAGGTGATTTACCGTGAACAGTCAGGTTCTCCTCGCGCCGGGGTTGGTTGATGGTTCAGAGGTCGGTGTGGAATTGCCTGCCTGTACGGGTCTGATGCGGCGGATTCTCAAACACCCGCGCCTCATGCATCACCACCGCCTGATCGCTCTCGTCGTGGCGGCGAACCTGGTGCTACTCCGATGTGTGCACGACATGACACCGCAGACACTCGCGATCGTCGCGCAAGCGAACTTCATGCTCGCTGTCGTCGTCCGTCAACACCACGTCATCAACTTTCTGTACTGGCTCGCCACTCGAGCGCCCACCACCTGGCCGCTCAAGCTCAGGTGGACGTTGGCGAAGGTGTATCACTTCGGTGGAGTGCACGTCGGCGCGGCCGTGTCGGGAACGCTGTGGTAACTGGCCTTTGTCGTTTCGCTCACCGACAGCGCCAGCGTGTCGACCGCGAACCTGGTTGTCTCCTACGCGCTGGTGGTGCTGCTCGTGGTGAGGGTGGTGCTGGCGTTACCGCCGTTGCGGGCATCCGACCACGACAACTTCGAGCTGACGCATCGATTCGGCGGTTGGTGCGCGCTGCTGCTCGTCTGGGCGAACACGGTGTTGTTCGTCTGCGGCCACCGCGGTGGCTCGTCGGTCGCCGCATCCCTGCTCAGCTCGCCAACGATCTGGATGCTGGTGGTGACCACGGCGTCCATCGCGTCACCGCGGCTGTGGCTGCGCAAGGTCCCGGTTATCGTTGAGCGGCCTTCCGCGCACGTGGCGCTGGTCGGATTCGATGGGGAAAGGCCGCTCATCGGGTCGGTCCGGCCGATCAGCCGCCATCCGCTGGGAGAATGGCATTCCTTCGCCACCATTGCGCCCCCAGGTCAGTCTCCGAGTGGTTATCGGATGGCCGTCTCGCGCGCCGGAGACTGGACAGGAATGTTCATCGACGCCGCACCGGAGCACGTATGGGTGCGCGGAATGCCCATTGCGGGCATGGCCACCGTGCGCGCGCTTTTCACCAAGGTGGTGTTTGTGGCCACCGGCAGTGGCATCGGTCCGACAATGGCTCACCTGCTGGCCAACGCGGGACCGGCGCAAGGTCAAGACGCACACAGTGCATTCAGGGCGGTGCTCTCGGTTCGCTCAAGCACCGCTCGTCATCCGGCCGAAGACTGGGGAAATCCTCAGCGCGAACCGCTCCGTCGCGAAGCTACCGTCGCAAAATGGACATAACACAAGTAATCGGAAATGACGATCTGGCCTTGGTGGGGTCGGAGGTCGAGGTGCCGCTGGTGACCGGCGGCTGGCGTCGCTACGTCAACCTTGACTATGCGGCCAGCGCGCCGTGCCTGGTCGCGGTCAAGGACGCGGTCGACCGGCTACTGCCCTGGTACTCCAGTGTGCACCGCGGCACGGGGTACAAATCCCAGGTCGCGACGGAAGTTTACGAGGACGCCCGGGATGCGGTGCGGTCCTTCGTCGGGGGGCGCCGGGATGATGTGGTCGTCTTCACCCGCAACACCACCGACGCGCTCAACATGCTGGCCGCCGCACTGCCAGCCGACGCTGAGGTGTTCGCGTTCGCCGCCGAGCATCACGCCAACCTGCTGCCGTGGCGGCGTGCTCACCTGACCCTGCTCCCCGTGCCGAGGAGCCCGGCCGATGCCCTCGACCGTCTCGACCGGGCATTGCGCTCGGCGGCTCGCGGTCCTCGGCTGGTGAGCGTGACCGGCGCGTCGAACGTCACCGGCGAGATCTGGCCTTACCTGCGGATCGCTCGGTTGGCGCATGAGCACGGCGCGCGGATCCTGCTCGACGCCGCTCAGCTGGCCCCGCACCACCCCCTCGCCATGAGCGCGGACGACATCGACTATCTCGCGATGTCCGGGTACAAGCTCTACGCGCCCTTCGGCGCGGGCGCGCTCGTCGGGCGGCCGGACTGGCTCGCGGTGGGTGAGCCGTTCCTAGCTGGTGGCGGTGCGGTGCACTACGTCACGACCGAGGAGGTGCTGTGGGCTGAGCTCCCCGACCGGCAGGAGGCGGGCTCACCGAACGTGATCGGAGCGATCGCCCTCGGCGTGGCGTGCCGCACCTTGCAGGCAGCGGACATGACGGCCCTGGCGGCCACCGAGGCCGCCCTGCTCGAGCGGGCTCGCGCTCGGCTCGCCGCCGTGCCGGGCGTGCGGCAGTAGCAGATGTGGGCGCCGGATCACCCGCGGATCGCGGTGCTCCCGTTCGCCCTCACCGGGGTCCCCTATGCCCAGCTCGCGGCGGTGCTCAGTGCTGAGTACGGCATCGGGCTGCGGCATGGCTGCTTCTGCGCCCACCCGCTGATGGCCCACCTGCTGGGCATCGATCCCGCGCGGGCGGCGGAGCTTCACAGCGGCATCCGCCGCGGCGAACCCGTCGCGAAACCGGGAGCGGTGCGGATGAGCATGGGGATCGGCACCACCACCGCCGACATCGACCACCTGGTCGACGCTCTCACAGAGCTGGTCATCGACGGTCCACGCTGGTCCTACCGGTCCGCGCCCGACGGCGGCGACTGCTGGCCCGAACCCGACCCCCGGCCGCGCTGGGTCGTCACCTCTCCTGATCCGCCCGGTCGACGAGCGCGATGAACCCGCGGCCGGGGTCCTTGATGAGACTGTGGATCAGAGTCACCACCGGGCACGGCCACGCCGACCCACAGGTATGGCAGGTGTCACCGCCGCGCCGCACCTGGTGGTGGCACACCAGCCCGCGGATGACGACCACCAGGTCCGGGATCAGCTTGCGGGCGGTGTCGGCGTCCTCTTCGGTCCAGTGTCGGCACTTGCGGGCCAGGAACTCCGCCTCGTCCAGGTGGCGGTACAGGTCATTGTGCAGCAGGTCAGCGGCGTCGGCGACCACTGGTGAGAGCGCGCTCATCGGATTGACCTCCCCGGTTCTGGGTACGGTTGTCTGGGTACGGCGCGGCGTGGCGCCTCGCCGGTGCTCAGGTAACCCGATTGGCCCAGGGACACGCAACACGCGTTCGGACAAGTTGCTGGATTTCCGCGCCGGGTGGGTCGTAAGGTGCGCCCCATGGACGATCAGGAGCCGACGATACGCAGCCGGGAGCTGGGCGAGGGGCTGGCCCAGGCGATGAAGGACGCGGATCTCAAGCAGGCGGACGCCGCGCAGAAGCTGGGGTGGTCAGCGGGCCGGGTGTCGCGGCTGTTGTCCGG
>JBDTAX010000174.1:0-9099 GCA_039924425.1 Pseudonocardiaceae bacterium
CCCGCTTCCACGACCTCGGTTCCGACTTCCACGACAACCGCATCGGCCCGGAAGCCAAGAAACGCACCCACATCCGCCAACTCGAAGCACTGGGCTACACGGTCACCCTCCAACCCGCGGCCTGACCGCGGCTTCCCCCGTCCCGACTCAGCAAATCAAGCAAGCCGAGCCGGTGGTGCCGTTCGCCCGTCCCCGGCTTGGTTTTCGGATCAGATGACAAGCAATGCGATGATCAGACCCATGGCGACGAGTCCCTTCTCCAGGATAACGCTACGTAGCCGACCATACTACACACCGCCATCACCTGAACATGCCTGGAAACCCCGCTGCACGGCATCATCGGCGGTAGCGTCAGTTGCCGCTTCGCGTGTGCGCTCGACAAGGCAGCTCGACATCACGTGCGCTGGTTCGGGCCGCGCCTTCGAGCGGCCCAGTTGCGACCTGGCCGGATGCTCGACGCCTCTGCGCCTGGGCGCGGGGCGGTTCGCTAGGAGAGCGGGGACATTACGTGGGCAGGCACGGGCGGTTGATCAGTGACGGCGGGCCGGGTCACGAGCCGTGGGGGTCACGAGTCGTGGGCGGGTGAGGATAGGCACCATGCCTGATCCTTCGACTCTGACCCGGGTGAAGAACATGCGGGCCACCCAGGTAACCGGGTGACAGCGGACATCCCGGGGTCATCAGGTCGGCACGGTAGGCGTCGACCAAATCCTCGATGTCAGGGTGGCGGGCCGGTGATCCGCTTATCGGCCCGCCACCCTGGCGAGGGAGTGGCCTGGGCCCTCGATCGCCTCCGCCGCTCGCGGGTATTCCTTACTCCAGCCAGTCGTTCGACAGGTGCGGGTGCGGGTGGGTTGACTCGATCGAGGCGTGACCGGTCTGAGCCCGGATGGCCTCCAGCGCCATGCCCGCTTCTCAACTGATAGAGAGCAATGTTCTAACCGCACGAATGCCCCCGGTAGCCCGAAGGCGAGTCGACCCGCACCGCAAGCGCGCTCAGCGCGCTGAGGAGCGGAAGCGACGCGGGAGCCGATCTTATCGATTGCATCTGACGCAACTATCCGGCGCAGGATGCCACCAGATTGGCTGCAACATCGTGACATCCAATGCACCAGCGGGATCTATTGCCTGGTCAGATGCGTGTTACGAGTTTCCACCAGCAGATTTTGATCTAGTCCGAACGGCGACGTCGCAGGCAGGAACGGTTCACGGATCTTGCTGAATGATGCAGCCGATGCAACTCCGCTCACTTGCAGCCGGGTACAACAAGTGGGGCGCAGCTGGTGGCGGGTTGTCCGGTCCAGCCCGGCACGCCCCGTGCCTCGTCGAGGTTTCTATCCAGCCCGGCCGCCAACAATGGCTCGCCCGACGGGCGTCCTTGAGCGCCACGAACACCTGTCTGGTCGCCACCGCCCTGGGCCGTTCGGACTCCAGGTAGCCGCTAAAGTCGTGGTGCGGAGGGTTTTGGAACGGGATTCGGCGTCAGTGGCTATTTTCGCTGGTCACAGGACCTACCGGCCTAAGCTTGAAGGCAGTTCACTCCCCACGTATCCAAGCCAAGCTGGGCGGCGAACTGCGGAAATGCGCGCAAACGCCGGATCTCGTTCCAAAACCCTCTACACCTCGACAACGACGGAATTCTCGCCGGTCCTCACGCTTCAAGATCGACTCATTGCCGTTTTTACACGTATCTCGGCTGGACCCGGACTACGGCTGCGGGAGCAGTGGTAACAAGTTGATCTCCCACGGTGTTGGTCGGTCTCATTGTACGACGCGTCTCAGCACCCACCAGCCCAGCTCCTTCCCACCCAGAGCAATCTGTCGATCACCCCAGCGACCAGGCAGCCCTACTAAGTTGACAGTGCCCTAGCGGCCTGGTGATCCTCGCTGCTAGGTTCGAGCAGATGACCGACCCTGCCGGCCCGGGCCTCGGCATCGCTGTGCGCGGTGTCCTTGATGCGCTCGAAGCCTTCGACGCTGACGCTGACTTCCCAGAGATCCGCGGACGGGGAGTCCTAGGTGCTGTCCAGCTTCAGGGTCTCACCATCCTGGACAAGCTGGCAGCACCCGAGATGGCCTCCACCTACGCAAGTCTTGGGCTAGAAATGAACTTCGCGGCCGCTGCAGCCGCCCTCACCGGTGAGGAGCCCGGGGCGCTGACCTGCCTCGGCCTGGCGATCAGCGCGCCGAGCGCAGACCTGGTGAGCACCGCCCTCGCCGAGCTCGGCACCGCCGTTCTCAGCGGAGCGCACCCCATCGCCCGCGGCTGGTCGATCAGCAGCTGGCTCGTCGCCCACGCGTCCGGCCTCGCTGTCGACCGGGTAACCTTCGACGGACGCACCTGGACCATGGACTCAGGCACCTGGTCTCAGACCGGGCCGCCTGACGATGTCTTGTCCCGACACCAAGCTCATAGCGCTGCCTGATGCCCGAAGGCGACACCGTGTACTTGGCCGCCAAGCGGATGGCCGCAGCATTGAGCGGGCAACGCCTCACGCGGGGGGAACTGCGCCATCCCCGGCTCGCCGAGCATGATCTCTCGGGACTCACCGTGCTGGGCGTGCGCAGCGTCGGCAAGCACCTGTTCACCCGTTTCGACAATGGGCGAAGCCTGCACACACATTTCCGGATGGACGGCTCCTGGCACCTCTACCAACTCGGACAGCGTTGGCGGCGGCCAGGCCATCAAGCGCGCGCGGTACTGACCACTCAGGAACGGGTGGCAGTGGGTTTCCTCCTGCACGACATGGCGCTGTTGGCCACCCAGGACGAACACCGGCTCGTCGGGCACCTGGGTCCCGATCTGCTCAACCCCAACTGGGACGAGAACGCCGCCACAATCGCGGCGCAACGACTACGCGAACATCCCGACGTCGAAGTTGGCATCGCCCTGCTCGATCAGCGGATAATGGCCGGCGTCGGGAATTTGTACAAGACAGAGATGTGTTTCCTGTTGGGGGTGGCGCCTTGGGTTCCGATGCGCGAAGTCGATCCCGACGCCGTGGTGGCACTGGCCCGGCGGCTTCTCGTGCTGAACGCCGACCGTCCTGAGCAATCCACCACCGGGGAGCTGGCCCGCGACAAGCAGCACTGGGTGTACGAGCGGGGCGGGCAACCGTGCCGCCGTTGCGGAGCACGAGTGATCCGCGCCGTACAAGGAAACGGCATATATGCCAGACACACCTATTACTGCCCTCGCTGCCAGCCAGGACCACACCCGCCTCAAGCAACGCCGCAGCTGCCTACGCCATAACACATGGAGATGATATACTACAGACCTATTGTAGGTCCGCTCGACGCCAAGACAGGGGTCGGGGCCGGTCCTCGACGACCGTGTGGGCTCGAAAACGCGGTGCGGTGTTCGTGAAACGCACCTTGAAAGGTGCTCCTTCCCCAGACTCATGCAGATCTCGACAATCCGCATTCTCCCAGACCAAGGGCACCTTTACTCATAACAACATCCCCAAAACCCATGATCAGATCACTACCGTGAATAGCTGGGGTCAGAGTGGCGATGTATCGCGGCGCATACGTCGGGGCGCCCGTGGTTGGTTGGCAGCCTTGATCACGAGGAGCTCACCCTGCCAACGGTGGGGCCGTTGCGGGTGGAGGTGATCGGGTCGTGCCCGCTCACCCCCACCCGGTTGGCGGAGTTGATGGCGGGGGTGCGCTCGGTAACGGAGCTGGATGCCATCGCGGCAATATTGCCTGGGTGCTGGCATATGGTGGCCTCGCTGGCGGGGGTGGTGCGGGTACAGGGCAGTCTCAGTGGGTTGCGCCGGGTGTTCCACACCCGGGTGGGTGGGGTGCTGGTGGCTGGTGATCGGGCTGATGTGCTGGCCAGGGTGGCCGGTGCGGGGATCGATGCGCAGGCCCTGGCGGTGCGGGTGGCCTGCGGGCGGCAGGTGCCGCCCCCGCTTTGTGAGCGCAGCTTCTGGCGGGATGTGCATGCGGTAGCCCCGGATCGGTATCTGCGGATCGATCCCGAGGGCGAGGCTCGTGAGCTGCGGTGGTGGCGGCCACCCGAGCCAGCGCTGCCTCTGGGGGCTGGCGCGGACAGAGTGCGTGAGGCACCGCGGGTGGCGCTGGCCGCTCGCGGAAGCGTGCTGGGTCGAGTGAGTGCGGATCTGTCCGGCGGGCTGGACTCGACCTCCCTGTGTTTTCCTGGCCGACCGGGCGGGCTGGCACGATTTGCTGACCTTCCGGTGGGCCGAGGCCGGTAACGATGATGCGATCTTCGCCGCGCACGCCGCCCCAGGTTGAGCATGTGGTGCTGGCTCAGGCGCGGATGCCCGCTACCTTCGCCGACCCTGGCGTCACTGGTGATCGAGAATCCCCCTACCGGTTTACCCGGACCTTGGCCCGCACACGGCACAACAGCGAGTTGCTGGCCGCGCGGGGCGCCCGCCGTCACCTGGCCGGGCACGGCGGTGATGAGTTGTTCCACAACTCCCGGCCTATCCGCATTCCCTGCTGCGCCGCCGACCGGTCACCGCGATCAGGCATATCCGGGGTTACCGGGCGTTGAACCGGTGGCCGTGGGCCGCCACCGTGGCTGGGGTGGTCCGTGACGGTGATCACGGTGCCTGGTGGCACCAGCAACCCCACCACCTCACCGCTGGAGCGCCACCGCGCCGCACCCCCTGTCTGGAGAGTGGGGATTTCCGCTGCGGGCGCCGGGGTGGGTCACCCCAGCGGCCTTGGAGAGCACTCGCGCGGTGTTGCGCGCCACCGGTGATGAGGCCCAGCCCCTGGCGGGCGACTGCACCCCGACACCTCACCCTGGCCATCCTGCGGAGAATGGGACCGGCCTACCGGCAGCTCTCCCAGCTGTACGCCACCGCGGGGCTGCGCCTGGAGCTGCCCTACTTTGATGATCGGGTGGTGGAGGCCGCGCTCGCGGTCCGCCTGCACGAGCGTCGCACACCGTGGCGGTATAAGCCGCTGCTGGTCGAGGCGATGCGCCCCGTCCTGCCCGAAGTGATCGCCGCCCGCGCCACCAAAGGAGAATTCGGCGAGGACGCTCGCGTCGGGTTTCACCGGCACCTGCCCGAGATCCTGGAGGTCTTCGCGGACTCCGCGCTGGCCGCTCACGGTGTGATCAACCCCAACCTGCTGCGCCGGGAGCTGCTGGCACCTCAGGCGGATGACACCGTCCGGCACGCGCTGGAAGACCTGCTGGGCTGCGAGACGGGGTGCGGAGGGTTTTGGAACGAGATCCGGCGTTGGCGCGTATTTCCGCGGTTCACCGCCCTGCTTGGCTTGGATACGTGGGGAGTGAACTGCCTTCAAGATTAGGCCGGTAGGTTCTGTGACCAGCGAAAATAGCCACTGACGCCGGATCCCGTTCCAGAACCCTCTGCATCCCGCGTCCACGAACGCCAGATAGTCATCCTGCAACAGATACCCGAGCCTGATCACTTGGATGCTGTCGTCTGCCGTCGAGCGGATCAGGCATGGCATGAATACCAACGGGTGATTCCCTTCCGGCCAGGTAGCATGCCGCACCCACGTGATTATGTCATCGCCTCTGG
This sequence comes from Pseudonocardiaceae bacterium, assembly GCA_039924425.1. Classification (GTDB taxonomy): domain Bacteria; phylum Actinomycetota; class Actinomycetes; order Mycobacteriales; family Pseudonocardiaceae. Next base: position 5,535 of record JBDTAX010000174.1, read on the forward strand.
ATCATCCACATATCACGCACGTGAACGCGCGGATGGTGCTTCGGTACGCGGATCAGCGGGACGCCACCGCCGACGCGGAGATCCGCACCTGGCGGTGCCGAAGGATCACCAGGTCACCGAATAGTTGATCTACCACGGTGTTGGTTGGTCTCGAGTCTGACCCACTAACACCAGGCAACGAGCACCCCAACCCCGTCGCCCTGACAGTCTCAGCCGGGTGATGACAGCGGCGAGGACGGGTCACTGTCATGTCCGCCGTGGATGTGTTTGCCCAGGTCGGGTAGTGTGCTGTCGCAGAGAATAGGTCACTGTTCGTCACAGATTCCGGTTTCCGCTATGGCCGCCGCGACTGTTGTCTATGCCCCCGATCAGCCGCGACTCAGGATCGTGTTTAGGTCCTTGTCTCAGGCCGACGGGGGCTGGTTTTCCGGAGGAACGTTGATGACTGTGGTGGCGCGGGAGGTGTGGGCACCGGCTCGGCTGGCGGCGGTCGCGCGGACGGGGTTGCTGGACACGCCACGTGAGGAGGCTTTCGACCGGTTGGCGCGTCTGGCTGTGACCGTGTTGAAGACGGCGACGGCGTTTGTGACCATCGTCGATGAGCGGCGGTCTTTTTGGAAAGCGTGCGTCGGTCCTGGCGGAACCTCATCAGAGGCGAGGGAGAACCCGGTTGAGCAGTCGTTCTGCCAGTACGTGATCGGCAGCGGCACGCCGCTGGTGGTGGATGACGCGCGGACTGACCCGTTGACTCGGGACAATCCCTCGGTGGAGTTGATGGGCGTGGGAGCCTGGGCCGGATTCCCGGTCTATGCTCCGGACGGGCAGGTGTTGGGCACTTTTTGCGCGGTGGATTCCAGCGCGCGCCGCTGGTCGCCTCATGAGCTCGACGTTCTGGAGACCCTGGCCCACGCGGTGTCCGGTGAGGTGGCGTTGCGCAGCGCTGTCGAGGACGCTCAAGCGGCCTCGCAACGCGCGCTGCGGAATGCCCAGGAGTCCGGTGAGTTAGCGAAAATTCTGCAGGAAAGCCTTCTGCCGCCCGAGCTGCCGCGGATCCCTGGGGTTGACCTCAGCGCCCGCTACCTCCCGGGAGGTAGCGGCGTGGAAGTTCTCGGCGACTTCTACGACGCTTTCGCCGTGCCCGAGGGATGGGGCATCGTAGTGGGCGATGTGTGCGGGAAAGGCCCCCAAGCGGCGAAATCCACGGCGCTGACCCGCTCCAGTGTCCGAGCTGTCAGCCACCTGGGATTAACGACCGTCGAGGTGCTCACCACAGTGCACGATGTCCTCTACCAATGGTTCGGCGAACGGACCAGTTTCGTCACCGTCGCCTACGCCACGATCCACCCGACTGTCGACGGGCTGCGCGTGCGACTCTGCCTCGGCGGGCACCCACCCGCCTTGATCCGCCGTCCCGACGGCACCGTCACCGAGTTCGGAACAAAAGGGACCTTGCTGGGTTGCGTGAAGAACGTCCGACTCAACGAGGAAGACACCATCCTGACCACCGGATCGGTGCTGGTGCTCTACACCGACGGCGTCACCGAAGCCCGCGCGCCAGCCAGCACCGAGCAGTTCGGCGACCAACGCCTACACCAACTCCTCACCAACCTGCCCCCAGACCAGACCGCGACCGAGATCGCCGCCGCCATCGAACACCACGTCCTACGCTTCACCGGCGGCATCGCCAGCGACGACATCGCGATCGTCGTACTCCGCAACACCACCCCACACAGCTAGCAAGTTGCTGAGCATTGAGGGCGCTGTTACATTATTCGAAGCCGAGTCAAACACGCTGTTCAATTCTTCATTCTTGATCATTTTTCGTCCGGATCGCCAGGGCAAGCTCTCTGATATGGGATAATCAGTGGGCACGCCGACGTCGTCACAGCACCCACGGATGGAGACCGGTGCGCTGGATGTCTGGCGAGCTCGGTGGCGGCGATGACCTCGGCGGTGGTGATGCGGAGCAGGCCTGGGTGGGGTTGGTCGGCGAAGGTGTAGCCGGGGACGCCGGCCCATAAGGCCACGTGCTGGAGACGCTCCGGGGGTGGACCCCAGTGCTGGGGGACACCGGGCCGAAGAGCACCACCGACGGCGTGCCGTAGGCGGTGGCGAGGTGGGCGATGCCGGTGTCACCGCACACCACCAGCGACGCGTCGGCGACCAGCGCGGCGAGCTGGGACAACGTCGTTTCGCCAGCGAGCACCGAGCTGTCAGGTAAATTGGCTGCGGTAGCCAGGTGGGTAGCCAGCGGTCGCTGGTCGGCGCTGCCGGTGACCACCACCGGGCGCCCGGCTCCGGCCAACTGCCGGGCTACCGCCGCGTACCGGTCGACGGGCCAGCACCGTGCGGCGAACCCGCATCCAGGGTGCACGATCACCGCTCCCGGTGCTGGGCTCGGTGTCGGGGGTCGAGCCAGCCGCAGGTCAGACTGGGTGGTGCCGGTTGCCGAAGTACTCCAGCAACCGGCACCACCGGCGCACCTCATGCAGGTCACCGTCCCACTCCGGGCCCGCCTGCCCCGGGGCGGCGTGGGTGAGCAAGATGGTGGGTCGCAGCGCGCGCAAGGCGCGGATGCTCATACAGGTTCACCGCGATGGCCGGGGGCGTCTGGCGCCAGCGCAGCGGTCCCCACCGCGCGGTGGCGTTCGACGCGCCGTCAGCCGCGAAGGGCAGCAGATCGTCCACCACGGCGGTGAGCGTGGCCAATTCGCGCAGCGGTGCTGGCGCGGCTAGCACCAGGTGGTGATCTGGGTATGCGGAGCGCAGCCCGCGCAGCGCTGGCACCGCCGTCAGCAGGTCTCCCAGGCCTAGCGGGAGTTTCCGGTCTAGTTCGATCTTGAGCTTGTGCGGGATCCGTCCCGAGTGGGCTGAGCTGCTGTTTCTCGGTGTGTCGCCTTGCATTGGATCTTGTCATGTCCTATGACCTAAAGTTGTGGCGAGCCTGTACAAGAAGACGGTCAACGGGAAGCCGTACTACTACCTGCGGGAGATGGGCTGGGTGGACGGCAAGCCGAAGATGGTCAGTGAGCGGTACTTGGGATCGGCGGTTGAGATCACCGCGGCGATGGATGCCCGGGAGGCGGCGATCGCGCCGGAGCGGACCCGGCATCTGGCGTTCGGTGATCTCGCCGCCGGGTGGGGCCTGCTGTCGCGGCTGGGAGTGATCGAGACGATTGATGCGGTGGTGGGCTCGCGTCGGTCGGATGCGGGTGCCACCGTGGGCACCTACCTGGCGTTGGCCGCGCTGAACCGGCTGGTGGATCCGTGTTCCAAGCGAGGGTTCGCGCAGTGGTGGAAGACCACCGCGGGCGATCGGTTCACCAAGATCGGTGCTGGTGTGCTGGACCACCGCCGGTTCTGGGACGCGATGCACGCGGTCACCGCGGCGGAGCTGGTCGAGATCGAGCACCGGCTGGCGCTGCGCATGATCGAAACCTTCGGTCTGGACATCTCCGCGCTCGCGCTGGACATGACCAACTTCGCCACCTACATCGATTCCACCAACGAGCGGGCGCCGATCGCCCAGCGGGGCAAGGCCAAGCGGAAACGCACCGACCCGCGC
>JBDTAX010000175.1:0-2592 GCA_039924425.1 Pseudonocardiaceae bacterium
GCGCCGTCGGTGTAGATGTCCACGGTCCGCTCGGCTCCCTGGCCTGCCACACCGCAAACATACCTACGCCTGCACCAAGCCCCGTGCCCGCTCCAGGAAGTCGTGCACCGCTGGGACCTTGGCGTACGGCCTTACTGGGTAGTAGAGGTCACGGAGGCGGCCAGCCCCCCGGGTCGAGTCCAGGCTCTCAGCCAAGTCGATCGACTGCATGCCCAACCCAGCGGCGGCGTCCAGGTCACGCTGCTTGCCCGGCCGGGCCAGGGCTTCGGCCAGGCGCGTGGTCTGGATCTGCCGCTCTCGGACAAATGACTCGCTGAGCTGGGCGAGGCCCTCGCGGAGTCTGGCCGCCGCCTGGTCAGCCTGGCCGAGTTGCAGAAGACACTCACCCGCAGTCATAGCGATATACGCCGGACCCAGCCAGTACAACCAAGATGGGTCGTCGTCAAGTCTGAGCTGTTCGACCTGGGTGCGGGCCTGGGAAATCGCGGCGGTGCAGGCGCTGGTGTCGCCCAGGGTGGCGAAGGCCAATGCCTGCCGGATGTTCAGCTCCGCGAGCAGCGCTGGCGTCGCCCGCCCCCACGTGCCGGCCAGCGCGGTCTCGATCAACGTCACCCCCTCTGCGGGCTGTCCGCAGCGGGCGGCCTGTTGGGCCATGAACGCGAGGATGTGCGCGCCCAACGGCCGGTCATCGGCGGTATGGGCGGCGCGCAGGGCGGCGATGTTGAAGCGCTGCGCCAGCCCGTGGTGCCCGGTGTCATAGGCCGCAAAGCCACACAGTTGTCCCAGCTCGGCGAGCACGACATACAGCGCCCGGCCGGTGCGCTCGTCATACCGGGCCCGGTCAAGCAGCCTGGCGACCCATCCGAACGCCTGCTGGGCCATCGCGAACACGCCACCGCCGCCAGCCACATCGTCCATCTGGCGCAGCTCGGCGACCATGGCGCTGAACCGGCAGGCCAGCTCGCCCGACACCCGGTGCCCCACCAACCCAGACACCAGCGGCCCCGGCTCGCGCACCAGCCACTGGTGCGCCGGAGCCGTCAACGCCGGACCGGTCAGAGACACGAACACCCGCCGCTTCACCCGGCCATCACCCCCGCTCAGCACAACCGCCACCTCGACGGTACCCCGGTGGCTCCAAGGGGCGACGAGCACGGGATCACGCTCAGGGTTCTCGGTGTGCTCGTCGCTCGGGTCCGAGGCAGGCCGCCCGCCAGGTGGCTCCTGCCCAGCCGGTAACTCACCCGCGCCGTTCGGGGTGGACTCCGCGAGCGCGAAAGCCGCTGGTTCCGTGGTAGCACGCCGAGGCGTCTCGTCGGGGAGTGTGAACCACAACAATCCCGTCGGAATCCGCAGTACCCGCGCCCAATAAGCCAAGGTGTCCAGGTTGCGGATCGGCGCTCCGCCCTCGATTCGGCTGATCTGGGGCTGTCGCAGACCCAGCCAGTGGCCGAGCAGGGTTTGCGAGATGCCGTCAGGACCGTAGACCGCGTGGTGGTAGGGGTGCGTGCGATAGGCGCGGGCGACCCGGCCGATGTGCTGAGCGGCAAAGGCCTCCGCGAACTGCTCGGTCCGCCAGAACTCGGCGGGCACCTGGGGCGGGGCGAGGAGCTTATCCCGCGAGGCCCGCTGGCAGCGGGCACACTGGCGTTCGGCGTTGTCGACGGCCAAATGTGTGCCGCAGCGGCAGTAATGGTGCCGTGCTGGTCGTGATCCCACGATTCCCCCTTCACTCCACACGGATTCCGAGCGAGTCTAACGGGTCGCCTTTGCCCATGACCCGGGCATTACCGGCGGCAAGGTTCGCTTGGTCTTTAGATCGGGTGGATACGTCTATCCACTTTTCGGCATACAGAATGACGGACGCGGCAGCACTGCCCGATGAGAACTTACGTCAGGCGGGACAGGTGTCCTGATACGGCAGCCCCGAAACGTAGCGGCGCCACTCGTCATGATCGAGACCACCTCGGGTAATCGCGCAGGCGCGCTCCACAGCGTGGTTTCGCAGATTGTTGAGGCCGGTGAGATCCCACAAGATCACCGTGCCGTCGTTGCTGCCGGTGGCCAGGCTGCGTCCGTCCGGGGCGAACATCACCGACGACACCCCGATCGTCAGATCCGTAGCCCGGACCGGGTCAGGGTTATCCCGGTCCGGGCTGAACACCACCGATGACACCCGGCCGGCCGGTAGCTCGCCAAGGCGAGCGGGCCGAGTCGGATCAGTCAAGTCCCACAACACCACCGCGTTTTCGTTGAAGCGAGCGGCGGTGGCCAGAGTGCGCCCATCCGGCGCGAACGCGATTGCCCCCACCGGGCCGGTGTGGCCGGTCAATGGAGGGCCGAGGCGGCTGGGGTGGGCCGGATCGCTCACGTCCCACAGAATCACCGTGTTGTCGTTACTGCCGATAGCCAGGGTGTGTCCGTCCGCGGCGAACGCCACCGCGCTGGCGCCGGTCAGCAGTTGGCCAAGGCGTCTGGAGTGGGCCCGGTCACTCAGATCCCACAAGATCACCGAGCCGCCGGGGCTAGCACTGTCGGCAGCCAGCGTGCGCCCATCTGGAGCGAACGTGACTGGCGCCGCCAAGCCGCCGT
>JBDTAX010000176.1:0-8556 GCA_039924425.1 Pseudonocardiaceae bacterium
TGCGGCCGGCCTTCCTGCTGCGCCATCACCGCTGCCGCACGCTCAGGCTGGACGATGCCGCCTTGCTCGCCGACCCGGAACTGGCCGCCGCAGACCCAGCGCTCGACTCAGTGATCAACGTCAACTCTCCGGAGGACTACCGCACGGCTCGGTGCCACCCCGCGCCGCGGGTCACCGTGCGGTGCCACGGCGCCCTGGCCGGCAACGGCCATCTCGGACAGCGCACTGTTCACGCCGCCACGCTGTCCGGCGCCGCCGCCGCCGTGGGCCTCGTTCTGGACCGCCAGGTCAGTGCCGTGCTCAACGGCGACCAGCTCAGCCCCGACGGCGATGTCCCGCTGGTCAGTGGGGACACCATCACTTTCAGCTGAGTGGACGCGAGCGGGTGAGCCCGGCTGACGGTTTCCCACCCGGGGCGCTGGGCAACTGCTTCATCTCGTTACACTGCGCGCCGATGTAGGTGACACACAGCGCACGTCTTTGGTGATCAAGTGGATTAGCCGAACGGCGGGATGCCATCCCCACGACGTGGACCACAGCGCAGGTTCGCGAGCTGCTATCGGTGGCAGGGCCTCTCGGTCTGCTGGAGACCGCCGCTCCCCGCCGTGCGTCATACGACATCACGGTCCTGCTTGCGGCGCTACCACTGGAAACCGCCTCCGGACCGCGCTCGCGCGGGATCTTGCGGGTGTAGGCGTGGACCTCGGCATGCTGGTCGCCGCCACCGCCGACCGCCCACTGAGCGATCATGAACATGCCAGCGACCCAGACAGCGCGCCGGACCGGACCGAGTGGGCCAACCTCCTGCGCTACCTCCGGATCCCACTGGTGCGGCGGCGTCACGTGCTCGTCATCACCAGTGCCATTTACGTGCCTTACCAGTTCTTCGCGGGTGCTCCCGTCCTCTTGTCGGACGGAGCCGACCATGTCGAGCTCGTGGGCACCCCCACCGGCACTGATGGCGATACCAGCCTACGGGCACAACGAATAGCACAAGAAATTCACGCTGCGGTGAGAACCGCCACCACCATCCTGCATTCGTAGCTATGGCGCGAGGACGGGCAGCCCGGCGGTATTGGCCGCGTCGGCTTGCCGATGGTCGTAGGTCACCATGACGTCGGCGCCGACGCGCAGTGCGGCCGCGAGGTGCAGCGCGTCGAGGCTGCGGAGGTGACGGCCTGGGAGCAGGCCCGCCTCCCGGTAGAGCGAGCGGTCGGTCTCCACCAGGTCGAAGCGTTCGAGCAGCTGCGTCACGGCGGCCTGAGGCAGCTCGACGCGGACCGCGAGCCGGCGCAACTCGGTCTCCAGGAGCATGCTCGAGAAAAGAGTATCGTCCTGGCCGGCGGCTTTGTCCAGCAGCGTCGCCAGTCGGCCCGATGCGGGCTCCTCGACGAGCAACTTTGCCGCCGCCGACGTCTCGATGTAGAGGATCACCGGTCGCCGCGGAGCTCGTCCAGGATGTTTCCGACCGGCTCCTGGATCCGGATCCGCGCCAGTCCGGCGAACCCCCCTCGGATCGTGGCCCGCCGGATACGGGGGGGCGCGCCAGCCGCTCGCGGCGGCGGCACGAGGACGGCGACGACCTCGCCGTTGTTGGTGACGTACACCGTCTCACCAGCCTGTACGTCACGGAGCACGGCGCTGCTGTTGTTGCGCAGTTCCCGGTGCGGGATAGTTCTCGGCATCGACCGCCACCTCCGTAGCAATCGTAGCAACCGCGAGCTCGCGCGGCACCGTGGGCTGAGGATTTATTCGAGGTGGACGTGTTGGCGGCGAGCGCACCCTGCGGTGAGCATCGTCACCTCCCGGGTGCAGCTTCGCCGAGTCGCAGTCACTGAGTGTGGTCATTCCTGTACAGGAAGTTGTTGTTGCGAACACTACTCGGATGGCTTACTTTCGTAGTTGCGTGACCACGGGGAGTAGGGGAGTTGGCTCAGGCCATCTCGGGGGCCGCTGAGGGGATAGCCGCGTACGCATGTCGCGGTCTGGCCTGGGTTCTTCTGTCCGCATGGCTCCCTCCGTTGACCGGAAAAGGAGCAAGATGAGGGTATCGGAAGTCTTCGCGACGGGTGGCGGCTGCGGCCATGGTTGTGGCCATGGTTGCGACTACGGTTACGGCTATTATGGCGGCTACTACCCGGATTACGGCCGCTATAGCTACAACTACTACAAGGACTACGGCTACGACTACCACGGCGGCTACGGCTACTCCAACAAGAGTGAGTATCTCGGAACCCTGGCATAGTCCGCCACCGCGCGGGTGCTCCGGCGGTGACCTCAGCCCTGTCATCTGGAATGAGGGCCACCGCCGCTGGCGCGAGGCGGTGCGGCCGCAGGCCCATGGACGACACTTCAAGGGCCGCTACTGTCAGTGACGATCATCTGTACATAGGGTAATCAAGGCGGCTATGACTGAGCGTAGTCGTGCATGTACAGAAAGTTGCCGTTGCAATCGTCGTGTGGGTAGCCTATGTTCGAGGTGCGTGACTGCGGGGAGTTGCGTGACCACGGGGAGTAAGCAAGGGGAGTAAGAGGGGGCCAGCTCGGATCAGGGTGACCCCTGGGAATCTTGAGACTGTGGAGCGCGGTGGATTGAGAAGCCGCCGGTGCTCAGTCGCACAAAAAATTTCCCAGGCGATCCGGGTCTTTCGCCTCGTATGGCTCCATCGACCGAAAAAAGGAGCGATATGAGAGTCTCTGCAGTCTTCGCGATGGGCGGGCACGGCCAAGAGGGGGACTATCCATTTTGTGGGTGCGGTGGCGGCTACAAGGGTTCGTATTACAACAGCGGGGGTGACTTCTATCCTCAGGGCTACGAATACTACAATGGCTACAACTACGGCGGGTACACTTACTACGGCCATGACCGCAGGCTGGGAAAGCTGTAGTCTGTAGGTCATCGGCGGTGGCTCCTACACCCTCAGTGGGTAGGGGCCACCGCTTGGCCATGTCGGAAGATCGACGCGGCCGGAGGTCGGGGCCGAGAGTCAGATCGAGGGAGTGGGTGTCCTGTGTGGGAGGTGGTGCGGTCGTTGCTGCGCCCGGCGTCGCGAGGTGGTGCCGGGGGTTTGGTGGAGGCGGCTCCGGCGGCGAGCCTGCGGGAGGTGTTCCGGCGGTTTTGGCCTGATGCCCGGCCGTTTTGGCGGTGGATGTGGCTGAGCCTGGTGTTGGTGATCGTCACGCCGGCCGCGGACGCCGCGGCCATCTTGTTGTTCCGGAGGTTGGTTGATCGAGTGTTGATCCCACGGGATTTCGTGGCGTTCTGGCCGGTGGCGGCGGCGTTCGTGGGGATCACCCTGTTGGTCGGCGTGCTGGGTTTCGTGGGGCAGTACCTGGGGGCGTGGATCGGCGAGAACTTCTTGCACCGGATGCGCACGAGAGTGTTCGCGCACCTGCACACCCTGTCGGTGAGTTTTTTTGACCGCCGCCGCCTGGGTGACATCCTCTCCCGGTTGACCGGTGATGTGGGCGCGATTGAGGGCATCGTGCTGTCGGGGGTCATCGGGATCATCGCCAACCTGTTGAAGATCCTGGTGTTCACTGGTGTGTTGTTCTACCTGGACTGGCGCCTGGCTTTGGCCTCGCTGATCGCGGTCCCGGTGTTCGCCGCCGCCGCCCGGGTGTTCGCCCGTCGCATCAAAATCGTCTCCCGGGAGGTCCGCCGCCGCGCTGGGTCGATCAGCGTGGTCGCCGAGGAGAGCCTGGGCAACGCCACCTTGATCCAGGCTTATGGCCGCGAGAGCGCCGAGGTCGACCGCTTCGCCGCGCAGAGCATAGGCAGCGTGAACGCTGAGCTGGCCGCCACCCGGCTGGGCGCGATGTTCTCCCCGTTGATCGACTTGGTCCAGGTTCTCGGGGTGCTCACCATCCTGGGCGTGGGGATCTGGGAGCTGACCGCCGGGCGTATCACCCTGGGTGGACTGTTGGCCTTCCTGGTGTTCCTGTCCCAGCTGTACCAACCTGTGCAGGGCCTGGGCGCGCTGTCCACCTCCCTGTTCGGGGCCGCCGCAGCCGCCGAACGGATCATCGAACTGCTTGATGAGCACCCCACGGTGATCGCGCCCGCCGAGCCCGTCGCGCTGGACCGCTGCCGCGGGAAACTTCGCCTCGAGCGGGTCGGCTTCGCCTACCCCGACACCGCAACCGAGGTTCTCTCGCAGATCAGCTTTACCGCCCGACCCGGCGAGACCATCGCTATCGTCGGCGCCAGTGGGGCTGGCAAAACCACCCTGCTCAAACTTCTGCTTCGGTTCTATGACCCTACCGCTGGCCGCATCACCCTGGACGGGATCGACCTGCGCGAGCTGGATCCCAGCGAACTCCGCGCGAAGATCGCCATCGTGCTCCAGGAGACTCTGCTCCTGGACGGCACCATCGCCGAGAACATCTCCGCTGGCCGGCCCGAGGCCACCGAAGACCAACTCATCGCCGCCGCGCACGCCGCCGACGCCCACGACTTCATCACCGCGCTACCCGAGGGCTACCACACCCGAGTCGGCCAACGCGGCCGGCTGCTCTCCGGCGGGCAACGCCAGCGCATCGCGATCGCCCGCGCGATGATCCGCGACGCACCCATCCTCCTCCTGGACGAACCCACCACGAGCCTCGATGCCGAAGCCAGCGACCGCATTCTGGCTCCCCTGCGCCGACTCATCACCGGCCGCACGACCATCCTCATCTCCCATAACCTGCTCACTGTCACTGACGCCGACAAGATCATCTACCTCGAACACGGCCGGATCACCGAAACCGGCACCCACACCCAACTCCTCGCCAGCAACAACCAGTACGCCCACCTCTACCACCTTCATCACCCCGCCGAAGCTCCCCACGGCCCCAACCAGAACTCCAGACTGGCCGGGAAACCGGGCTGATCGCCATTCGGAACCTTTTGGCGGTCCACGGCGGCCAGCGGTCGCGATTCGGAACCCTTTGGCGGTGCCGCCACCGGCTGTGGTGGGATTGAGGTATGGAGAACTCGGTGCAGAACGTGACTTTTGGGTCTGACGGTTCCGTTGGGCATGGGTATCTTGCGCTGCCCGAATCCGGTCGCGGGCCCGGTGTCATTGTGATCCAGGAGTGGTGGGGGCTGACCAGCCACATCGCGGACGTGGCGAACCGGCTGGCCGCCGAGGGCTTCGTCGCGCTGGCCCCCGATCTCTACGGAGGCACCACCACCCATGACGCCGCCGAGGCCGGAAAACTCATGCGGGATCTCCCGGTGGCCCAGGCGGCTCGCGACCTGGGCGGCGCGGTGGACTACCTGCTGGGCCATGAGGCGGTCACCAGCTCACAGGTCGGCGCGGTGGGATTCTGCATGGGAGGCGGCTTCGTGCTGGTGCTCGCGGCCCAGCAGGGTGACAAGATCGGTGCCGCGGTGCCGTTCTACGGGGTCCTCAGCGAGGAGTACCCAGGCTTCGCGAACCTCTCCGCACCCCTGCTCGGCCACTTCGGTGAGCGGGACGAGTTCGTGTCTCCGGGCCAGGTCCAGGAGCTGGCAGCCACCATTGAGAAGCAATCCGGCCATGCGCCTGACTTCCGCTTCTACCCGGCCGGGCACGCCTTCTTCAATGACGAGAACCTGCTCGGTACCTACGACCCGGCGCAGGCAACCAAGGCCTGGGATGCCACCGTGAGCTTTGTGCGCGAGCACGTGGGGGCGCCCCAACACGGTTAGGAGCGATCCGGGACGGCCTCAGATGTCCATGCTGAGGTCGTCCCGGATCCGGCGAGCGAGGGCCTCGTCCATGAGCAGCCGAGCGACCAAGGCCCGGATGACGTCCTGACCGGTGACGCGGGCGGTACCGATCACGTCGGCGGTCTCAGCGCACCACTGGGTGAGCTTGAGGTGGTAGGTGGGGGACAGGTCGACACTGCGCCGGACGGGTTTGGTGCGATCGGAATCAGCCCAATGGAGGTGCTTGGCGGCGAGATCGTGCGTCCGGTTTTGCGGCGGAGCTCCGCTGGCCCGAGCTGAGGCGTGGTCGGCACTGTTGATCATAGATACCTCCCTATGTCAGGACGTTCGTCTTCGGGCTATTTACGGTTCACCAAAGAGAACTTGATTAAAGAGAACTTCAGCGCCAGGAGGGCAGCCAGAGCTCAGCGTTCCAGCGCTCCGGGGTGATCGAGCCACCGGTGAGGATCGGCCAGAGCCAGCTGAAATTGGCCACCACCAGCCCGACGTACAGCGAGACCACCAGCAGGCCCGTGCCGCGCCGCTCGGCGCCGTCGGCTGCCCGGCCGAGAATCTCGCCCAGCGCCACCGTCACGGCGATGACCAGAAACGGCGCCACCGGGGTCATGTAGAAGAAGTACATCTGGCGGTGGATGATGCTGAACCAGGGCAGCCAGCCGGCGGCGTAGCCGGTCAACGCCGCCGCGTAACGCCAGTCCGGCCCGCTGGCCGCCCGCCACAGCCCCCAAACCAGGACGGGCAGCGTGAGCCACCACAGCGCCGGCGTGCCGATGAGCATCATTGCGGACACGCAGTCGCGGCGCCCGCAGCCCGCAGCGGCGGCGCCGGACTGGTAGTAGTAGAGCATCGGCCGAAGCCCCATCGGCCAGCTCCACGGTTTGGATTCCCATGGGTGCGGGTGGGCGGGGGTGACCAGCCCCTCGTGGAAGCGCAGCACGGCGGCGCTGTAGTACCACAGCGACCGCAGCGCCCCGGGGACGAAGCGCCACGGGCCACCCGTGCCGATCTGGTTGCCCACCGCGTGCCGGTCGATGCCGGTCTCGCTGCTGAACCAGGCCCACCAGCTCGCCAGGTAGGCGCCGACCGGCACCGCCGCCATCGCCCACGACGCCGGGCCGAGATCCCGGGCAAGCGTTCCGCCCCAGGGCCTGCGGACACCCGCGGCGCGGCGCGCGCAGGCGTCCCACACCAGGCTCATCGCGGCGAACGCGGCGAGGTAGTACACCCCGGACCACTTCACGCCGCAAGACAGCCCGAGCAGCACCCCGGCCCCGAAGCGCCACCAGCGCACCCCCAACCGCGGTCCCCAGTCGGTGACGCGACCTTCCCGGACCACCGTGGCCAGCCGCTCGCGCACCTGCTCCCGGTCGATCACCAGGCAGCCGAACGCCGCGAGAACGAACGTCGCGAGGAAGACGTCGAGCATCCCGATGCGCGCCTGCACGTGGCTGACGCCGTCGGCGATGAGCAACACCCCGGCGATCCCACCCAGCAGGGTTGAGCTGGTCATCCGGCGTACGATCCGCACGATGAGCAGCACACAGAGCGTGCCGGCCAGCGCTGCGGACAGCCGCCAGCCCCAGCCGTCGTAGCCCATCACCAGCTCGCCCAGCGCGATGAGCTGCTTGCCCAGCGGCGGGTGCACGACGAGCTCGTAGCCCGCGTTGTCCTCCACTCCGCCGCCCCGCAGCATCTGCCAGGCTTGCGGCGCGTAGTGCTTCTCGTCGAACACCGGGGTGCCGCGATCGGTGGGCAGGCCAAGATTCCATAGCCGCATTACGGCGGCGACCATGGTCAGGGTCAACGTCACCGCCCAGCTTCGCCACCGGTCGGTGAGCGGGCGGCTCACCAGCCGCTGGAGCGGCCCGGCCGGCTTTGCCAACACCGGTGGCGGCGACACTGGAGGCATCAACCCACGCCGACCAGCGTGCTCTCGGGGCATGCCTGGTGAACCGCCGTCACGCGCCCGATCGTAGGCTCGGCGGCGTGCGAGGCGTGCCGGGCTCCATCACCTCAGGCTGCGGGGGGGTGCTAATGCTGGCGGCCACCCCGCTCGGCGACTGCCGGGATGCCTCACCGCGCCTGCTCTCCGCGCTCGGATCCGCGGAGGTGGTGGCCGCCGAGGACACCCGCCGGCTGCGGGCCCTGGTCGCGGCCCTCGGCGTGACCGTGACCGGCCGGATCGTTTCGCACTACGACGCGGTGGAGGCGGCCCGGATTCCCGCGCTGCTGGAGGCGATCCGGGGTGGCGCGACGGTGCTGGTGGTGACCGACGCCGGGATGCCCGCCGTGTCTGACCCCGGGTTCCGGCTGGTGGCCGCCTGCGTGCGGGAGGGGCTCCGGGTGAGCTGCCTGCCCGGCCCCTCGGCGGTGACCGCGGCGCTGGCGGTGTCCGGACTGCCCTGTGATCGGTTCTGCTTCGAGGGGTTCGCGCCGCGCCGCGCCGGCCCGCGTCGGCGGTGGCTGGCCGGCCTCGCCAGTGAAGAGCGCACCTGCGTGTTCTTCGAGTCACCACATCGGCTGGCCGCCACCCTCGCCGACGCCGCGGAGATCCTCGGCGCTGATCGGGCGGCGGCGGTGTGTCGGGAGCTCACCAAGACCTACGAGGAGATTCGCCGCGGTGGGCTGGGTGCCCTGGCCCAGTGGGCCGCCGACGGCGTGCGCGGCGAGATCACCATCGTGCTCTCCGGCGCGCCGCCCGCCGGCCCGCCGGATGTGCTCGACCTCGTCGACGAGGTGGCCGAGCGGGTCACCGCCGGGGAACGACTCAAGGAGGCCGTCGCCGCCGTGGCAACCACCCACGGCGTCCCCAAACGCGACCTTTATCAGGCCGCTGTGGACAACCCGTGAGTGGCGGT
>JBDTAX010000177.1:0-13119 GCA_039924425.1 Pseudonocardiaceae bacterium
AACCAGGAACCTCCCACGTCACACCGTGTGCCGGCGTCGCGGGCGCGGGTGGTCGCCCTCGGGCGGCCCGTCATCCGTCCCGGCCTCGGCCCGATCCAGGAGGGCGACCGGCAGCGCTGTGCGCGCGCTGGGCGGGAGCGCGACGGTATGAGCTGGCTGGGTGCCGACTTTGGGCGGGAACAGCGATTCCGATTCCGGCCGGTCGATCGGATCGCCAGCGTAGAAACCCTGAATGCGCGAGTACTTGCCGGCCAACCGGGCGACGCCACGGCCGTGCGGAAGGTTTTCGCCGTAGTTATCGACAGCATCCCGCCAGTGCTCCTCTAGCGCCATCTGGGCGCCCTTGGGGGAGACGAAACCAAGCACGATCCTGTCTTCGAGCATGTCCCGCACCGCGCCGGGGATGGCGTCTTTCACGTCTGGGCGCTGTGTGACTAGTATTAGTGTGATCTGCGCCTCGCGACATTGGCGGCCCAGCTGCGAAAAGAACCGGTCAGCGTCTGACCCTAGCTGAGCGCGTATCTCTTGGCATTCTTCTAGCACTAGGCTGAGTCGGGGCATGTTCGGCTTAGGTCCGTGTCCTAACCGGTAGTTCCACTGCTCCTCGTAGCGCGCTTTCATGATGCCGGATACCTCTTGCAATCCCGCTAGCCACTCCACGGGGTCCCGGGCGACCATATGCACGCCTTCCCTGCCAACCAGGCACGCGTAGCTGCCGGATGACTTCCCGTCGAGCAGGAAAGTACCCCCAGGGAAAAGCCCCATGCGCAAACAAACGGCGATCAACCTACGGACGAACTCCGTCTTACCCGCACCTGTGCCACCTACCACCAATAGGTGACGCTCGGCGTCGGGTGTCCATAACCGGACTGGTATCCGGATCGCCAGTTGGCCCGCTTCGTCGTATTTCTCAATGATGAGGTCAGCGTCGCGGTCGTCTGTGATGGCGATCGGCAGGCCGGGCACTTCGAGGGGCCATGGCTGGTCAATCACATAATCAGGCAAGGACGCGGCGCGGCGTAATTCGAATGCCTGAACACCGGATGCCGGCCAATTGATCTCATAGGTACCGGCATGGCGCAGTCGCCAGCTAACGGCCTCGCCGATCCGGTCCCTCACGGCGGGGTCGGCGTCTCGCAGGGTGTCGGTGTAGGCGATCTCAGCGGCATCCAGGCGCCGGTCTGTCCACCGGGGCCGGTGCAGCCGCAGACTGGCCGGGTCCACCCGGGCGGCGGCGGCGATGCCGCCGAGCACCCACGCGGCCACCCGTCGGCGAGCGCGCAGGGTGTCCGTCACCGCCGCGGCGATCAGTCCTAGCCCGAGAGTGATCAGCCAGCCTCCGGCACCGGCGGACAGGGCCAGCCAGCCCAGCACCAGCACGACCACCACCGGCTGTGCCCAGCGCCGAGCCCTCCGACGTGTCCGCCAGCTCGGCAGGAACCAGGTCACGACCCAGACCAGCACCCACACCACGGCGCCCGCGACTACTGGCGCCAGGGTGAACCCGGCCCAGGGCCACAGCAGCAGCGCCAGCACGGTCAGCGTGACGCCGGGTGCCCGGCGCAGATCCCGCCACGCTGCCCGGAGCTCGTAGCCGCCCGTGGACAGCCACCAGTCCTGTAGCTCCCACCAGCGTTCACGCACCAGGTCGGCTTTGGTGGTGGTGCGCGAGTCCCACTCCGAGACGGCCGGCGCGGCGCTGGTCACCTGGTATCCACGGCCGCTGTGCGCCCCGTAGATCCAAGATCACGGGACGCCGGGCTCATCACCACGTGCTCAGCTCTTGTTCGTACGCGGCGAGCGCGGCGCGGTGCCGGGTGCAGCTGGTCGCGTGCCCTTCCTCGCGGTTGTCGGGGTGCCCGCCTTCGAAGGGTCCCCGGTCGGTGATGCGCTCTCCGCAGGTGTTGCAGGTCCATCGTGAGCTGGTCGGGTGCCCCGTCCGGTGTGGCGGCGGGTCTTGTCCTGGCCGGATGCCCTCGACCACGAACAGCCAGGCGGCCTCGTCTAGTGGGGTGTCGTGCCGCTCAGCGTCCTTGGCGAGGGCCAGGGCCTCGCCAAGCTGTCGCCAGCTCACACCGTTACCACGGGCCTGCTCGGCGTACTCGCGCATCTGGCCAGTTGCCGCCCGGCTCACGAACAAGGCGGCGCGGACACCGGCCAGCGGATCGACGTCGGGCAACGGGGCGTGATCTGGCCCGAACAGGGAGGGCCGCTCGACCCGCACGGCGTCTCCCTCGAGCAGCTCCGCTACCTCGCGCACGTGCTGGTTCACGGCCCACCGCGCCCGATCAGCCGGCGTCGTCTCCATGATCACTCCCTGTCGTCTAGTCGGTGTTGGGGTCAGGGCATCCCGGCCGCGAGGCCGGCCACGTCGTAGGCGGCGCGCTCGTGGTCGCGCTCACCCCGGCGGGCCTCGCCCGGTCCCCAGTCGGCCGGCCGCGCCCCACGCAGCTCGCGGGGGTAGTTCTCAGCGGGCCGGCGGCCGAGATGGTCGGGGGCGACGAGCCGCGCGTCTGGCCAGGCGCCGAGCACGGCGGCCACCATGCGGGTAGGGGTGAGCCAGTCGGCCAGGGGCAACCGGTTGTACTTGCCATGCGCCACGGACCGCCAGCCCACCGGCACATTCATTGCCTCGATCGCGACCCGCACCCCGCCGTGGTGCTGCTCGGCTTCGGTGACGAGCTTGCCCAACGCGTCGAGCACGCGCCCGACGTAGCGGCCAAACCCTGGCCAATCGTCGGGGTTGTTCAACGCCTCGGCGTCCAACTCGCCAAGCCGGTTGACCGGCCCGAGCGTCCAGCCGTACGAGGCGTAGTCACCGATGCGCAGCACCGCGGCTGTCCACCGGGCGCCGGGATCGATGCCGATCACAGCCAGTGCTGGTGTTGGCGCCGGGGTTACCGTTGGCGCCGGCGCCGGGCTGGTCATCGGCGGGCCTTGATCGGGACAACCCACCCGGTGGCGGCGTAGCGCCAAGTGGCGCATCCATCGCCGCTCTGGGCCAGCGGGTACACCTCAGTGATCCGCTCTGTGCCCGTGGTCGGTGAGGTGTAGCGGGTGCGGACCCGGGGGGAGGCATCGGCGACCGCTACCGCGTGCTCGCGGTCGGCGTAACGCTCGACGCGCATCGCGCCGTGATCACCCACAGGAATCGCTACCCCCCAACAACGTGTTCCCTGGTCAAGCATGGTGCGGTCTCCTCTCGCCGGAGTAACTCACACCAAACATGTTACTGCACATACGGCACATACTGCAAATCAGTATGTTAAGTAGATGGTGTCTGTGCAGTGAGTCGGTCGCGGACCTGGCGGGCTAGCTCCGGGTCGGCGTCCAGCTGGGCGAGCAATGCCCGGATCACCTCGGCGAGGGCCACATCCCGGCCCAGGTCCGCGGCCGTGCCGCGGACCCAGTCCTTGATTACGCGGTGCAGCGGCGGGGCCAGGTCCACGGTGATCCGCACCGGCCGGGTACGCACCGCGGTGGCCCCGGCCGGCGGGGTGCCGGGCTCGTTCCTGTTCAGCGCCGCGTCGTAGTTGGTGCGCTTGCCTCGGCTCATGCCAGTGCCCGCGCGTCCTGCCGGGCGAGCAGCTCACTCACCAGCGACTCATACGCGGTGCCAGCGGCCACCGGTGGGCACCCGAACGCTTGCCGGTACAGGGTGTCGGAGTGCTGCACCTGCGTGGCCAGCACGTGGTACCCGCGAGAGGTCAGCGCCTGCCTGACCTCAGAATCCGGCCCGGTCCGGGTGGCCTCCGGGCGGTTGGTGCGGTTGAGCAACACGACGGCATCCGCGCGGGTGACCCGCAGCGACTGAACGTCTTCCCACTCGTCGGCCACCCGGGACATGCGGTCAACCTCGATCCCGGACGGCGCCACCGGAGCCACCCAGCAACCAGCGGCCCGGAGCACCCCCCGAGCGATCCGGGCGTGATCTTCGATCTGCGGCACGTCGTAGACCACGGCATCGACCCCCGCCGGCAACACGTCCCCGATCCGCCGGTACACATCGGTCACCGCCAGACCGACCACAGGCCAGCGGAACCCGCCAGCCAGATCAGACCAGCGCAGCGCCGACGCGGCTGGGTCACAGTCGGCCAGCAACGGCCGAAACCCCCGGTCAGCCAACGCCGCGCAGGTGAACACCGCGCAGGTGGTCTTACCCACACCCGGCTTCAGATTGACGTAAGCCCAGCTCAGCACAGCAGTAACCTACAGCACTACTGCGAGCACTGCGATACGCCGGGCCGTCAGCTAAAACTCCTGATCACGTCGGTGCTGACCTCCGAGACGTGCCCGTCGTCCCACTTCACCTCGTAGTGATCTCCCCACATCGTGGGCTTGAGCACCGTTCCGGACTGTCCTGCCCGGGTCTCCGAGCCGAGAAGGCCCCCGGTGTCCTCCGTGGCCCGCACCTTGTCCCCGCTTGAGTAGTAATCACTCATCGATGTCTCCCTTGCTCGTCGGCCACAGCCTGCCCATGACCGCGCTAGGTGAGCGCACCCTAAACCCCGCAACCCGCGACTCCCCCGCGCCCCGCTGGGGGCGGGGCGTGAACGATCACCGACCTAGGAGACGCCTCCCTGGATGGCAGAACCGCGCACCACGCGGGACCAGAGTCGGTGGCAAGTTGGCTATGAAGACTTTCTGGTAGGCTGCTGGTCATGCGGAAACGGCGGCGGGAAGGACCGGCCGAGAGCCCTGACCAGCCGGCGGTGCGGCACGTGCGGATCACGTTGCCCACGGCGGCGGTGCTGCGGCAGATGCTGGAGAACCCGGCCGCAGACCATTACGGGTTTGCCCTGGCCGGGGCGACCAGTTTCCCCTCCGGAACGATCTACCCGATCCTGGCCCGGCTGGAAACCGCCGGCTGGCTGGCCAGCTTCTGGGAGGTAGGGGACCCCGCGGAGCTGGAACGGCCGCGGCGGCGGATGTACCGGCTGACCGGCGCCGGCGCACACGCCGCCCGTGAGGCGCTGACCACCACCCAACGTCTTCTCGGCGCGCTCCCGCCAGCCGCCCAACCCCAGGCGGGAACGGCATGAACCGCCGACGGTATACGTGGCTCACCGGCGCCAACGTCGCCGGCGTCGTCACCGTCGTCACCGTCGTCGCCGGCGTCTTCGTCACCGTCCTCGGCGTCGTCTCCGGCGTCGTCTCCGGCGTCTCCGTCGGCGTCGTCGTCGGCGTCGTCTCCGGCGTCGTCTCCGTCGGCGGCGTCGTCGTCAGTGCTCAAAGTCGAGGTCGCCGTCGAGTTCGGCGGACCCGGTCATCGGGCCGCTCTGGCGGAGTGGGGGGGCTGCGGGTCTGTTGTGGCGGCACCCCGCGAGGCCTGCCGCGCGCCTGCGCCTCGGTGGATCGCCTGGTCGACCACCTGCTGGACCGGGCGGTTGAAAAGCTTCCGGCGGCGGCCAGCGCTCGGTTCGCTGAGGAGTGGCGAGACCATCGCCAGCACTATTCAGGCTGGCGGCTGGTGTGGTGGGCACTGTGTGTGCGGGCTACGGCACTGCGTACCGTCGCCGCGCTCGGGTCCGCTCAGCTTCCCCGCGACAGTTAACCGCCCTTCTTCCCGCGACAGTGAACAGCCCTTACTTTCAGATCCCCTATGAAGAATTACGGTAGAGGAGGTGGCCCGGTGGACCCGACCTGGCTGTCCGGCGTGAAAGCGGTCGCGCAGCCGGTGGCCGGCGCTCTGCCCGCACTCATACTTGTGATCTTCGCTGGAGTTCTCGCGCTGCTGGGGCTGGCCTGCGACCACGACCGGCGCGACTACGCCCTCGCCTACGCGGACCGGTTCATCGATCTCGCCGCGGTGCTGGTGGGCCGGCCGCGGGGGCCGTCACGCGGTGTCACCGGCGGGTGCGGCGGCCGGCGCCGGAGGTGACATAATCACTCTTACCGGATCGCTCACGACCAGTTGACCAGCGTAAACGTGGTGGCCGGTCGTTATCACTCCGGCAGGCAACCGGAATGCCCGTTTATGCGGCCTGTCCCGCATAGGGGTGTTGTGGAGGTTGCTGTTACCAGCCGCAGACGAGCGCATTTCCGCTGGTAGGGTCCTACCACCGGTCAGACTCGACACTTCTCTGGATCTTGCTTTGACCTAAGACATACCCACCATCACCAGCCGCAAACACGCTCGTCTGCGGCTGGTAACAGCAACCTCCACAACACCCCGACTAGCTCGTGTTGCGTCGATGCTCCAGTGCGTCGTCGGCCCGACCGACGACCCGCAGTTCAGGCGAGCCAGGATGCCTTCCGGGAACCGGATCCTCGTTGATGTGGTCACCGTCAACATCGAAGCCAATCGGAGTGATCATTTCCGCGATGACGTACCAGGCGCTCTGCACCTTCTCGCGTGTGGTGTCGTCAGCGCGGCAGGCGACAAGCAGACCTTCGACCACCCACCACTTCGGGAATTTCTTCCCGACCAACGCCCGGCCGAGGGTGGAGACAGAGACCGGCTTGAGGCCGCTCTTCGCGGGCTCGTTGTCCACGCGGTAGACCATGTCCCGCAAGGACGGGTCCCCCGCGCGGCGGCGAACGGCGCGCAGCTGGAGGCTGAACTTCTGGACTGCGGCCGTCACCTCCGCCGGGTCGGCGGTGATGTTCTCGATCTCGCTCATGACGTGTTCTTCCCCGAGTCCCTCGGGTTAGGCGGTGGCCGAAGCAGCGCCCCGGCCACCGCCTCCGCGGCCGAAGTAGCGCACGGCGATCTCGCTGGCGATGATCCCCAGGCCGCCGGCGACGAGCACCGTGGTTTGCGGCTCCGCGCCGATGATGACCAGCGCCATGGCTGTGCTCGTCATGTGCGCGAGGACCGCACAGTACGCGAGCTTGAGATCCTGCATCTTCATGATCGTTCCTATCGATCGATAGAGCTGGTGCGGCCAGGACTTTTAGTTGATCTTGTTAGGGAACGAACTGCGGGTGGACGAGACCGCGGCTCTGGGGACAGTATGCACGCGCGTGGTGGGCCGAGCCACCGTGGAACACGTTTGGAGCAAAGCCATAATAGTTAGTTAATTAATTGCGCTGCCTTAATTCCGAAATTAGATTAGCGGTTCTTGCATTCAAAATGCAACTTGCCGAGACGCGGATTCGCGTGGTCTGTCAGTAGTGCAACTACTCGGAGGAAGCGTAGTCAGTCGCCGGGCACACGTGTCGACCAGCGGATACGCGAAAGGCCCCCCACTGTCCAGGCGGGGGGCCTTTCTGTATTCCTGGGATGCCTGGCCGCACCAACGACTCAAGATCTCAGGAAGATTTAAATTCAGATGTAAACGTCAGTATGTAATAACCACGCACGCCGGGATTTATCGGGCCGGGGCGAGGATCAAAACACGGCGAGGCAAAATTATTTATAGGCGGGTTTCAGAGGCACTTGAGATGATCACAAAAGTCTGGCAGCGATGGCCAGTACAACGCGGCGGGGACCGCCGCCCAGCGGTCAAAATCAGCTCCCGCATCCCCCTGCGTTCCCCCTGGCTTCCCACCGCCGGGAGCCAAGTCCCGCAGTCAATGATGATGGGGCGCGAGCGCTTCCGTTCGGGCTGCACTCTCTGGCTACGAAGACACGTTGTTGTCGCCATTTTTGCTGGTCAGAGCCTTGCGCAAAGATCGAGAGATGTGACCAGGATGCCCCGATCCCTGGTGAGAAAATCCTCAGGTCAAGGGCAAGTAGCACGAACATTGCGACAGTAACGAAACCTGTATAGAGGACTGGAATGATGGCCATCTTAGCTGCCCTCCTCTTCCTCCGCCATCCTCAACTCGACACTCCATGCTAAATTTTGTTTCCGAGTTTTTCCGCTAGTTCGACCCAATTAAGCCTTTTCGGGGCGACGAGACCCATAGTGTGGCAATGTTGAGAGATAGTCAACACCGGAAACCACCTATGAGACAGCATGACACAGATTGGCGCACATTGCGGTGGTATGACGCCCATAGAGACAGTTTTACCTGACTTTGGGCGCAGCGGAAGCGCTCGATCGAGCGCCTGTTGGCTCCAGTTCATGCCTGAAGCGCCACCACAGACTCATGCGAGCGGCCTGCCGTAGCTGGAACACAGTTTCCATTTTCCCGCATTTATACTACGTATAATGTTCTGTTCTGCTCACGCCGGTTTGCTGTCAAAAAATCTCGCTCTCTGCCTGCTCGCCATGTAGCTGACGCCCGCGCTTGTGACTGTTCCTCGGACGCTTCCCGAACTTGGATCGGTCAATTTAATAATTGCATCTGAAGGTTTCTCTAAGTATCTGGGATACCTTGATAATGTCCGCCATAAATTGCGCAGCGAACTCAATAATTTTCAGTGCCAACTAGCCACCAACAAAAGCAGCTATCTGATACCTCGCCGAGCGGAGCGCACCAGGCGACCTCGCCGAGCGGAGCGCACCAGGCGACCTCGCCGAGCGGAGCGGCTGAGTGCCGTTCTGCGAGCAGGGGAACGGGGTTCCTATGCACAGACGGCAGATCTCGCTTCCTGGCGCTTCTGAGCGCCTGTAAGCGGGTGGCAGGCCGGGCAGCGGTACATGCCACCCTCGGTGTTCTCCCGTTGCCGTGTGTGCTCGTCGCAGGTGCCGCACCACGGCGGCCGAGCTGGCCGTGTGGCTGCCACTGACGGGGCCTCGGGTAGGTCATTGAGCCGGTAGCGGGCGACCGCGTGCACGGACTTGATCCCGTCGAGGTTGACGGCCAGGTGCTCCACGAGCGCCGGGGCCGTCCAGACGCCAGCACGCAGCACCCCGGCCACGACAGGGGTGAGCGCCGTCAACTGGTGGTGTCCCATCCGGCCGCGTGGTGCAGCAGCGTTCAGCTGGTCTAGGACCATGCGAGCTTCCACCACCACCGAATCCGCTGGTACGGGGTCTGGGCGGGCGGGGGGGGGAGGTAGGTGGGGGGTTAGTTCTTCGAGAGTAGTAGTCACCGTCGACGGGTTTGCCATCGACGGTTCAGCCATCGACGGAAAACCCGTCACTGGGTCTGAGCTGCGGTTTTCCGGTTCGGGGTCCGGTTCCTGCTCACCATCGACGGAAAACCCGTCACTGGGTCTGAGCTGCACAAACGCGGCGGGGTCGTCGGTGATCTCCCAGCGCCAGACGAACCGGCCGGTGGTCTCATCGTGGCCGCGTTCCTGACGCAGGTAGCCGGCTTCACGGAGCTGGCGGATACCCGCGCTGACGGCCTCCCGGCCTTCGGTAAACGCCCGGTTGATCTCGGCGCGGGTGATCTCCCACCCGGCCGGCAGGCTCAGGAGGTGGATCAACAGGCAGCGCGCCAGGCAGCGCAGCGGCACCGGCAGTCGGCCGCGAGCGATCGCGTTCGGCACGATCGTGAAGTGATCAGCGGGAGTGTGCCGGTAGACCCGGATCACGGTGCCGGGTGGCGGCTCAGGTTCGTGGTGCTGGACGCGGGGGCGGGAGGCCATGCGTGTCTCCTCATACGCGACACGCGGTCTGAGCCCCTAGCGATCTGTCGGGGGTAGTAGATACCCTCACAACCGCAAACGTGATCGCGCGGGGCTTAGCCGCGTGTTCTCGGAACGGCCGGGAGTTGCTCGCTCCCGGCCGTTTTGCTCTGTCGAGGGGAAATGTCTCGCAATCGCCCGTCCGAATCACGGACCTAGGCCCCGGCGTGTCGGCTTTTAACGACAGGGCATCAGTAGCCGTAGTCCGGTGTTTCGATCACGCGCACGAGGTTGGGTCGTAACCTGGTCAGGTGGTACTCGTGGTCGAAGCGCACGTATATCTGGTCGAAGTCCCGGCCGACGACCTTGCCTTTGTGGTTCAGCCGGTCCGGTAGCGCCCCATGGTTCTTGTCCACCTTGATCTGTTCAACCCGGCTCTGGAGGGGAATCAGGGTGCCATCGGCGTCGCGCAGGGGGTTGGAGGACAGCGGTAGCGGCATGGTGGGTGTCACCTCGGATCGTCCGACTTCTTGATCACGCGTACGAGGTTGGTCCGTAGGCAGATCAGCCGTTGATCGAGGTCGAAACGCACGTATACCAAGTAGCGGCTCCGGCCCACGACCTGGCCTTTCTGGTGTAGCCGCGCTGGTAGCGCCCCGTGGTTGGTGTCCACCCTGAACTGTTCGACCCGGCTCCCTAGGGCAATGGGGTTGCCGCCGACGGCATACGGCGGGTCAGAGGCCAGTGGTTGCGGCATGGTGGGGTGTCACCTCGGATTGGTGGCCGGCCAGCCACCGGGAGCCAAGCGGGGGGACGCTCAACCGGCGGCCGGCCAGCGATTCAGGGGGCGATGTCCCCCGCGTCGGGATCGGACATCTCGGTGGGAACACCGCACACGCAGGTGATGCACAGCGCCCATGACAGACCGCTAATGACGGTGAGCCCGTCAGCGGGCACCCGCCGGCCGCACAGCGCCCGAGCGTGCTCCCCGGCGGCGCGCGGGAGCACGGCGGGTTGGAGCAGGTGCAGGCGACCGTCCTCGGGGCAGCGCGCCCACCGCAGCCGTTGCCTGACCTCCGACCACCATCCTGAACAGCGGGTATCCGACTGGCCGCCAGGAGCACCTGGAGCAGGAGCAGGAGGAAGCGCTACGGGGCAGCTCAGCCGGCGGCCAGCCGGGATCTTGGTAGCGAACAGAGGATCCGGCACCCGACACACTCGCCGCGGGATGTGTTCCCAGTCCACAGCGGTACTCCCCCGATCGATCTCTCGTGTGGAAGGTGGCGGCCCCGCGAGGGTCACGCCCGAGAAGCGGGGCCGCCACCACTCACCGCCACCCAAGATTTTGAGGCGAAGAGTGACGGTGTGGAGGTGACTCTTCCGGTTCAGGGCATACCTTGCATTCAGGTGATCACGCGTATGTCAAGGGGTGACTTCAAGTGTGGCTTCGGGGGTGGCTTCCGCGCCCTCACTACGAGCTACCGGTACCCACCAGGGTGGCGATCCGGTGCCGCAGGTGGGCGACCTCGTCGAGGTGCTGGTGGGCGACGGCGTAGTGGGCCAGTTCGCGTAGCTCCTCGACGGCGCGGCGGGAGTGGATCGTGCCAGCGATGTCCAAGGCCGCGTGCCCGAGGGCGGCGGCCTGGAGCGGGTCACCTGTGACCATCGTCAGGGTGGCCAGCTTGGTCAGACAGACCCCCCGGGCGCGGGCTTGGCCGACGGAGTACCCGGCGATTGCCGTGGTGAATCGGTTGGTGGCTTCGCCGGGGTCGCGGCCCAGTATCGTCAGGTCGAACAGGGCTTGCCCGGTGAGATGGGCATGGCGCTCGGCGTTGTAGTAGTCCATGACCGGCGGTTCATTGTCCGGGGTGACGTGCTCGAAGTGCTCATCGGCGGTCCCGATGGCGGTCAGTGCCTCGCTGACCCAGCTCATCTTGGCCAGCGCGCGGCCCCGGTCGACGTGCAACCGCGCCCGTCCGGTCGGAGTGAGCCGATCAGCGCGGACCAGAGCATATTCGGCCAGCGTAAGACCCTCATCGGGCTGCCCGGTCCAGATCGCCTGTACCGCCATGTTCGACAGGGTCTCGGCGCGTAGGGGCCAGTCTTGGGCCTTCTCGGCGCAGGCCACCGCGAAGCGGTACACCCGGCGGCCCTCATCGTGGGCGTTGGCGTCCACGGCCATGTTCCCGGCGGTCGTGGCGAGGTACCCGACCGCTGAGTGCAGCTCGGGGCGCAGCCGGTCCGGGCAGGTGGCCCCCAGAAGGCCGGCCGACCAGCGCAATTGCCCCATAACGGCCGCACGGACCAACGCGCCACCATAGGTGCCGCTCCACGACTCGAACACTCGCGTGGCGTCCTGGATCTGTTCGATCTCGGTGGCGCCGATCCGCGCGGGGATCGGGATGGGTTCGCCACCCTCCAGCAGCGTCAGCAGCGCCGTCACCGGTTCCTCCAGAGTGAGGGCGCCCACTCCTAGGGTGGTGGCGTTGTGGATGAGCTTTCGTCGTTTCACGTTGTCCAGCTTCACTGCCGCGCGGCGGGAGCGGGCGTTGACGAACCCCAAATCGGAATCAGCCGAGACACCAAAGATCTCCCGGAAGGCTTCTCGATATAGTTTACATGGCCAGCGGATGTCACCGCGTTCGACCTGTCCAATATAGTTCGCGCTGGCCTCTGCCATCTTCTTGTTATAATGGTCATAGATGTAGGCGTTGACCCGCTCGGCGAGCTCCTCCCGAGTCAGGCAGTAGCCCGGGTAGGTGAGTGATTCTGTGTTTTCCCGCGCATCCCTGAACTGATCATTTGCCGTGGCCAAGGTCCTGCCTCCTGTTGGGTGACGTTGGTCTGCTGAGCGCTGTTGTGGGCACTTAGCATGTCTCCGTTTCGTGTCCAGAGATGTACCACTTGCTTTGTTCGGTGCGTTGGAGGATGAACCGGCCAAGTGGCGGCCCTCCTTGCGGGCTGATCTCGCACGATGAGATGGTCATGGTGTCGCCTGGGTAGACGTCGGGTGACCGTTGACCTGTCGAGGCGTACTTGATCGGGCTGGATACTTGGATGTTCAGTCGGGTGATCGCGGCAGGGCAGTCCGCCGCGTGAAAATTTTCCGCGAACTGTTGCGCGGCGGTCGGGCTGAATACCGCGCACCCGGTTGCTGACCCGTTGGCTATCGCGCGGTACAGGTAGTGCACGGCGAGGTAGGGGTCATCGGCCATGGTTTGGACTGTCCTGGGCGTCGTTTCCCGCGCTGGTGGAGGAGAGTTCTCCCCACTGGCGGCTACGGGTCCGGATAGTGGCCTCAGAGTGCGGCTGGCCTCACCGATGTTGGTGCGGTCATCGATGTACCCGACTAGCTCGATCAGCACTCCGGCGGTCACTATGACGACGCCGACGGCGAACATCACGCCGCGCGTGTTCATTTGCTCCCCCCCACTCCCCCACTCTCGTTCTTCCGCGTGCTCAACGACCGGCGCACGCACTCTGCACGCGCCCCGCCCACCGGGCCGCGCGACGGCCGGTGTATACTCCCGACGACACGTCGTCGGGAGAGATCGTCGGACGATGCCGCACGGCCCGCACCTCTCCAAACCAGGAACCTCCCACGTCACACCGTGTGCCGGCGTCGCGGGCGCGGGTGGTCGCCCTCGGGCGGCCCGTCATCCGTCCCGGCCTCGGCCCGATCCAGGAGGGCGACCGGCAGCGCTGTGCGCGCG
>JBDTAX010000178.1:0-19115 GCA_039924425.1 Pseudonocardiaceae bacterium
CGGCTCGTGATCGCCCGGCAGTCCGTCCTTGGCAACGCCAAGAAAGCCGCCCAGATCGCTGGGAGTATTGACACCCGATTCCTTGCCTGCCGTGTTGCGTGGTCGCCGCTCGCGGGTGCACCTGGAAATGGGCTGGGCCGCCGCTGGGCAAGCCGACGATGCCGTGGCGGGCCTGCACCTACTCGAGGCGGAGCGGGTCGTTGAGCAGGCCGTATCGCGTAATGCCTCGACCAGTTGGGATCAAGCCGCGCTTCTCGTGGTGGCCGTGGTGGAGACGGTCGCAAGAACTCAGCGAGTCATAGTGGCAAGCGGCCCAATCGTGTCAATATTTTTTAAACAGCCCAGGAATTCGCGCCCACTGTTGAGGTTCCGAACTCAACAGCAGAGCGGATCGGGCCGAGCGCAACAGCGCTGTTGTTGAGCTCGGGAACCACAGGGCCGGCGGGGGTCGGAGGCAGCGGCGGCGTGTGCGCACCAGCTATGCCCGCAGGAGCAGTACCGTTGCCAGCGCCGCGATGCCCTCGCCGCGACCGGTCAGCCCGAGGCCGTCGGTGGTGGTGCCAGACACCGAGACGGGCCCGCCCAAGGCGTCGGACAGCACTTGCTGCGCCTGCGCCCGGCGGGTGCCCACCCGCGGCGCGTTGCCGATCACCTGCACCGCGCCGTTGCCCACCGCCCAGCCCTCAATGGCCAATCTGCGGCGCACCTCGGTGAGCAGTTCGGCACCGTGCGCCCCGGCCCACCGCCGCTCCCCGGTGCCGAACACCGCGCCCAGGTCGCCCAGGCCAGCGGCGGACAACGCGGCGTCGCACAACGCGTGCGCGGCGACGTCACCGTCGGAGTGCCCGGCGCAACCCGGCAACCCAGGCCAGTGCAGCCCGGCGATCCAGCAGTCCCGGCCAGCATCCACCGGATGCACGTCGGTGCCGATCCCGACTCTCATGCCTGGCCGCCGGCCACCACTTCAGCGACAGCGAGATCGAACGGAGTGGTGATCTTGAAAGCGTGCGGGTGGCCCGGCAGTGTCGTCACGGTCACGCCCAGCGCCTCGACGAGTCCAGCATCATCGGTCACCGGACCGGATGACGCCTGATGGGCCCGCCGCAACAGATCGGCGGCGAACCCCTGCGGGGTCTGCACCACGCGCAAGGCGTCTCGGTCAACAGTTCCCACGACTCGGCCGTCGGAGTCCACACGTTTGATCGTATCGACCACCGGCAGGACCGGCACCACAGCCCGCGCTCCGGCGAGCACTGCGCGCGCCACCGCCTGGATCACGCTGACCGGCGTGAGGCAGCGGGCAGCGTCGTGCACCAACACCACCTCGGCGTCGGGAACGGCACCCAGAGCCGCCTGGACCGACGCGGCACGGTGCGCTCCACCAGTGACGATCCGCACCCGTCCGCCGGACTCGGTGGTGGCTGCCCGGGCCTGGTCGTGGTGGTACTCATCGACCGCAACCACCACTACCTCAACGCAACCGGATGCGAGCAAACCCCGCACGCAATGCCAGAGCAGCGGACGACCATTCAATAATGCGAACGCCTTCGGTATCCCAGCAGCCAATCGCACACCCTGCCCCGCAGCCGGCACCAGCGCCGCAACCTGCGGGAAGTCCCGGCTCAGGAGGCGGCAGCGAGGACTTCGTCGAGCAGCACCTCGGCGTTGTCCTCGTTAGTCCCCTCGGCGAGGGCGAGCTCGCTCACCAGAATCTGGCGGGCTTTCGCGAGCATGCGCTTCTCGCCGGCTGACAAACCTCGATCGCGCTCACGACGCCAGAGATCGCGGACCACTTCCGCCACTTTGTTGACGTCGCCCGAGGCGAGCTTCTCCAAGTTAGCCTTGTAACGTCGCGACCAGTTCGTTGGCTCCTCAGTGTGGGGAGCACGCAGCACGTCGAAAACCCGATCGAGACCTTCTTGTCCGACGACGTCCCGGACGCCGACGAATTCGGCGTTAGCGGCGGGAACTCGGACGGTAAGATCACCTTGAGCGACCTTGAGGACGAGATACTTCTTCTCCTCCCCTTTGATCACTCGAGTCTCGATGGCCTCGATGAGAGCGGCACCGTGATGCGGGTAGACGACGGTCTCTCCGACCTTAAAAACCATGTGTCTTCTGCCCCTTTCGCTGCACCTATGTTAGCACGTCCGGGAATCCCGGCGCGCGGGGTGCGCGGCACCACCTAGAGTGTCATCGCAGGTCAGAGGATCCGGCCAGCAGCCCACATCAGGCAACTTGGCGCTCCGCAGCTCACGGTCACTCCACTGTGGACCGCATCGGCGGGTGGGCGCTCGCGGGCACTGTACCCACCGGATGGGCTGATCGGATACGCTTCGCCGATGCGGGTTCACCTCATCAGCGCCGCTCAGATCGTGGCCTGCTGCGCCGCCGCGCTGACGCTGGTTGGCTGCGGTGCGGGCCAGATCGCCCAGACCGACAAGGATGTGGCCGCCGTCAACGGCTCCTCCGGCAACGCCAGAAACGCCATAGCGCTGCGCGACGTGCTGATCCCCGACCCACCCAACCAGCAAGGCAGCTACCCCGCCGGGTCGACCGTCCCGGTGGTGTTCACCATCGTCAACCAGGCGGGCAGCGCCGACGAGCTGATCGGTGTGAGCAGCCCAGCGGCCAGTCAGGCGCTGGTAGTGGGCACCACGCGGATTCCGCCCGGCAGTACCGTCACCAGCGCCGCCGGCGCCATCCCCCTGCCTGGGGAACCGACCAGCCCACTGGTC
Organism: Pseudonocardiaceae bacterium; assembly: GCA_039924425.1. GTDB lineage: Bacteria > Actinomycetota > Actinomycetes > Mycobacteriales > Pseudonocardiaceae. Next base: position 2,739 of record JBDTAX010000178.1, read on the forward strand.
ACCGGAGAGCTGTACGTCGCGCTCATCACCACCCAGCCGCTGCACGCCGGGCTGAACACTCCGGTGACATTCCAGTTCCGCAACGCCGGCAAGGTGACTCTGTCGGTACCGATGGCGGCCCCGCCGGCTTCGGCGGTTCAGACCTCTTAGCAGCCAAACTGTCAGGGTCCCTGGATAGCGTGCGTCACCATGGTGAGATCAGCCTCGAACAGCCGCGACACCCACCGCTGTAGCGACTGCGGCCATGAGGTCGCCAAGTGGGTGGGCCGGTGCCCGGAGTGCCACACCTGGGGCACCGTGAGCGCTCATCGGCCGGTGGCGGTCGTCGCGGCCAGTGCGCCGACGACCCCGGCTCGCCCGATCTCCCAGGTCGACCTGCACTCCGCGCAAGCCACCGCCACCGGCGTGGCCGAACTCGACCGGGTGCTCGGTGGCGGCCTGGTGCCCGGCGCGGTGGTGCTGCTGGCCGGCGAGCCCGGGGTCGGCAAATCCACCCTGCTGCTGGAGGTCGCACACCGCTGCGCGCTGGCCGGCCGGCGCCCGCTCTACGTGACCGGGGAGGAGTCCACCGGCCAGGTCCGGCTGCGGGCGCAGCGCACCGGAGCGCTGCACGACGAGCTGTTCCTCGCCGCCGAGTCCGACCTCGCCGCGGTGCTCGGGCACCTGGACGCCGTCGACCCGGGACTGCTGATCGTCGACTCGGTGCAGACCATGTCCTGCGCCGACGTCGAAGGCAGCCCCGGCGGGGTGTCCCAGGTCCGCGCGGTGGCCAGCGCGCTGATCAGCACCGCCAAACAACGCGGACTGCCGGTGGTGCTGGTCGGGCACGTCACCAAGGACGGGACGGTGGCCGGGCCGCGGGTGCTGGAACATCTGGTCGACGTCGTGTTGCAGTTCGAGGGCGATCGGCACTCCACGCTGCGGATGGTTCGCGGGATCAAGAACCGGTTCGGGGCCGCCGACGAGGTCGGTTGCTTCGAGCTCACCGATGCGGGCATCATCGGCTTGCCCGACCCGTCCGGACTCTTTCTCACCCACCGCGACGGCGCGGTGCCCGGCACGGCGGTGACGGTCGTGGTGGAAGGCAAACGGCCGTTGCTGGGCGAGGTCCAGGCGCTGGTCGCCACCTCCGCGCTGGCCAACCCCCGCCGCGCGGTGAGCGGCCTGGACTCCTCCCGGGTGGCGATGATCCTGGCGGTCCTCGAGCGGCGAGGAGGCGTGCGGTTGGTGGGCTCCGACGTATACACCGCGACGGTGGGCGGGATGCGCGTGGTGGAGCCAGCGGCCGATCTCGCCGTCGCGCTCGCCGTCGCCTCGGCCGCCGGTGACCTGCTACTACCCCCGCACACGGTGGCGATCGGGGAGGTCGGGCTGGCCGGCGAAGTCCGCCAGGTGGCCGGACTGCGCCGACGCCTGGCCGAAGCCGCCCGACTGGGCTTCCGCCACGCGCTCGTGCCCCCAGAAAACGGCCCGCGCGATGCCCCAGACGGTGGCGCCCCGCCGGCCGGCATGCACCTGCACATGGTGGCCGACTTGGGCGCGGCCCTGCGCTGGCTGCGTCCGTGAGCGCGGACCACGAGGCATTGGTCATGTGGCCTGCGCGGGATGTCCGACGACACCACTGCGGCTCCAGACGGAACCACCAACCTCGGTGGACCGGTACCCGTTACCGTCGGCATCGCCGTCGGCCCGTTCACGAACCTGCCACCCGGCCCGCACTCCATCACCGCCGTGTTCACCCCGACCAACCCGACAGCGTTCCAACCCTCAACGTCGCACACCGAGACCTTCACGTTCTAGAAGGCTAGGTCCGGCAAAGTCGGTAAGATCGAGTCAAGTTGGTGCTCGCGGGTCAGATCTGACGGGCGTAGCGTGGATGGCGCTCGCACCACAGCGCAACGACAGCGCACCTGACCTGCACATACGCACTTTGCGTCATGGTCAACACATCTAGGCGTAGCGGGTGGCGGCGGTCGGTCACTCTGACCGCGGGTCCCTGCGTGAGCCTGCCCGAAAACCGGAAACCGACGAGGGGCATGTCTCGTCGGGCTGGGGCGTAGCCCCGTTAGGCATGGGTATGGCCACCTGGGCGGACGGCATGCGGGTGCCGAATCTCGCCCGGGAACGGAGGTTGCGGGGTTGGCCGTGCGGCCCTGGGCAGGGCAGCGTTCAGGAGGAGGACTGTCTGTCCGGGCGCTGTGTCGATATGCTGCCCAGGGAAGGGGCTCGCCGATGAGTGACTCATGTGCGTGATCTCGCCGAGTCCTGACGGAGCAGCGGCAAGTTCGGGGCACAACTCACGCGCCTAGAAAACTGGGGTTTCACCGCGTTGGTGCACCTGCGGACCGACGATGGTTCCACCGCGCATCCGCTGATACGCCCGCTCGCCAGCACCCAGACCTCCTGACTCCGGCACAGGACCACGAGTGGCACGCGGGTGTCCTGGGAAGGGATGGTGACGGTGAGTCGCGATGACGGCGGGGTAGTGCCTGCGTGGAGGCGGCCCACTCTCGGGGAGTCGCGCTGGCCGATGGTCGTGGCGGTGGTCGTGGCGGTGGCGTTGCAGGTGATGTTGCCCAACCGGTTCGCCCCCGGGCATCGGCTGGTGCCTGGGCTGGAGTTGGTATTGTTGATCGGACTGGTAGCGACCAATCCCCACCCGACTGGCCGGGCCTCTCGGTGGACGCGACCGGCGAGCATCCTGCTCGTGGGGATGATCACCGTGACGAACGCGTGGTCGGCGGTGCGGCTGGTGCAACAGATCGCCCAGGGTAGACAGGAGGACGCCCTTCCGTTGTTGTCGTACGGCGCAGCGATCTGGGCCACCAACGTCATCCTGTTCGCGTTGTGGTACTGGGAGTTTGACTGCGGCGGCCCACTGATCAGAGCCAGTGGCGAGCGAGCCCACCCGGACTTCTCGTTCCCTCAGATGCAAAGCCCCGAACTGGCCCCGCCGGATTGGGAGCCGCGCTTCGCCGACTACCTGTACATGTCCTTCACCAACGCCACCGCGTTCAGCCCGACCGACGTCATGCCTTTGGTCCGCTGGGCCAAAATGGCAATGCTCGGCCAGTCAGTGGTCTCCCTGATCACGATCGTGCTGGTCATCGCCCGCGCCGTTGGCTTGTTCAAGTAGCGTTCACACAGAATCTCGAGGATGGGGGTAAGGAGAACATGACGAAAAATATCTCTAGCGGTGGATGGAAAATTGCGGTCACCGTTGCGACTATTAGTGCTATCGGAGCTGTCGTCGCGGCGTTTATCACGAGTAATACCGCATGGCGCTGAACAAGCCGCCACTCCTGGCTTGCCGACGCCGTCGGCGCCGAACACGTGCCCGGGGGCCCAGGCGGCGAATGTATCCGCTTTCTCCAAAGATGGCATCGTAAGCTACACGATCCAAATATTCTGCCCCCCCGGCCCATTTTCAGTACATACTGATCTCCCGACCTCGGCCCGTCGACGTGGATCCCAAAAATCCCCACCCGGAATACTATTTAACCTGGGAAATGGGGCAGCCTGCCGTCGGGATCTACCCGAAGTCCGAAAAAGACGATCTGTACACTCAGTCGGGTGCCGAGATCACCTACTACATTATCAGCGTCGATGACGCCGGGTTTGCGCAACTTCAGGCGCAAGTCACCTCAGGAGGTTTCGTCCTGGAACTCCCCCAGAATCATACAGTGGTGTCCAATCCGGCAATTATCAAGCGATAAGACGGTTGTTTCAGTCAAGATCTCCTATAGGGCTGCGCCGATCCCGCACCCCTCCCGAGTCTCGCCTGCGCTGTGGTTCCCGAACCGAACAGGAGGGCTGGCCGAAGGCGTGGGTGAGCGCACTGGTGTTGAGTTCGGGAACCACAGCGTGGGTGGGGTACCCACGCGGGTCTCCGATCGCCCTCGGGTGGCGGCGACCCCGCGTGGGGAGCCGCCGGGCCACTGAGGTGACAATTCTTGATTGTATGCCACACCGCCACGCCATCGGCACAGGCGGCGCTCACACTGCGCGCCAAGCCTCCAGGAAGGCCAGCTACCATTGACATGTTCCCAGGCGTCACGGTTCAGCAACTGTTCCAATCTGTATAGGCAAGGCGAACTGAGCTGCTTGGACCGCTCCGAGTCCCCCTAGCCCATCGCGGACAATGGCTCATTGGCCCCAGTTTTGCCGCTCGCCTGTCCCGTTACTGCGTACGCTGACACGGCGTACCTTGAAGCGGTGCAATAGTACATCTGGCACATTGTCGCGCTGGATGGATGTCTCGGCGGCGCCGACCTAGCGCTCCTGGTCGTGCGGTTCTTCCGCTCAGTGCACCAGCAGCTCGGCAAGATGATGTGCGGCGCATGAACCAAGAGTCGCTCTACTTCTGTCGCCTGGCTGGTGACCGGAGCATGGAGCTGCTCACGCTCCACCTCGCCCGCTCGGTGTTGGAAAGCCACGACCGACTCACACCACGAGTCAGAACGCTGTTCCTGGTACGTGAAGCCCGCGCTCTGGCCCAAGGCGGTGACGAGAGAATTCTCGGACTGTTCGACCTGGCGCGCTCATGCTACGAAGACGGTGTGCGAGAGAGCGACCCGAAGTGAGCTTGGTGGGTTGACGAGTTAGCTCTGGTGGCGCTGGAGTCCTCCGGTGTCGAGGCTCTCGGCGGGTTCCATTGAGCCGTGCCGTTCGGCGGCAACGTCGGGTAAGTAGAAGCGTTGGGCGATCGCGGTGGGCAGGACCGCGGAAAGCACTACCACGGTGACTAGCACGGAGAACTGTGCCTTGGTGATGAGTCCGGCGGTGAACCCGTAGGTGGCTGAGATGGTGCCGAAGGTCAGTCCGGTGCTCATCAACAAGGTGGTGAACCCGGTATGGGGGCGGGCGAAGCGCCGCGCCAGTGGATACACCGCCACGGACTTGAGTAACAGTTTGATCGTGAGCAGGGCGCCGAGCAGGCCGAAGTTGGCGATTACCAGCGGCAGTGAGATGTTCATCCCGGAACGGAGGAAGAAAAACGGAGTCAGCAGCGCGAACGCAACCACCCGGAACCGCTGCTGAGTAGCGCGGTGCCGCTCGAAAGTGCGGGCGCAAGCCAAGCCGAGCAGGAACGCGGGCAGCACCGCGTGGCTGTGGGCCTGATCGCCCAACCACATCAGCACCAGCACCGTCCCGAGATCGGTCACGAACGTCGAACTCATGATCAATTTGCCGATCCGGGTGGCGTTCAGTCCGGTTTCCACCAGCACCGCGTCCACCACCGCCAGGGAGGTGGTGGACAGCGCGATCCCGCCGATCTGGGCGGCTTTCCAGTCCCAGCCGAACCCGTACCGGCCGGCCAGCAGCACCCCTGGCGAACGGCACGGCGAAGGACAACCCGCCGATCAGCAGGCTGGGTGTCAGAGTGGCCCGCATCTGCCAGGGATCGACCTCCGCCCCAGCCAAAAACGTCAGCACCACACTGCCGAAACTGGCCAAAAACACCAGCCAACCCGGACTGGCCAGGTGCAGAGTGTTCCCCACCACCGCGCCGGCGATGATCTCGATGATGGCCACCGACAGCCCAGCTCGACCGAGAACATGCTGGCTGCGAGCACTATGATCGCCAGTACCGCAGCCACGGAGAAGCTGCCCATTGCCGTCTCCTGACAGTACAAGAACTCGTGTCAGGAGCCATCGGCCCGGAAAGTGGCGGTTCGGGGTCCATCGCCAGCGTCCACCAATGAAACCGCCACCTGGCCTCCTGGTCAACTCGGTGAGCAGGGGCGCGGTTCAGGAGTGAGAAGGGCTGTCTGTCCGGGCGCTGCGTCGATATGCTGCCTGGGGAGGGGGTTCGCCGATGAGTGCTCTGCCCGCTGACCTGCCCGCTGACTTCTTCACCAGGCCGGTCGCCGAGGTCGACCCCGAGATCGCCGAGGTGCTGGCGAGCGAGCTCGCTCGCCAAGAGCACACCCTGGAGATGATCGCCTCGGAGAACTTCGTGCCGCAGGCCGTCCTGGACTGCCAGGGCTCAGTGCTCACCAACAAGTACGCGGAAGGCTACCCGGGCCGGCGGTACTACGGCGGTTGCGAGTACGTCGACGTCGCGGAGCAGCTGGCCATCGACCGCGCCAAGGAGCTGTTCGGGGCCGAACACGCCAACGTGCAGCCGCACAGCGGCGCCTCGGCCAACGCCATCGTCTACAGCGCGCTGCTGGAACACGGCGACACGTTCCTGGGGATGAAGCTCGACCATGGCGGGCACCTCACGCACGGCATGCGGATCAACTTCTCCGGGTTGAACTACCACGTGGTGCCCTACGGGGTGGACCGGGAGACCTCTCGGGTGGACATGGATGAGCTCCAACGGCTGGCGAAGGAGCACCGGCCGAAGATGATCCTCGCCGGCTGGTCGGCCTACCCCCGCCAGCTGGACTTCGCCCGCTTCCGCAAGATCGCCGACGAGGTGGGCGCCTACCTGTTCGTCGACATGGCGCACTTCGCCGGTCTGGTCGCGGCCGGTGAGCACCCCAACCCGGTGCCCTACGCCGACGTCGTCAGCACGACGATCCACAAGACGCTGGGCGGCCCGCGCAGCGGGATGATCCTCTGCAAGGAGGAGTTCGCGAAAAAGATCAACTCGCGGACGTTCCCGGGCTGGCAGGGCGGCCCGCTGATGCACGTGATCGCCGCCAAGGCGGTGGCGCTGAAGATCGCAGCCTCGCCAGCGTTCCGGGAACGTCAACAGCGCACCCTCGCCGGCGCCCGGGCGCTCGCCGAGGAGATGCTCAGCGGTGGGCTCAACGTCCTCACCGGCGGCACCGACGTCCATCTGGTGCTCGCCGACCTGCGGGAATCCCCACTGAACGGGCAGCAGGCCGAAGACCGGCTCGCCGAGGTCGGGATCACCGTCAACCGCAACGCGGTGCCCTTCGACCCCCGGCCGCCAGCCGTCGCGTCCGGCCTGCGGATCGGGACCGCCCCACTGGCCACCCGAGGTCTAGGGGAAAGCGATTTCCGCGAGATCGGAAAGATCATTACCGAAGCGCTCACCGGTGATCTGGACGACGCGAAGCGTGCGTCGCTCGCTGAGCGCACCCGGGCGCTCGCCAAACGCTACCCGCTGTACCCACAACTCGCGCCCAACCTCGAAGGACGGTGACGGCCATGCCCCCCGGACCCCTGCACTTGTTCATTCCCGGCCCGACCAATGTCCCGGACGCGGTGCGCCGCGCCATGAACGTCCCGATGCAGGACCACCGGGCACTGGATTTCCCGGAGCTGACCCTGCCGCTGTTCGCCGACCTGAAGAAAGTTTTCGCCAACGAGACCGGCCGGGTCTTCATGTACCCGTCCTCGGGCAGCGGCGCGTGGGAGGCGGCGATCAGCAACACCCTCAACCGGGGCGACCGGGTGCTGATGTCGCGTTTCGGCCAGTTCTCCCAGCTCTGGGCCAGCATGGCGCAGCGGCTGGGCCTGGACGTGATCTGCGTCGACCGGCCGTGGGGCGAGGGCGTCCCGTTGGAGGACTACGCGCGCCACCTGAGCGAGGACAAGACCATCAAGGGTGTCTTCGCCTGCCACAACGAGACGGCCACCGGGGTGACCTCCGACATCGCCGCCCTCCGGCGGGTGATGGACGAGGCCGGCTCGGACGCGCTGCTGTTCGTCGACGCGGTGTCCTCGCTGGGCTCGATCCCGTTCGAGCAGGAGGCGTGGGGTGTCGACCTAGCGGTGGCCGGCTCGCAGAAAGGCTTGATGCTGCCCCCTGGGCTGGCCATGCTCGGGGTCAGCGCCAAGGCGCTGGAGGCGCACCAGTCCTCGACGATGCCGCGCTGCTACTTCAGCTTCGAGGACATGACCAAGACCAACGACCTCGGTTACTTCCCCTACACCCCGCCCACGCCGATGCTGCACGGCCTGCGGTGCTCGCTGGACCTGTTGTTCGCCGAGGGCTTGGCCCAGGTGTTCCAGCGCCACCACCGGCTCGCCGAGGGGATCCGGCGCGGAGTGGGCGCGCTGGGCCTGTCGCTGTGCGCGCTGGAACCACGGTGGTACTCCGACACGGTCACGGCGATCCGCACCCCGGAGGGCGTGGACTCCGCCGAGGTCTGCCGGATCGGCTTCCACCGCTACCGCACGTCGTTCGGGGGCGGGCTGTCCAAGGTGGCCGGCGTGGTGTTCCGGATCGGCCACCTCGGCGATCTCAACGAGGTGATGTGTCTGGCCGCGCTGGCCAGCGCCGAGATGTCGCTGGCCGACGCAGGGGCCAAGGTGGAGCTCGGGGCCGGTGTCGCGGCGGCGCAGGAATATTATCGCGGCGCGATCACGGCGCTGGAGGCCGACTCGAGTTCCTCCGAAGGAGGAGCCCGTTGAGCCACACTCTGCATCCAATGCGCCGGGCACGGCTGCAGCGCAGTGAGCTCGCGGTGCCGGGATCGAACACCACCTTCATCGACAAGGCCGCGAACAGCGCGGCCGACGTCGTGTTCCTCGATCTGGAAGACGCGGTAGCCCCCGCGGACAAGGAGCGGGCCCGCCGCAACGTCATTGAGGCGCTGCGCGACATCGACTGGGCGGCCAAGGGCAAGACGGTGTCGGTGCGGATCAACGGCCTGGACACCCATTACATGTATCGCGACGTCATCGACGTGATGGAGCAGGCCGGGGATCGGGTGCACACCATCCTGGTGCCCAAGGTCGGGGTGCCGGCGGATCTGTACTGCGTGGAGACGCTCATCAACCAGGTGGAGCAAGCCAAGGGTTACCCGAACAAGGTCGGTGTCGAGGCGCTGATCGAGACCGCGCTGGGGATGGCGAACGTGGAAGCCATCGCGAGCAGTCCCGGCCGGTTGGAGGCATTGCACTTCGGGGTGGCCGACTACGCCGCGAGCAACCGGGCCCGCACCGTGAGCATCGGTGGCCTGAACCCGGATTACCCCGGTGACCAGTGGCATTTCGCGCTGTCCCGGATGATCGTGGCCTGCCGGGCCTACGGACTGCGCCCGATCGACGGCCCGTTCGGCGACTTTTCCGACCCCGAGGGTTATCGCGCCGGTGCCCGGCGAGCGGCGGCGCTGGGCGCTGAGGGCAAATGGGCGATCCATCCCAGCCAGGTCGAGCTGGCCAATGAGGTGTTCAGCCCGCCCGAAGCCGAAGTCGAGCGGGCGCGGCGCATCGTCGAGGCACTGGCCGAGGCCGCGGCGCAGGGCAAGGGCGCGGCGGCGGTGGATGGCAAGATGATCGACGCGGCCTCCGAGCGGATGGCCCAGACCGTGATCGAGTTGGATGAGGCGATCCGGGCCGCAGCCAGCGGCGGGGCGATCCGGGCCCACTCGGTGGACGCGGGCTAGCGGGGCGCCATGGACATTCACGAGTATCAGGCCAAGGAGATTTTGGCCCGCTTCGGAGTTCCCGTCCCGCGCGGTGGCCTGGCCTACAACCCTGAGCAGGCGTCCTACCGGTGCACCGAGATCGGCGGGTCGGCCTGGGTGGTCAAAGCTCAGGTGCACACCGGTGGCCGCGGCAACGCCGGCGGGGTGCGGCTGTGTCATTCCGACTGCGCGGTGCAAGACGCCGCGAGTGCGATGTTCGGCCAGCGGCTGGTCACTGCACAGTCCGGGCCGGACGGCAAGCTGATCTACCGGGTGTACGTCGAGGAGGCCACCGACATTGCCCGCGAGTTGTATTTCTGCATCGTGCTGGACCGCCGCAGCGAGCGGGTGGTGATCATTACGTCGGCGCAGGGCGGCGTGGAGATCGAGGAACTGGCGGCCACCAAACCCGAGGCGCTGGTGCGCACGACGATCGACCCCGCCGCGGGGTTCCTGGAGTTCCAGGCCCGGGAGATCGCGTTCACGCTGGGCCTGCGACCGGGGCAGATCGCCGAGGCCAGCCGGATCTTTCGCCGGGCTTACCGTGCCTTCCGCGACCTGGACGCCACCCTGCTGGAGATCAACCCGCTGGCCGTGACGGGCACTGGTGGCATCGTCGCGCTGGACGCCAAGATGTCCTTCGACGACAACGCGCTGTTTCGCCACCCCGACATCTCCGAGCTGCGCGACCGCAGCCAGGAAGACGCCCGGGAGAGCCACGCGGCCGACCGCGGGTTGGCCTACGTCGGCTTGTCGGGCAACATCGGTTGCATCATCAACGGCGCTGGCCTGGCGATGGCGACCATGGACATGATCAAAATCGCGGGCGGGGAACCGGCGAACTTCCTAGACATCGGTGGTGGCGCGTCGCCAGCGCGGGTTCTCAAGGCCTTCCGCGCGGTGCTGCGGGACACCGGCGTCAAGGTGATGTTGATTAACATCTTCGCGGGCATCAACCGCTGTGACTGGGTCGCCGAGGGCATCGTGACCGCGTTCAAGGAGATCGACGTCACGATCCCGGTGGTGGTGCGGCTGGCCGGCACGCACGTCGAGCAGGGCCAGCGAATCCTGAATGATTCCGGGCTGCCCATCATCACCGCGGACACCCTGGCGGAGGCGGCCCACAAAGCCGTCACCGCCGTGCGCGCTAGCGACTAACGGGGGATCATGGCAATCCTGATCGACGAGCACACCCGAGTGGTGGTGCAGGGCATCACCGGCGGCATCGGGCGCTTCCATGCCGAGGAGATGATCGACTACGGCACCACTGTGGTCGCGGGCGTCACTCCAGGCAAGGGCGGCGAGCGCGTGCTGGACCGTCCGGTGTTCAACACCGTGAAAGACGCCGTGGCGCACACCGGGGCGAGTGCGGCGATCGTGTTCGTGCCGCCGCCGTTCGCCGCCGACTCCATCATGGAAGCCGCCGACGCCGGGATCCGGTTCTGTGTCTGCGTCACCGACGGCATTCCGCTGCAGGACATGATGCGGGTCAAGCGCTACATGCGGCGCTATAAGGCCCGAGCGCGGATGACGCTCACCGGGCCGAACTGCGCGGGCACCATCTCACCCGGGCGGGCTCTGCTGGGCATCATGCCCGGCCATATCTACCTGCCCGGGCGAATCGGGATAGTCAGTCGCTCGGGCACGCTGGGCTACGAGGCCGCGTCCCAAATGAAGGCGCGGGGCATCGGGGTGTCCACCTCCGTCGGCATCGGTGGCGACCCCGTCAACGGGACCTCGTTCCGCGACCACCTGGAACTGTTCGAAGCCGACCCGGACACCGACGCGGTGGTCATGGTCGGTGAGATCGGTGGGCCACAGGAAGCCGAGGGCGCCGATTACGTGCGGGCGCACATGACCAAACCGGTGATCGCCTACATCGCCGGTTTGTCCGCTCCCAAGGGCCGTAAGATGGGCCACGCCGGCGCGATTGTGTCCGCCGTCGGGGAATCCGCGCAGGAGAAAACAGAACTCCTGGCCGCCGCCGGCATCACGATGGCACCCAACCCGTCGTGCATCGGTGAGACCGTGGCGCGGGTGCTGTCCGAGCATGGCCTGGTTGGTGGCTCTTCAAGGGCGGCCATGTCGCGCTGAACTGTTGGAGGATCGCCGTGGATGAACCCGTTATCGTCGTCACCCGGCGCTGGCCGGCCCCGGTCGAGGAGGAGCTGGCCCGGCGCTTCAGCCAAGTCCGGTTCAACACCGACGACGTCCCGCTTGGGCCCGTCGGGTTGCGCGCCGCGCTGGAGCAGGCCGACGTGGTGCTGCCCACCGTGTCCGATCGGCTGGGTGCTGAGCTGTTCGACGGCGAGCTGCGGACCAGGTTCCTGGGCAACTTCGGCGTCGGCTACAACCACATCGACACCACCGCCGCGGCCAAGGCCGGGATCGTCGTCACCAACACCCCGCGGGTGCTCACCGACACCACCGCGGACACCACGATGACGTTGTTGCTGATGGTCGCCCGCCGGGCCGGCGAGGGCGAGCGCGAGGTCCGCGCCGGACACTGGACCGGCTGGCGGCCCACCCACATGATGGGCGCCGACGTCACCGGCAAGACACTGGGCATCCTGGGCATGGGCCGGATCGGGGTCGCGGTGGCCCGCCGCGGGCACTTCGGTTTCGGCATGCCGGTGGTCTTCTACGACCCGGCCGACTTCGAGCCCGAGCACGGCATACCCGGCGCCCGGCGCGTCGACAGCATCGAGGAGGTGCTGACCGTCGCCGACTTCGTGTCGCTGCACATGCCCGGCGGCGCCGAGAACGCCCACCTCATCAATGCCACGGCGCTGGCCCGGATGAAGCCCACCGCGTTTTTGATCAACAGTGCTCGCGGCGATGTCATCGACCAGCGAGCGCTGATCGCCGCACTGCGCACCGGGACGATCGCCGGCGCCGGGCTCGACGTCTACGAGGGCGAACCCGATGTCCCGCAGGCGCTGCGGGAGCTGGATAACGCCGTGCTGCTGCCCCACCTAGGCAGCGCAACTCTGGAAACCCGCACCGCCATGGGCATGCTCGTGCTGGACAACCTCCAAGACTTCCTCGAAGGCCGCGAGCCATCCTGCCGCGTGGCGTGAGTTGAACAGACTGGCCGAAGGTGAGCTTGCAGTATTGCCAGGACTAGGTGGTTTAGTCCGGCATGAGTACGAACGCACTGTGCTAGCGTCACAGTGCGTTCGTAGGTGGCGATGTCCTCCTGGCTGTCGATCAGTGCGGTCGCGGTCTTAGTGCCGACCTGCACAGCGCGGTTGTCGACGATGTGGAAGCCATGTCGCGTCACGGATACACCAGTCCAGCGCGCCTTCTGCCTGAATCAGCGCCCACTCCCGGCCGAGTTCAGTGAAAGCCGCTTGTCGGGCGAGGCGATGTGCCACGCCGCCATGCTGACGGCAGCCGCTGCGGGCTCAAGAAGGTAGAAGTCTCCGCCGGATCGTCGACGAAGCGTTGCAGATCTGTTCGCTCGGTAGCGAGCACCAATATTCGGATGTCCTCATACGGGTTCAGCGCGCAGCTCCACCCACACTCGAATCGTAAGTAGTCCGACAGCGACAGATGCACTACAGCGACACCCATCACCATTTACGCGACCGTGTCGCGTAAATGCTCGCGAATTCGAGTCTGACCGACCAAGTGAATGTTTACTGTGACAATCGGCCAATTTTTCTTGTGTCAGAAATCGATCAACGCTTCGTAAACGCGTCGAACAAGCTCCTGCATCTGAGGCAGAATCGGGTCTTTAGCACGATGATATAGCAACGATCCCTCCTTGCTGGTATCAAGTCGGGTGCAGACGCCTCGATTGATATCATCGGGAGGGACCGTTGCCTGGCGACACACCGGGCCGTGATCGAGCAGAATTCAGACTATTCTTAGCGCCAACTTGTTACCGGGAGCTACACCGTGATGGCGTAGATCGAACCACAGCCACCAGCGAAGACCGATTTGAAGGCGGCCCAGCCACCTTGACCGATCGTTGCCGCGCCTGCGATGTTGGCGGGGTTGCACGGATCCGGGTCGCGGTAACGCAACAAGTCATCGCTCATCGTTCTCTCCTCGCTAGATTGTGGATCACCTACACCTACACTGAGAGCGTTATTCACAACTTCGGCTGGCGAAGAGCGTGGCACACAGGGCTGATATTGAGAAAAAACTCCTGTCACAGCAAGATCGTAACCGAAGATTTTGATCGACTTTTGCCAGCCTGGCGTTTTGCGTGGTCTTCTACAGTATATCAGTTCCGTTGCTATCGTATCGAGTTCTTCCTAGGTGCGCAAGGGCGCGTGGTATCTTTCGGGAAGTACTGTCGGAGTAGCTCGCTGATGCCGCGTTGTCACGGTGAGTGTGGGTCACAGAAATGGACTGGCAGACCACAGTGAAACTCGCGACCGGGTCGGACTCTATCGGGGTGTACTTCTGTGGGCGTCTCGTTTGATGGGCTTCCGGCGGTGTACGTTGCTTACCGCCCTCGCGTCGGTGGTCAGCCCTCCAGCGCGTAGGTCCTGCGCACTCTCGGTCGCTTAACAACCATGTCCCCTGGGCGGGAAAGCGTGTTCGTGTGCCACGGAGGGTAGCCGCATGAGTACGTTATTGCATCCCGCGCGGAGTGCGTCTCCACGCTACCAGATCAACGGGCGACTGCTGGCGATCGTGGTGCGCACCGCGCCCGGCCCATCCGGCAGCCCTGAACCGACGCGACTTTGTCGAGGCTGCTCCCACCCTCCCCGGCGACCCCCGGATCAGGCTGCCGCCAGCTTCACTTCGCCGCTACGACGACAAAAATGGACGGTCTTTCACCTCCATCCGAACACAGCAGCGCCTCGTGGCGCACCCAGAGGGCAACCATCGATGGCCGGTGGGTTGACATCCGACGACATCGAGCGCTGCTCGGATCCCGCTCAACGGTTGGATGCCTCCTCATGTGCCCGGCGGACGAGCGCGACGAACTCCCGTTCCGGGTCTTTGACCAGTGCGTGAATCGTCGTCACCACCGGGCAGGGCCACGCCGACGGGCAGGTCCGGCAGCCGCCGCTGGGCGTCACCTCGTGTTCAAGTACCAGCCCGCGGATGACGGTGACCAGGTCGGGGATCAGCTTGCGGACCGTGTCCATATCCTGGTCGCACCACTCGGTACACTGGCGCGCCAAGCATTCCGCCTCGCCCAGATGCTCGTAGAGATCGCGGCACAGCAGGCGGAATGCGTCCGTAGTCACTGGTGAGACCGTGGCCATCGCTTACCTCCTGAAGGGTCTGGCGAGACCCGTTCCCGCCCACGATGACGAAACCCGTTGTCCCAGGAGCACGCAATACCCAATCGGGCGACATGGTGCGTCGTAACGCCGGAATCTGTCCGCCAGCAGGTTTATGGTCCGCGGCGGGAGGTCATCATGGAAGATCACGAACCGACGGTCCGCAGCCGCGAGCTCGGCGACGGACTGCGCCGGGCGATGGACCGGGTCGGGCTCACCGGCCGGCAAACCGCGCACCAGCTGGGCTTGTCACCGAGCTGGATATCCCGGCTGCTGACCGGCAAGCGCGACGCCACCCCGGTGCAGGTGGCGGCGTTCTTGGCGGTGTGCCGGGTGACGGGCACCGAGCGCGACCGGCTGCTCGCGCTCTGCGACGAGCAGCACGTCCCCGGCTGGTTCCAGCAGCACGGCTCCCGGCTGCCCCCACAGCTCGTGACGTACATCGATCACGAGACCAAGGCGGTGGCGATCAGCGAGTTCCAGCAGCCGGGCGTGCCCGGCCTGTTGCAAACCGGTGACTACGCCCGCGCGGTGATCAGCAGGTTGGGCGACATGCCGGCCCAGGAGGTGGACGATCGGGTGGCCGCCCGGCTGGCCCGCCAGAGCCTGTTCAGTCGGAACGACCCGCCGCGCTTCGCCTTCTACCTGCACGAGTTCGCGCTACGGCTGCCGGTGGGCGGCGCGGTGGTGATGTCCGAGCAGTTGCACCACCTGCTGCGGCTGTCGATGCGCCCGTTCCTCACCCTGCGGGTGGTGCCGGCCGCGCTCGGCGCGCACGCCGCGATCACGGGGGCGTTCACGTTGATGGAGTTCGCTGATTTCAAGCCGGTGGTGTATCTGGAGAATGAGACCTCCTGCCTGTTTCTGGAGACGCTCGAGGCGATCGAGGCCTATCAGCACATCCTGGGGGTACTGGCGAAGACCGCGCTGGGCGAGGGAGAATCGAGGGAAATGGTTGCCACCCTGGCAACCGAGCTCTATGCGGATCGAGAGGACGATGATGACCGCGCCTGAGCCGGACGGGTTGGTCTGGCGCACCAGCAGCTACACCTACACCAACGGTGCCTGCGTCGAGGTCGCGCCCTCGCCGGGCGCCGTGCGGGTGCGCGACACCAAGAACCGCACCGGCCCCGCCCTGACCGTCCCCACCCCCGCCTGGCACGCCTTCCTCACCACCCTCACCGGCTGACCCACCCTTTCTGGATGGGCGCGACCCCTTCTGCCCAGTAGCGTGACCTCGCCAGTAGGGCAGCAGCGGTGGGACCGCCTGTTCCAGTGGCCCCGGGCCGCGAAGATCGTTGAAACTGAGGCGTAGCCGTGCAGATATGCACTGTGACAGCTCACTTGTGACGATCAAGGTGGCAAACTGGTGACGTGAGCGCGCCGGTTAGTGATCAACTTGTCGCTTCCGGCGAAGGTAGCCCGCCTGCACTGTTGCGGGCAATGTTCGACGCGGCGGTGGCGGCAGCGGACCCGCTACTGCGGGTGGCGCCTTTCCTGCCGGCGCGGCCACCTGGGCGGGTGGTCGTGGTCGGCGCCGGTAAGGCGTCGGCGCGGATGGCACAGGCGGTCGAACAGGCCTGGGACGGCCCGCTGAGCGGGCTGGTGGTGACCCGCTACGGGCACGCGGCGCCGTGCTCGCGCATTGAGGTCGTGCAGGCGGCGCACCCGGTTCCCGATGCCGCAGGTGAGCGGGCCGCCCGCCGGATCCTGGAGCTGGTGTCCGGGCTCGGTGCCGACGACCTGGTGCTGGCGCTGATCTCCGGTGGTGGCTCGGCCCTGCTGGCGCTGCCCGC
>JBDTAX010000179.1:0-7543 GCA_039924425.1 Pseudonocardiaceae bacterium
CCGGCGCGGCCAGCTCGAACAGCAGCTCGACCCGTTCCTCGGGCAGCGGCAGCGCCCGGTCGAACGCCTGGGTGAGAAACGCCACCTTGCCGATGTCACCGAGCAGGGTGGCCCCGACCAGCTTGCCCTCGCGCACGACGACGCTCTTGTAGACCCCGCGGCGCGGCTCGGAAAAGCGGACGAACTCGTCGTCCTCGCGTTCCGGGCGCCGGATGCCCATCGAGGCCACGTCCACGCCGGCCACCTTGAGCTTGGTGGCGTTGCGCGAGCCGTGGTAGGCGGCGCGAGGATCGGCGCCGGTGATGTGGTCAGCCAGCACCCTGGCCTGCTCCCACAGTGGCGCGACCAGCCCGTACACCTCACCGCGGTGCTGGACGCACTCGCCGACGGCATAGACGTCCGGG
Organism: Pseudonocardiaceae bacterium; assembly: GCA_039924425.1. Taxonomy (GTDB): domain Bacteria; phylum Actinomycetota; class Actinomycetes; order Mycobacteriales; family Pseudonocardiaceae. The sequence continues at coordinate 405 of JBDTAX010000179.1, forward strand.
TCGTCCAGGGTGCGCAGCTGATCGTCGGCGACGATCGCGCGCTCGACGGTCAAACCGGAGACCACGCCAAGCCCGACATTGGGCCGGATTCCGGCGGCGACCACGACCATGTCGCAGTCGATCGCGGCGCCGTCGGCGAAGGTCACGCCGGTCACTGAGCCGTTGCCGCGGATCGCACCGGGGCGCGCCCCGGTGCGCACGGTGATGCCCAGCCGCTCGACGATGCGGCGCAGGATGGCGCCGGCCTCCTCGTCGAGCTGCTGGTTCATCAGCACCGGCCCGGACTGCACGACATGCACCGTGAGGCCGTGGCGCTGCAGGCCGTAGGCGGCCTCCAGCCCGAGCAGCCCGCCGCCGATCACCACGGCGGCGCGCCGCCCCTGGGCGTAGCGGATCATCGCGGTGGTGTCGTCGAGGGTGCGGAAGCCGAACACACCCGGGGTGAGGGTCCGGTTGTCCACCCACATGCCGTCCATGGGCGGGAAGAACGTCCGGCTGCCGGTGGCGATGATCAGCTTGTCGTACCGCGCGACCGAGCCGTCGTCGCCGAGCACGACGTGGGCGAACCGGTCGATCCGGACCACTCGCACCCCGGCGCGCAGCGTGATCCCGTTCTCGTCATACCAGCTCAGCGGGTTGAGGAAGATCTCCTCGGCATCGGATCCACCGTCGGCCAGCACACCGGAGAGCATGATCCGGTTGTAGTTGCCGTACGGCTCGTCGCCGAACACCGTGATCTGGAACTGCGCGCTACCGCCGCGGGCCAGGATCTCCTCCACGACCCGGGCGCCCGCCATCCCATTGCCGATCACCACCAGCTCACGACGCGGCGTCGACGGGGGGGCGAGCTGGGCAGGCAAGTGCGGGGCCCGCTGGGGGGCCGCCACCTCAGACCTCCACCAGGCCGAGGTCGAGCACGACGGTCCCGGTGAGCCCCTCCGGCGCGGCCAAGTGCAGCTCGAGCGTCGTCTCGTCCTCCAGGTTCTCGACCACCCGCAGCACGACGTGCGTACTGGCACGGGCGCCGATCGGGAAGTAGCGCATGGGCGCCCCGTCCCGTACCAACACCACGGTGATCAGCTCGTCGGTGCTGTTGCCGCCGCGGAAGTACAGCGGCTGGGTGGTCACGCCCGCCGGTACCCGGTAGCTGAGGTCGGGGTGGATGGGCCCGGCCTTGTCCAAGCCGTGGCCCTCGAACGGGTAGACCCCCTGCAGGAAGCGGGTTGTGCTGTATATGCCGGTCACCAGACCAGCATCGCCGATGGCTGTTACTAGCTGGTTGACGCACCATTACGCGGCATCGCGCGGGCCCTAGCGAATGGCGGCGGCGCCGTCGTGTTTGTCCATCCCTGATGCGACGGGCACGAGACCGCCGGCTAGCAGTTCGTTCTGGATTTCGAGTTGTTGGTAGCCGGGGGTGACACCGCCTTCGTCGGGCCCAAGGTGTCAAACCCGCTGCCAGGGCGCACGATGTCGTCGTTGTTGACCAGCAGCAGCCCATGGTGGGTGTTGGCGGGGTCATAGTGGGCGCCGAAGGAGAATGAGTGCTTGGAGTCCAGCCAGGAGATGTTGGTCGTGAACCGCTTGTCCTCGCGGTGGACGTCCACCCGCGGGGTCAACGGTGTCGTGGTCATCGGATGTCCTTTCCGGCCAGGCTTGGCGAGCGTGCTCTGCTCCCGCCACACCGACCGCGAGGCGTGGTCGGTGTGGCGGGAGCAGGGTCAGGCGTTCTTGACCGCGGAGACCTCGAATTCAAGCACGATCTTGTCGCTGACCAGGACGCCGCCGGTCTCCAGCGCGGCGTTCCAGGTCACGCCGTAATCCCTGCGATTGATCGTTACCGAGCCCTCGAAGCCGACTCGCGGAGTGCCGAACGGGTCGGTTGCCGCGCCCTCGTAGGTGACCGGGATCGTCACCGAGTTCGTGATGCCCTTGATCGTGAGGTCCCCGGTCAGCTCGAAGCTGGTGTCGCCGGTCTGGCGGACGGCGGTGGAGACGAAAGTGATCTCCGGGTAGGAGTCCATTGCCAGAAAGTCGTTGCCGCGCAGGTGCTCATCGCGCTGGGCGTTGCGGGTGTCGATGCTCGCCGCTTTGATCGTGACCTTGGTGGTCGAGTTGGCGGGGTTGGCGCCATCGAGCACGGCGACCCCCTCGAATTCGTTGAAGGCACCGCGGACCTTCGTCACCATGGCATGCCGGGCGACGAACCCGATCCGGGTGTGCGCCGGGTCGATGGTGTAGGTGCCGGTGAGCTGGGCGAGGTTGGGGATCGTGGTTGGGGTGGTCATGTTGGCTCTCCTTGTGTCTGGGCCATCACACTAGATGACCCATCATCTATATCCCGCCAACGTACATGATGGGTCATTCATTCCGGTAGAGTGGTGACATGAACACCACGCGATGGCTCGACGAGGGCGAGCAGCGCGCCTGGCGGTCGTACCTCCAGATGCACGGGCAGCTCCTCGCCCGGCTCAACCGGCAGTTGCAGACCGATTCCAGCCTGTCCCTTGCCGACTACGAGGTGCTCGTGCGGCTCACCGAGACCCCAGACGCACGCCTGCGCCCGTTCGAGCTGCAGCGTGGTTTGCAGTGGGAGCAAAGCCGCCTGTCACATCAACTGACCCGCATGCAGCACCGCGGCCTCCTCAACCGCGAGGGCTGCACCGACGACGGACGCGGAGCCTTTATCGTGCTCACCGACGCGGGCCGACGCGCCATCGAAGCCGCCGCACCCAGCCACGTCGACGCGGTCCGGCGCCTGTTCTTCGACGGGCTCACCCGCGACCAGATCACCATGCTCGGGCGGTTATCCACCCAGGTACTCGATCGACTGGGCGCATCCACCGAAGTCCCCACCCGAGGAGAATCCAACATCCGCCGGAGCGGCTTTGCGGCGCATCAGCGCCTGTCGACGGCACGTGAAAACTGACTCCGGAGTCGAGATGCACCTGGTCGCAGCCCAGGCGCTCAGCTTCGGCGTGAATCCACCGGAGCAGTTCGCTGGCGAAGCCTTGTCGGCGGGCGGAAGGCACCGTGGACAGGTCGTCGATAGATACGTGCCGTCTCCAGCTCAAACTGGTGCTGAGCCTGAAGCCGGTGACGGCCACCGCGTCGGTGCCACCATCTGCCTCTCAGCACTTGCTGATCATCCCACTGGCCGATGCTCTGATGGGACACGGCGATCGGCGTCCACGAGATCCGCGCTGGCCTGACTGATAGTTCGCTGAGAACACGGCGCAGGCCGACACTTCCGAGTTGGCCGGCCGCGTTGATACCAGTGGGCGGCCGGCGCGGCCACCACAGAGGAGTGGGTTATGAGCCTTATCGGAACCTTGCTCGGGTACGCCTTGACGGCGTTCGTATTGTTGTTGATCGCCCGGATGGTGCTGGACTGGGCGGAGTTGCTAGCCAACGGCCCCTGGTGGGTGGGCCGGGCCCGCGCGCTCACTCATGCCGGAACCGAGCCGGTGATCTCACCGGTGCGGCGGGTACTGCCGCCGGTGGGAGCCGGCGGGCTGTCGATCGACCTGGCGTTCACAGCGGTGTTTGTCGTTGCGCTGATCCTGCGCTCGATCGCCTTCACCCTCTAGCCGCAGCGTCGCGCGGCCAGCAGCTAAGACCGCACCAGTTCGAGACGTCCGCTCATGCCGCTGATCGGGCACGGGAACGGGTCACCCCGTCCACGCCTGCACCGAGCTCACGAACTCGTCCAGCGACCTCGATGCCGGGGATGAACGGCAGAGCCAGTCAGCAGCCCGTATCGCTCAGCCGGTATTGCGCATTCCGGCGGCGATCCCGTTGACGGTCCGCAGCAGGGCACGGCGCAGATCCGGGTCGGGCTCCGCCACCTCGCGACTGCGGGCCAGCAGTGCGACCTGGAGGTGGTGCAGTGGCCCCAGGTAGGAGTCCCGCACCTGCAGGGTGTGGCGCAGCAGGTGGTGCCGAGCCAGCAGAGTCGAGCCGCCGGTCAGTCGCAGCACCTCACGCTTGGTCAGGTCATACTCGGCGACGATGGGGTCGAACAGCGGTTGCAGACGGGGCTCGACGAGGACCGAGACGTAGGACTCCGCGATCTTCAGGTCGGTCTTGGCCAGCGTCATCTCGACGTTGTCGAGCAGGTTGGTAAAAAACGCCCAGTCCTGCATCTCCTCGAGCACCGGTCCGAGCCCGGCCTCCCGGGCGGCCCGCAGGCCGCTGCCGAGGCCGTACCAGCCGGGCACGACCATCCGGGTCTGGGTCCAGCCGAACACCCACGGGATCGCCCGCAGTCCGTCCAGCGTGGTCGTCCCGCTACCTGGTCGCCGTGCCGGTCGGGACCCGACATTGAGCCAGCCCAGCTCATCGACCGGGGTGGCGGCGGAGAAGAACTCGCTGAGCCCGGGAAGGCTGACGAAGTCGCGATAGGCCGCGTGGGCGGCCCCGCTCACCACGTCCATCGTCTCGTCCCACTGGGCCAGCACCTCCGACGACACCCGCGAGGTCTGGTGCAGCAGCGTGCTCTCCAGCACCGCGGCCAGGAGGATCTCCAGGTGGTCGTGGGCCAGCGCGCTCAGCGAGTATCTGTCGGAGATGACCTCGCCCTGCTCGGTCACCTTCAGCGTCGCGTCGACCGCGCCGTACGGCGCGGCGGCCACCGCCTCCCCCGCCGGGCCGCCACCCCGACCGACCGACCCACCTCGGCCGTGGAACAGGCGCAACCGGACCCGGTGCGCGGCGGCGGTGTCGCGCAGCTGGCGCTGCGCCCGTTGAATCTCCCAGTGCGAGGTGGTGATCCCGGCGTCCTTGTTGGAGTCGGAGTACCCGAGCATCACCTCCTGCAGATCCCCCCGGGCTCGGACCAACCGCCGGTAGCCGGGATCGGCCAGCATCCCATCGAGCAGCTCCCCGGCGCGGCGCAGCTCGGTGGCCGTCTCAAACAGCGGCACAAGATCCACCGTGCACGTGCACCCGTCGGCCGCCGAGCCTCCCGGCGGTGGCATGACGACCAGACCGGCTTCCCGGGCCAGCACCGCGGCGGCCAGCACGTCATCCACGCCTTTCGACATCGAGACGATGTACGTGCGGGCCGCTGGTTCACCGAAGGTCCGCTGAGCGGAGCGGATCGCGTCGAAGACAGCGAGCACGTCCGCCGCCGCCGCTGGCAGCTGCGCTGACCGGGCGGTCAGCGGCCGCCGGCTGGCCAGTTCCTGGGACAACAGCGCCGTCCGCTCCCCACGATCGAGCTCGGCGTAGGGCACCGCGAGCTCACCGAGCGGGTCGTACAGGGCCGCGAGAGCGGCGTGCAGCGCCTCGGCGTGCTCACGCACGTCCAGCGCCGCGAGGTGTAGTCCCAGTGCTCGGGCACTGCGCAGCGTCCTGGCCAGGGTGCCCTCGGCGATGCGTTCGCCGAGATGCCCGCGCAGCGAGGCGTCCATCAGCTCCAGATCGGCGACGTAGGACTGGGCCCCCAAATAGTCCCGTCCCACCTGGTGGGCGGCGCCGTCGCGAATCCGCCGCCTGGTTCGGGTCAGGCGGGCGTGGATGTAGGAACACTTCAGCCGGTAGGGCTCATCGACGTTGAGCCGGATGTAGCGGTCATAGACTTCGGGCAGCAGGCGCCGGTCATGGGCGAGGCTGCGCCGCAGTCCCTCGGAAACGCCGACCACCCGGGTGGACACGCTGAGCTCCTGGATGAGCTGCTCGATCAGCGCCAGCTGGATGGTCAGCGCCCGGTTCGCGTAGAGCGCCAGGACGTCGAGGGTGACCTGCGGTGAGACGTTGGGGTTGCCGTCGCGGTCTCCTCCGACCCAGCAGCCGAGCACCACCGGGCGGGACTGTGGCGGCAGCGCGAACCCGGCGCGGGCCAGCTCGTCCTCGAAGTCCTCCACCAGATCGGGTACCGCGTGGGTACCGAGCCGCTCGAGGTAGTAGGCGACCGCGCGGGCCTCGTCGAGCACCGTCGGCTTGCCGGGCCGGATCTCGTCTGTCTGCCAGAGCAGATCGACCAGCCGCCCGAGCCGCCGTCGCGACTGTTCCTCGGGCAGATTCTGGTCCAGGACGTCGGCCACCCGGCGCAGGATGCCCTGCACCGACGTGCGGGACGCCTCGGTCGGGTGCGCGGTGAACACCGGCCGCAGCTCCATCCGCGCCAACACCGCCTCCACCTCGGCCCGGTCGACGTCCCGGGCCAGCCGGTCCACCACCGCGCGCAGCGGTCCGACCCGCCCGCCGAGCTGGGCACGCTGCTCGCGCGAGCGGTGCAGCTGCTCGGCCACGTTGGCGAGCTGAAAGTACGCCGAGAACCCCCGAGCGAGCTGGGCAGCCGTGCCGACATCCAGCGTGGACAGCAACAACCTGATCTCCGCACTGCCCTCCAGCAGCGCCACCCGGGCCAGCCTTCGCACCTCGTCCACCAGCTTGAGCAGTTCTTCGCCGCTGTGGCGGACCAGGGTCTCGCCGAGCAGCGTCGACAGCAGGCGGATGTCGGCTCGCAGTGCGTGGTGTTGCGACTCCGAAACGACACCGGCGTGGGTGGCCACCGAGTCCAGGCGTTTGCCACGCTCGGCACTCGCGTCGTGTCGGGTTGAGGACGTCATCGGCTCTCCCTCATCCAACGCCATCGAGCACGAGCACAGACCGGTCAAGCCAGTCCCCGTCGTCGATCGTCACACGCGCGGCCGACAACCCCCAACGCCGCGCCACAAGCTTTTCCCACTGTTAACAGCTTTCAGCTAACTCCCAGCTAGGAGTGCGCAACGTGGTCGCTGGATCGGGCGTCTACCTGGCATAACTTGTTCACCGATCGAGGAGGGTTGCTTCATGGCACCAACGATCATCAGGCATGGCGCGGCGATGGTGCTGGCCGCTGGAGCTCTGGCGGCTGGCGCCGGCACCGCGTCAGCGGCCCCGCTGACCGCGGCCCCGCTGACCGCGGCCCCGCAGATCGCCACAGGTCACCACGCCGCGTTCCACCGGGATTTCTGCGACGACTTCCACCACCGGGGAGACGGGCGCTGCCGGGGTGACCGGTGGACGTGGGATCGGGCCCATCGCTGCTGGCATCACGACCGCTGGGACGGTCGCCGCTGGAACCGCCGGGGCTAGTCAGCCGGTCGCGCCGCCTACTGTTTGGGGATAGTAGGCGGCGCGCCGCCGCGGCG
>JBDTAX010000180.1:0-3999 GCA_039924425.1 Pseudonocardiaceae bacterium
GCCAGCCGACGTCAGTGGGGAACGCCTGCCCGAACTGCGGGCCGTATGCGATGTAGTCGAGCAATCCGGTGATGATGACCAGGGGCAGTGCCGCGAGCAGCACCGCGCCGAACACCGAGGTCAACCAGGGACCACGCAACGGGCTGCGCCAAGCCCGGAGCCGGCCCAGGCCCGGCGGTGGGGTGCGCTCCAGCGCCCGCCACAGCCCGGCCGGAAATCCGTAGCTGGGTTCCTCGACGGCACCGTCAGGCTTGACGGACTCTCGTGGCAAGGATTTCACGGGGACGCCGCCACGTATCCGATCACAATAACCCTCCGAGCCAGTTCATCATCAACCCCCCAGCGATGCGGCACAGCATATCCAGGCCGACGCGCGCAAGCTTGCTATTTTCTGAACGCGCTGGTGAGCCAGAGCGTTCCGGCGGGCGGCAGACGGAGCACCGCGGAGCAGGGCTGCCCGTGCCATGGTGTCTCGCTGGCGATCACCTCACCGAGGTTTCCGACGCCGGAGCCACCGTAGCTCTCGGCGTCGGTGTTGAGCACCTCGCGCCAGCGGCCCGGGTGCGGCAGCCCCACCCGGTAACCCTCGTGTGGGTTTCCGGCGAAGTTCGCCAGGCAGGCCAGCACCGATCCGTCATCGCCCCAGCGCAGGAAGCTCAGCACGTTGCCCCAGGCGTCGTTGGCGTCGATCCACTCGAAGCCGACCGGGCTGGTGTCCTGGCTGTACAGCGCGCGGTGCGCGCGGTAAGTGGCGTTGAGGTCGCCCACCAGCCGCAACACCCCACCGTGCAGCGGGTCCTCGCGCAGCTCCCAGTCCAGGGACCGGTTCGCCGACCACTCGGTGGGTGCCCCGAGCTCGCCGCCCATAAACAACAGCTGCTTGCCGGGGTGGGCCCACATGTAGGCCAGCAGACACCGCAGGTTGGCGGCCTTGTTCCAGTCATCGCCCGGCATCCGGTTCCACAGCGAGCCCTTGCCGTGCACCACCTCGTCGTGCGAGAGCGGCAGCACGAAGTTCTCGCTCCAGGCGTACATCAGGGAGAAGGTCAGCTCGCTGTGGTGGTAGCCGCGGTGCACCGGATCGTGGGTGGCGTAGTCGAGGGTGTCGTGCATCCAGCCCATGTTCCATTTGAAGCCGAAGCCCAGGCCGCCCACGTGCGTCGGCTGGGTGACGCCGGGCCAGGCGGTGGACTCCTCGGCGATCGTCACCACGCCAGGGTGGCGCTTGTAGACGGTGGCGTTCATCTCCTGCAGGAAGGCCACCGCGTCCAGGTTCTCCCGCCCGCCGTGCGCGTTGGGTGACCACTCACCCGCCTGGCGGGAATAGTCGAGGTAGAGCATCGAGGCCACGGCGTCCACCCGCAGGCCGTCGAGGTGGAACTCGTCGAGCCAGTACAGCGCGTTGGCGACCAGGAAGTTGCGGACCTCGTTGCGCCCGTAGTCGAAGATCAGGGTGCCCCACTCCGGGTGCGCGGCCTGGCGCGGGTCGGGGTGCTCGTAGCAGGGCGCGCCGTCGAAGTGCGCCAGCGCCCACTCATCGCGTGGGAAGTGCGCGGGCACCCAGTCCATGAGCACCCCGATCCCGGCCGCGTGCAGCGTGTCGACGAGATAGCGGAAGTCATCGGCAGTGCCGTACCGCGACGTCGGCGCGTAGTAGGAGGTGATCTGGTAACCCCAGGAACCACCGAAGGGGTGCTCGGCCACCGGCATCAGCTCGACGTGGGTGAACCCGGTCGCGCCCACGTACTCGACCAGCTGGTGAGCCAGCTCCCGGTAGCTCAGTCCCTGTCTCCAGGAGCCCAGGTGCACCTCGTAGACGCTCATCGGCTCGGCCCACGGTTTGCGGTGCGCCCGGTCTTCAATCCACTGGGTGTCGCCCCACTCGTGGGCCGACGGGCCGGCGACCACCGAGGCGGTGGCCGGCGGGACCTCGGTGGCACGGGCCATCGGGTCGGCTCGCTCATGCCAGTGCCCGTCCGGGCCCAGCAGGCGGAACTTGTAGCGGACGCCGGCGCCGACGCCGGGCAGAAAGACCTCCCACACCCCGGCCGAGCCCAGCGAGCGCAGCGGCGTGGCCTCCCCGGACCAGCCGTCGAAGTCGCCGCACACCCGCACTCCCCGGGCGTGCGGCGCCCACACCGCGAACGAGGTTCCCGCGACCACCCCGCCCGGCGTGGGGTAGGCCCGCGGCTGCGCGCCGAGCACCTCCCACAGCCGCTCGTGGCGGCCCTCCCTGATCAGGTGCAGGTCGACGTCGCCCAGCGTGGGTCGCCAGCGGTACGGGTCATCGGTGATCTCGGTGCGCTCGCCGTGGCGCACCCGCAGCCGGTAGTCGCCAGGGCTTGGCGTCACGCCGTGGAACAGCCCCCCGGCGCAGTGCTCCAGCGGGTACTGCGCGTCCCCGGCGAGCACCGTCACCGCATCGGCGTGCGGGCGCAGCACCCGGATCACGGTGCCCTCGGCGTGCGGGTGCGCGCCGAGCACCGAGTGCGGGTCGTGGTGCTCGCCGTCCAGCAGCCGGCGCAGCTCCTCGGCCGGTGGTGCTGAAGTGGCCCGGTCTGCCGCGCGCACGCCTCACGTCCTCCCGGAATTTGTCTCGCTCCAGTGTGGCGGTTAGTGGCCGGATCCGCTGACTAGCGTGAGATGAATCGCTCCGAAGGAGTGAGGAGATGTTCCGCGGAACCGCCTCAGCGGCCTCGTAGAACTGCCACGATCTGGTCGACAACCCGATCGCGCTGTGTGTCGGTGAGGCGGCCGAAGCGCTCACCGAGCATGTCGATGGGGAGCCATACCACGCGGTCGGCGAGCACGACGCCGTAGTCGGTTTCGGTGGCGTAGGCGGTGGCTCGGTAGCGGGTTCCGGTCTCGATCTCGGCGACCAGCACGGTGGGCCCGCCCGCGGCGTTGTAGATGTCCGCCGAGACCACTGTGTACAGCTCTCGTTCCCCGGTGAGCGGGGATGGGGTGGAGATGAGGACGTCGCCCTGGCTCGGTGTGGCGTGACCTGGGGCCGTCACCGCCCGGTCTTCCAGGCGGACAGCGCGCGGCTGCGTGCCCGCGTCCGCGCGCGCAGCCGGTCCGCATCGTCGGCCTCGGCGAGCATCACCATGTGCTCGGCCAGCTCGCGGCGGGTCAGCTCCGCCCTGAGTGCGGTATCGACCAGGCCTGACAGGGTGGTGCCGGCGCTGCGGGCATGCTCTACCGCCCGGGCGTGAGTCGCGTCGGGAAGTGAGATGCCCACCTTCACGGTCATGCTTGCAGTCTGACCAATGGTCAGACCCGTGTCTAGACCGGGTTGAGCTGCCCTGCGGTATTCTGGACTGTCTAGACATCATAGGAGGGTGCGATGAGGTGGCAGCTCCAAGAAGCCAAGCAGCGCTTCAGCGAGGTGGTGCGGGCGGCTCACGCCGAAGGTGCGCAGTTTGTTACCCGGCATGGTGAGGAGGTCGCCGTGGTGGTGGACATCGCCGAGTACCGGAGAATGACGGGCGCCGACGTCGACTTCAAGGACTACCTCAGATCAGCTCCGGACCTCGACGTTCTGGAGATCGTCCGGCCGCGCCAGCCTACCCGCTTGGTCGATCTGGCTGACCAGTCGTGAGTTTTTTGCTCGACACCAACGTTCTGTCGGAGCTGCGCAAGCGTGCACCCGACGTGGGAGTGGCCGCCTGGTTCGACTCGGTCGATTCCGGGCAGCTGTATCTGAGCGTGCTCACCGTCGGGGAGATCCGGCAGGGAATTTGCCGGTTGCACCGGCGTGACCAGGCGCAGGCCGCGGTCTTCGACCGCTGGCTCGCGGGTGTGGTGCGCACCTACTCCGATCGTGTCGTGCCGGTCACCGCGGCGGTAGCACAGGAGTGGGGCAGGCTCAACGTCCCCGATCCGGTGCCCGTGGTCGACGGCTTACTGGCCGCGACGGCGAAGGTGCACGACTGGACGCTGGTGACCCGCAACATCGGCGACGTGGCCGGCACCGGAGCGCGGCTGCTCAATCCGTTC
>JBDTAX010000181.1:0-12415 GCA_039924425.1 Pseudonocardiaceae bacterium
CGTGAGGTTGGCGTTGATCAGGGGAGGGGGGTGGGTGATGGGGTTGCGCGGGTGGTGGCTCGACCGGGTTGAGCTGCGGCGCGCACGCAGGGTGGCCTGGCGGACGTGCCTGGGGTGTGAGCGTCTCTTGTACCGGTTGGGTGCGAGCGGGCTGTGCGAACGCTGCCTGACCCGACGAAAACACACCACCAAGAAAATCTAGAAAAGAATTTCAACGCACCGGGGGTGGTGCGGTAATGCCGCACGCCCTCATGCGGAATATCAGTGACGTACGCGCAGAAGCGGAATCCTGGCTACCAACCTGTCCGCTTCTGCGCTGTCCACACCAGAGACCGGAGTGAACAATGAGAAGCATAGAACACCGCGCCCCCAGCGCGCCACCCGATAACCCACCCCGATCGGGACACCCGACCCGGTGTCAATCCGCCCGGCTGATTCTCGGCGGCATCGCGTGTGTTTCGTGGGTGGGCGGGCTGGCGCGGGAGCTGCGCTGCGGGGGTGACCGGTGATGCGCCCGCAGAGATACTCCCCCTGGATCGACCCGGCCCCGCTGGAGGTGGAACGGCCTCGCCTGCCGTGGTGGACACTGCTGCCCCGCAAGCTCCTGCTCATCCTGTCGCCGATCATCCTGCTGGCCATCGTGACGACAGCGGTGGCGTTCGTCGCGCGCCGGGTGTGGCGTTACCCACTGTTCCTGATCAGCACCACTGTTCTGGTCGGATTGGGCGTCGGCCGCTCCTGGTGGACGCCGGTCACACTGCTCACCGCACTGGCCGCGCTGGGCGGACTGTGGGCCTGGCGGCACCGGAATTCGTTTTCCCGCGTCGTGGTGCGTCAAGTTCGCTCAGAATGGCGCCGCGCGAGGGTCTACGCGTGGCCGTGGCGGCGGGTGATGCTGTTCACCGAGCTGACTAAACACACCGGCAACACGCAACGCACGGTGCACTACCCACGGTTGCGCCGGGTCCGCTCCGATGGCTGGCGCGACCGAGTGTCCGTGAAGCTGGTGCACGGCCAGTGCGCGGCCATGTACGCCGCGCATGCTCAGGAGTTGGCGAACTCCTTCGGCGCCCGCTCCTGCCGGGTCCGGGTCGACAAGCCTCGGCGGATTTGGCTGGATCTGATCCACACCGACCCCCTCGCCGACCCAGTCCGGGTGCTCGCGTTGACCAACCCGGACACAGCGGTGGATTTGGCGCGGGTGGTGATCGGGCGGACCGAGACCGGCCGGCCGTGGGTGCTGCGCCTGCTGGGGCGCCACATCCTGGTGGCCGGGGTCAGCGACGCCGGCAAATCCTCAGTCATGTGGGCCGTCCTGCGCGCGCTCGCCCCGTGGATCCGCGCCGGCCGGGTGCAGGTCTTCGGGATCGATCCCAAGGGAGGCATGGAACTCGGCCGTGCACCCACGCTGTTCCAGAAACTTGTCTGCGACAACGGTGTGGAGGCCGTCGAGCTGCTCGAACACGTCGCCACCCTGACCCGCCAACGCGCGGAAGCCTTGCGCAGGCAGGGCACCCGCACGTGGAGCCCGGCCTCGGGTCAACCGTTCGTGCTGCTGATCGTCGATGAGTTGGCTGACGTGATCGCCTACCAACCCGACACCGGGCTGCGCAAACGCGCCAACGCGGCGTTGCAATCCATTCTCTCGCAGGGCCGGGCGCCGGGGGTGTGCGTGATTGGGCAGATTCAGGACCCCCGCAAGCAGGTCATCGACTGCCGGCACCTGTTCCCCCTCAAAATCGCGATGCGCCTGGATGAGCCCGAGCAGGTCGACATGGTCCTTGGGGATGGGGTGCGGGAGCGGGGCGCGGCGGCGCACGAGATCAGTGAGGACACCCCCGGTGTGGCGTGGGCCAAGGTCGACGGCCGCCGTGAACCCCACCGCGCTCGCGCGTTCCACACCACTGATGCCGATCTTGACGAGCTGTCGACGTACGTCACCGCTGGCCACCACGCGGCACCCCGCCCGCTCACCGGAATCAAGGCGGCATGAGCACCACCGTGATGGATCTCCTGGACGCCCTGCGTGCCCACCTCGCTGAGTTCGAGCTGCCGGAGTTGTATTCGGTGCATGTGATCACGGCTTCGGGTGAGCCCAGGGTGAGCGCGCAACTGGCCGCCCACCACCCTTCCCAAGTCGCCACTGGGCTGTTGACCTGGTCCTGCACCCTCAGTCATGTCACCGCTGAGGCGTGGCGGGAGCCCGGCGGGCAGGCGGTGCACCTGTCGGTGACCGGCCAGCTCGCCGGGGGCGTCACGGTCCGCGTCTACGGCGCCCTGCCCGTCACCCCGCACGGCCCCGGTGCCGATCTCGCCCCGAACACCAGCGCGACCCTGCCCCTGACCGCACTGCGTCACTTCGCCACCCCCGAGGAGGTGATTTCCTGATGAGCGGCACCGAACCCAGCGCGCTGGACGTCGCGCGGATGACCCGCGCACAGCGCGCCGCACTGCCACTGAGTACCGACGTCGCCCAAGCGCTGGCCGAACAACACGGCGTGTGCGTTCGGCCGCTGCCGATGCGCCGGATCGACACCACCACCGGGCGTGTGGAGGTCGTCCCGGTTCCGTGTGGGTCCACTCGGGAGGATCAGTGTCGGCCGTGCGCGGAGAAGGCTCGGCGGTTGCGGATGGTGCAGTGCCGCCAGGGCTGGCACCTGGAAGCGGAACCGGTCACCGACCGCGCCACCCCGAGTGAGGACCACACGGCACTGATGGCCACCCGGGCCGATCTCCTCGCCGCATATGCCGAGTGCCGGGAAGCTGGTGACGAGGACTCGTGTGAACAGATCGCGGATTCGGTCGCCGAACTCGACACCGAACTCCGCTCCCTCGGCGTACGCGGACGACTCACCCCGCTAGACCCACCGCCCAAGCCGGTGAAGCGGTCAACCCGGCGTCGCCAGGATGCCCCGGACCTGCCCCGCCGACCCGTTGAGCACCGCACCCTCGGCCGGGTGTTCGCCGGACGCTACCGGCCCTCCACCTTCCTCACCCTCACCTTGGACTCCTACGGCCGGGTCGACAACCACGGCGCGGCCGTAGACCCCGACACCTATGACTACCGGCGGGCCGCCCGGGACGCGATCCACTTCCCGGCATTGCTGGATCGGTTCTGGCAGAACACCCGGCGGTGTGTGGGGTGGGAGGTGCAGTACTTCGGCACCGTGGAGCCCCAAAAACGCGGCGCACCGCACTTCCATGCCGCGATCCGGGGCTCGATCTCCCGGGCTGAGCTGCGGGCGATCACAGCGGCGACCTACCACCAAGTGTGGTGGCCCGCGCATGACCAGCTCGTCTACACCGACGGGCGTTTACCGGTCTGGGACACCCGCGTGAGGGGCTTCACCGACCCCGACACCAACCAACCACTCCCCACCTTCGACCACGCCTACGAGAACCTCGCCGAACCCGCCCACGTCGCCCGGTTCGGGACACAAGTGCACGTCAAAGGCATCCTCGGCGGCACCGAAGAAGCCGGACGCCACATCGGCTATCTGACGAAATACCTGACCAAATCAGTAGGTCAAGCCGCTGGGTTCGGCGAGACCGCGACAGATCGGCAGCGTGACCACGCTCATCGGTTGCATGCCGAGCTGCGGGTCACGCCGTGTTCGCCTCGGTGTCCGGTGTGGCTGCTCTACGGGATCCAACCCCACGGTGCCCGACACTCCATGACACCCGGGCACTGCAAGGGCAAGGCCCACAAGCCCGAACACCTGGGCATCGCCGGGCGTCGGGTCCTCGTCTCCCGGAAATGGTCGAACAAGACCCTGGAAGACCACCGCGCGGAACGTGGCGAATTCGTTCGGCAACTCCTTCAGCAGGCCGGTGTCCAGCCCGCGCACGGTCCCGACGACGGGCCATACGTGTGGGAACGCACCGCACCCACCGACCCCGACGTGCCACCCCGGCCCGTGCTACTCCTGCACGCCATCGCTGAGAGACAGCGATGGAAAGCCGAATACACCGCCGCTCAACTCGCCGCGAGCGGGACACCACCCGACCAAAACTGTTCCGCAACCAGTGATCAAGCCGCGTAAGGAGGAAGGAGCCGAGGATGACAAAGAACGTCAGGCAAGTGGAGTCCCTGAGCACGACGAAGCCGGCGAGTCGCTTGTGGACAGTTGAAGACGTGTCGGCGTTTCTCGGCATTCCGGTGCAGACGATTCGCGGGTGGCGCGCTAAGGGCTACGGCCCTCCGGTGCGGAAGGTCGGCAAGCACCTGCGGTACGACCCGGTGAAGGTCCGCGAATGGTTTGACGAGGATGACGCGGCCTGACCGGCCCTGTTCGGCAATCTGGCTAGGAGGGGCACATGGCTCACATACAGGACCGCTGGTATCGGGAGGTCCCTGACGCGGAGAACCCGCGACGCAAGAATCGCATTCCCACCGCACGGCACGGCATCGGGATGCGGTACAAGGTTCGGTACCTCGCCCCGGGCGGAGAGGAGCGGTCCAGGGCCTTCCCAGACGGCCAGCTCAAGGCGGCGAAGGAGTGGAAGGCGCAGCGTGAGGCCGACCTCGCCCGGGGGACGTACGTGGACCCACGGGCGGGCAAGATCCGACTGCGGGACTTCGCGGCTCAGTGGCTCGCGAGCCTCGATGTCGACGAGTCCACCCGGCAGAACCTTGAGATGCGGTTTCACCGCCGAGTCCTCCCCTACTTCGGGAATACTGAGCTGGGTGCGGTCAAGCCGTCCGGGCTCCGTTCATGGGATCACTGGTTGCGAGACGAGGGGCTCTCCGAACGCTACCGGCATACACTGTTCGGCAACCTCTCCGCGATGTTCACGGCGGCCGTTGATGACGACCTGGTGCCCAAGAGCCCGTTCGCCAACAAGTCGGTGAAGAAGCCGACACTCGCTAAGCACAAGGTGATCCCGTGGCCAGAGGGTCAGGTGTGGGCCGTGCAGGGTGCGCTTCATCCTCGATTCGCGGTGACTGTCGATCTCGGGGCGGGCCTTGGCCTACGACAGGGCGAGTGCTTCGGCCTGGCCGTGGATGACGTCGACTTCCTCCGTGGCGTCGTCCACGTGCAACGACAAGTGAAGAAGGTTCGCGGCAAGCACGTCTTCGCGCTTCCCAAGTACGACAGGAGCCGGGACGTGCCATTGTCCGAGCCGGTCAAAGTCGCGCTCGCCGAGCATCTGCGACGCTACCCACCCATCGCGGTGACCCTTCCGTGGGAAGTGCCCGGCGGTGCGAAACAAAGCCACCGCCTGGTGGTGAGCGCGGTGCGCGGCGGAGTGGTGGACGCGAAGGACTTCAACAAAGACCGGTGGAAGCCGGCGCTTCGAGCGGTCGGCGTGTCGTGTGGCCGGTACGAGAACGGCATGCATGAGCTGCGGCACTTCTTCGCCTCGGTGCTGCTCGACCAGGGCGAGTCGATCAAGGCCGTAGCCGAGTGGCTGGGACACAGCGACCCCTCGTTCACGCTCAAGACCTACACGCACCTCATGCCAAGCAGCAGCGAGCGGACCAAGGGTGTGATCGGCTCCCTGTACAGCCGCCGGGACGCAACCCAAGACCAGGACGGCCCCTACACGGCCCAGAAAGATCAGGTGACCTAGAAATGGCTGGTCAGCGTGCTGATACCAGAATATGTACGACATCTGCTGGGCCGACCTCGGCCTGGACGAGCAGGTCTACCCGCTGCGCATCCGCAGCCACGGCCGCACCCACGAGGAGCGCGCTCACCTCCGGCAGCGGGTGTACCAGCAGCTCAGTGCTCGCGCGCTGGCCCAGGGTGAGCACCTGCAACCCGAACTGGCGCAGGCCTTGACGCTGCTGGCCCGCGCCCCGGTCTGGGTGGACATGCAATGGCTCAGCGGGCCGCGACAGACGGAGCCGGACCGTGCTGTGGCGGCGCGATCCGGCGAGCGGGGGCTCATCGCCCGCCTCGACGCGACGAGCCTGCGGCTGACGCCCTGCGGGGGCGCCGCGATGGCGACGGCACTCATCGGCCAGCTGCCCGCGGCGGACGCCGCCCCCGGCCAGTCGATCAGCCTGCCCCGGGAGCTCCTGGTGCCCGCGGCGCCCAGCGTGGCTACGAGCGTCTACGACACCTCGCCCACGACCTCAGGACGCGTCGGGCACCAATACCGTGCGCTGGCGGCGGTGCTGGCCAAGCCCCGGCGCCACGGGGGCCAGATCGTCGCGAACACCCGGGACCGAACCGGCAAGCGGCAGCGCTCCCAACCGCTGGAGTGGTTCGACACCGAAGCCGGCCGCTGGAGCGCCCGGGTGCTGCCCGCCCCAGACGGAAGCGAACACCTCACCGTGTCCCCCGCCACCAGCGCACGCTTAACCACCCAGCTCAACGACCTGCTCAACCGCATGACCCGATGAGTGGGTTCAGTTGAGTTCGTCGCAATCCGCGATCACAGGTCGTGGCACCGAGACGATGGTGCCGAGACTGTCGAGCCCACTGAAGTCAGCTGGATTGGTGGTAATGGTAAAACTCGGTGCTACTAAGCGCTACAGCGCGACCCGGCGGGCGCGGGTCTGCTTGGCGCGGGTTGCGAGCTGGTCGTCATCGGGGTAGTCGACTCGGGCGAGGGTGAGGCCGTTGGGGGGGGCTACTGGCACGTCGTTGGCACGGGTGGTGTGGCACAGCAAGGCGGCTGGCCAGTCGGGGGGGCGCCGGTGCTCCCCCACCGCCAGCAGGGCACCGACCAGGCTGCGCACCATCGAGTGGCAGAACGCGTCCGCCACGACGTGCGCGACCAGCAGGTATGGCTCAGCGCGGATCCACTCCAGGGCCTGCAGTGCGCGCACCGTGCTCGCGCCCTCCCGGCGACGGCAGAACGCGGCGAAATCGTGCTCGCCGAGCAGCAGCGCGCTCGCCGCGTTCATCACGGCCTCATCGAGCGGGCGGTCGCGCGGGCGGGGGTAGCTCAGCGTGTCGTATCGACGCAGCGGATCGACTCCCCACGGCGCGTCACACACCCGGTACCGGTAGTGCCGCCGCAGCGCGGAGAAGCGGGCGTCGAAGGTGCGCGGCACCAGCCGCACCGCGGGCACCCGTAGATCCGGCGGCAACAGTCGAGCCAGGCGGTGGGCGAGCTGGTCGGGCGGCATTGCGCCGGGCGGCACGTCAAGGTGCGCGACCTGCCCAGTGGCGTGCACGCCAGCATCCGTGCGACCCGCAACGGTGAGGCTGGCCTGGAGCCGCGCCACCGTCTCCAGGGCCTGCTCCAGGACTCCCTGAACAGTACGTCGCCCCGGCTGGCGGGCCCACCCGGAAAAACCAGATCCGTCGTAGCTGATGTCCAGCCGGTAACGCGAGAGCCCGGCATCCCCCACGGGGACAGCGGGCTCTCGCGGCACGGTGCTCGGGATCAGGTGGTTTCCTGCTCAGCGGGGATCTCGTGCTCAGCCGGGGTCTCCGGCTCGTCGGAGTCGCCCGGGGTGTCGACGGCGGCCTCCGCTGTGGGCTCGGCGACCGGCTGCTGCATCTGCGGGCGGTCTCTGCGTGCCGCGCGCTGGATATTCTCGGCCTGCGTGGCGGTGCGCTCGGTGACCAGCGCGATGATCGCCATCGGCGCGTTGTCGCCCTTGCGGGGCATGGTCTTGAGGATCCGGGTGTACCCACCCGGCCGGTCCACGAACTGTGGACCGATCTCCGCGACCAGCTTGTGCACCACGTCCTTGTCCCGGATCACCTTCATGATCTCGCGACGGTTGTGCAGGTCCGCCCGGCGGGCCTTGCTGATCAACCGCTCGGCGAACGGGCGCAGCCGTTTCGCCTTGGCCTCGGTGGTGGTGATCCGGCCATGGGTGAACAGCGATGTCGCCAGATTGGCCAACATCAGCCGTTCATGGGCCGGCGACCCCCCGAGCCGAGCGCCCTTGGTCGGCGTTGGCATTGTGGCTCCCTTCGGTCGACACGTGAGTGGCAATCGGCGCTAGGGCACCGATTGCCACTCACGAGCTCTTAGAGCTGTTCGGTTTCGGCGTAGTCGTCGCCATTGTCGCCGTTGTCGGTGCCGTTTTCGCTGGCCTCGTCCCAGCCGTCGACCGAGTATTCGGTCTCGGCCGCCGCCGCGGTGGAGAGGTCGAACCCGGGCGGGCTGTCCTTGAGCTGCAACCCGAGGGTGGCCAGCTTCAGTTTCACCTCGTCGATCGACTTGGCACCGAAGTTGCGGATGTCCAGCAGGTCGGCCTCGCTGCGGCTGACCAGCTCACCAACAGTGTGGATGCCCTCGCGCTTGAGGCAGTTGTAGGACCGGACGGTGAGGTCCAGATCCTCGATGGGCATGGCGAAGGCGGCGATCGTGTCCGCCTCGGCCGGCGAAGGACCGATCTCGATGCCCTCGGCCTCCACATTGAGCTCGCGGGCCAGGCCGAACAGCTCCACCAGGGTGCGGCCGGCCGAGGCCAGCGCGTCCCGGGGGGTGAGCGACGGCTTGGTCTCCACGTCCAGAATCAGCTTGTCGAAGTCGGTGCGCTGCTCGACCCGGGTGGCCTCCACCTTGTAGGTCACCCGCATCACCGGCGAATAGATCGAGTCCACCGGGATCCGGCCGATCTCCGCGCCGGAGGCCTTGTTCTGCCCCGCCGGCACGTAGCCCCGGCCGCGCTCCACGACCAGCTCGATCTCCAGCTTGCCTTTGCCGTTCAGGGTGGCGATGTGCAGGTCGGGGTTGTACACGGTGACATTGGCCGGCGGCACGATGTCACCCGCGGTGACCTCTCCGGGTCCCTGCTTGCGCAGATACATCGACACCGGCTCGTCCTCCTCGGAGCCGACCACCAGCTCCTTGAGGTTGAGGATGATGTCGGTGACGTCCTCCTTCACCCCCGGAACGGTGGTGAACTCGTGCAGCACGCCCTCAATGCGGATGCTGGTGACCGCCGCCCCCGGGATGGACGAGAGCAAGGTCCGGCGCAGCGAATTGCCCAGGGTGTAGCCGAAGCCCGGCTCCAGAGGCTCGATGACAAACCGGGAGCGGGTGTAGTCGACCGGGTTCTCGGTGAGGTTCGGTCGCTGAGTGATCAGCATGGTTGATGTTCCTCCATCTGGCGCCCACTATTTGACGCCGTCTCGGATCTCAGCTTACTTGGAATAGAAATCGACGATGAGCTGCTCCTGGAGCGGGACGTCGATCTGGGCCCGCTCGGGCAGGCGGTGCACCAGGATTCGCATCGTCGCGGGGACCACTTGCAGCCACGCCGGCACCGGGCGGTCGCCCACAGTCTCCTTGGCCACCATGAACGGCAGCGTCGGCACCGACTTGGGTTTGACATCGATGATGTCAAACTTGGCCACTCGCAGGCTGGGGACGTTGACCTTGACGCCGTTGACCAGGAAATGCCCGTGGGTCACCAACTGGCGCGCCTGGCGACGGGTACGAGCCAGGCCAGCGCGGTAGACAACGTTGTCCAGCCGGGTCTCCAGGATCTGCAGCAGATTGTCACCGGTCTTACCGGAGCGGCGGTTGGCCTCCTCGTAGTACCGGTGGAACTGCTTTTCCATGACGCCGTAGCTGAAGCGGGCCTTCTGCTTCTCCTGCATCTGCAGGAGGTACTCAGTTTCCTTGATCCGGGCCCGGCCGTGCTGGCCAGGCGGATACGGCCGGCGCTCAAAGGCCTGGTCGCCGCCGACCAGGTCGGTCTTGAGCCGACGGGACTTGCGAGTGATAGGTCCGGTGTATCGAGCCATCTCCGCTGCTCCTCCCCGCGCCTAGACCCGACGCCGCTTGGGCGGCCGGCAACCGTTGTGCGGCTGCGGGGTCACGTCCTGGATGGTGCCGACCTCAAGGCCGGCGGCCTGTAGCGATCGGATCGCCGTCTCGCGGCCCGAACCCGGGCCCTTCACGAAGACATCGACCTTCTTCATGCCGTGCTCGGCGGCCTTGCGCGCCGCGCTCTCGGCGGCCATCTGCGCGGCGAACGGGGTGGACTTGCGCGAGCCCTTGAACCCCACGTGGCCGGCGGACGCCCACGCGATCACCGCACCGGTGGGATCGGTGATCGAAACGATCGTGTTGTTGAACGTCGACTTGATGTGCGCATGACCATGCGCGACGTTCTTCTTTTCCTTGCGCCGAACCTTCTTGGCGCCGGCACCTGCTCGTGCTCTGGGTGGCATGCGATTGCACTCCTACAACAAAGGTCTGGGTTGGTTGGCCTGGCGCCGGTTGTCCTGCGCCGGTTGTCCGCGCTGGTTGTCCGGGGCGCTACTTCTTGCCGGTCTTCTTCTTGCCGGCGACCGTCTTCTTCGGGCCCTTGCGGGTGCGGGCGTTGGTCTTGGTCCGCTGACCGCGCACGGGCAGCCCGCGGCGCCACCGCAGACCCTCGTAGCAACCAATCTCGATCTTCCGGCGGATGTCGGCCTGGACCTCACGACGGAGGTCACCCTCGACTTTGAGGTGTTCTTCGATGTAGTCCCGCAACCGAGCGAGATCGTCGTCGGAAAGATCCTTGGTGCGCAGATCGGGGCTCACCCCGGTGGCGCTGAGGATCTCGTGGGAGCGGGTACGGCCAATGCCGTAGATGTAGGTCAGCGCGATCTCCATCCGCTTGTCGCGGGGAAGATCGACGCCCGAGAGTCGGGCCATTCGCGGCGGGTCTCCTGTCTCGTCGTCTCCAGGTCTGCTCCCCGTCCGTCCCGCAAGACGACGGTGCTCGTCGCCTGCGGGCCCCGGCCTGGCATCCGGGGGTGGGCCGATCCCGCATGGATCGGGTGGTGCGGGGAGGTCTTCTCACGTCGTGGACCAGCGACGTCGTGCTCCGCTCAACCCTGGCGCTGTTTGTGGCGCAGGTTCTCGCAGATCACCATGACCACGCCGTGCCGGCGGATCACCTTGCACTTGTCACAGATCTTCTTGACGCTCGGTTTGACCTTCACGTCATCTCTCCTGGTGGTGGTTCTTACTTGTAGCGGTAGACGATGCGGCCGCGGGACAGGTCGTAGGGTGAGAGCTCCACGACCACCCGATCCTCGGGCAGGATGCGGATGTAGTGCTGGCGCATCTTGCCACTGATGTGCGCGAGAACTCGGTGACCGTTCTCCAACTCGACCCGAAACATCGCGTTGGGCAGTGGTTCGACCACCCGGCCCTCGACCTCGATCGCTCCGTCCTTCTTGCCCATGTCCTCCGCGTTCCTGCTGGTTGCGCCGTGCCGCCGAGTCGCGGCCTGGCCACGACGCGCGCGCCCGCCAGTTCCACGACGTGGGGGAGGCATCACACCTAGTGCGGTGACGCACTGCTGAGCAGGAAGCCTGCGCAGATACCTGCAGACACGCGAGAACCGGCACGCCGCTCGCGCCGACGGCACAGTGTACGTCGAGCGCACGCCCGCAACCAAACCGGCCCCCGACCCGCCCCGGTTAGGCAACCCGCCCCGCCTGCCCCGCCCCCCAGGAGAGCCCCTGGAGAACGAGGTGCACAAGCATCCATGAGACCGGGCACGAACGGGCCTCAAGGTGCACAAGCATCCATATCGCCCTCCGGGTCAAGGAGAAAAGAAAGGCAGTTGGGTTGTTTGGCCACCTGCAAAGGAGCTGCATTTAGTTGCGTCACTCCAAAAGAGAATTGCCAGTACGCGCAAGGTGTGTAGTATTGGGTATCAAGGCCCGAATGAATTCGCGTTTGGCTGGGGCCTTGTCGGATAAACATGACCATGGACGGGGTAAACAATGACAGCGCAGCACACTCACGAGCACGCCCACGATGATGCGACGCATACGCACGCACACGTGCTGCACGATCACGAGCACGTCGAGCATGAGCACGAGCACAGCCACAACGAGCAGTCCCACGCCCACCCGCACCCCCACGAGAAGAACCTCACGGAGGATCACGATCACTCGCACTGATAATTTTCCGCCAACGCAGAGTCGGGGATCGCGCGGTGTGCCACACACATCAGTGTCCCCGTGGCTGGGTCGGTCATGACCGTAGCCTCGACGCGGAAGACCTCACGCAGCAGTGCGGGCGTGAGCACCTCGGTGGGGGCGCCATCCGCGACGACCGTGCCGTGTCGCATGACGACCAGGCGCGAGGCGTAGCGGCAGGCGTGGTTGAGGTCGTGCAGCACGAGGACGACGGTGGTGCGACGGGTCTGGTTGAGGTGCAGCACCAGCTCGAGCAACTCGAGCTGGTGCTGCAGGTCGAGGAAGGTCGTCGGCTCGTCGAGCAGGAGCAGTGGCGCCTCCTGGGCCAGCGCCATGGCGATCCAGGCCCGTTGGCGTTCGCCGCCGGAGAGCTCGCTGATCGTCCGGCGGGCCAGATCGGTCATGGTGGTGTCGAGCAGCGCACGGCGGATCGCTTCGTGATCGACCTGGCCGAGCCGGCGCAGCCCGCCGGTGTGCGGGAAGCGGCCCTGCTCGACGAGTTCGTACACGGTGAGGATGTCCGGGGCGGTCGGCGCCTGGGGCAGCACGGCCAGTTCACGGGCCACCGA
>JBDTAX010000182.1:0-3714 GCA_039924425.1 Pseudonocardiaceae bacterium
CACCCGATTTGCGCATCCCGTGACTGGCCGCGTATGCTTACCAAACCAACGCGGGGTGGAGCAGCTCGGTAGCTCGCTGGGCTCATAACCCAGAGGTCGTAGGTTCGAATCCTACCCCCGCTACCAGGTAGAATGGCCTCCGGGACATCGTCCCGGAGGCCATTCGCATAGGCCGTGTGACCAGTTTTGTGAGCAGGATGACCCGTAGCTGCGGGACGCGCTCGGTGCTGAGCCGCCAGAGCAACTCGGGGTCAAGCTGGCTCAGAACGCCAGCGCGCGCTGCCGGTCCAGACTGTCCGCGAACTCCTGGCGGCCGTGACCGACGAGGGTGTCGATCTCCTCTGGTGCTTCCAGAGCGAATCCGAGTACCTCATCGGGTTCGCTCACGCCGCGGGTTGCCCGGCCGCAGCGACTCGCGGGTCCGCGTTCCGGGTGCTCCGCTGGACACCACCCGCACTCGTGCCCGCAGCAGGTTCTCCAGCTCCAGCTCAAACCGCACCAGATCGAAGTAGTCACGGTCAGCACCTGCGGTCACCACGAGTTCCCCCCCGTGCTGGCCGAGCTGGACCTCGCTCAGACCGTGCTGGGCCGCGAGAGCCTCTACCAGCCCGGCAGCCCGGCGGAACGTCTCATCATCAGCCAACGCAGATCCACCCGCCCATCATCTCCGATCTGTGTACCAGCGTCGAGCACGATCGACTATTCACCACGCCCCGGCACACCAGATCCGTGCCACAACCAGGGGTCGACAGTCAACAGCGGGCACCTGGGGCCTGGCTGTGGCCACCGCCGGCTGTAGCTCAGGGCTGCCGTTGACACGCACCCGCCGCAGGCCCGCCACGTCACACGCACCCGAGCTCTGCGTGTACGCCGCAACTCGACCCGCGCGGCCCACCACCCGCGCAACCCCATCACCCTCCCCTCGCCCATCACCACCTTGATCGCCAAAAGTGAGCTGTGACCGTGCAGAAGCGCACTGTCACAGCTCACTTTTGGCGATCAAACCCCGACACCGGCCAGGGAAGACACGATCCACCAAGAAATACCGACCCCGACTGCCCGCGCCCGGTGACAGTGGTCCATCTCCGCGCAACCTCTCCCAGTTGATGATCTGGAAAAGGTCGGGTCTGATCGGCTCCGTCTCAGGTGGCGGTGCGGTTCTCTGTCGTGGCCGCTGTCCCGTTCCAGTTCAGCCCAGCCATTCCGTCAGGAGGTAGAGCAGTGTCGTGGCGCTCTCCTCATCAAGGGCGATCACGCACGCGCCGGTGACATGGGGATCGAGCGCAATCGACCCGTCCTGCATGCTCACCAGAAGATTGGCGAAACCCACCGGACCCCGGTGCAACCCACACGACGCCGATATCGCCTTGCGGCGGCGCTTGTTCGGGCCGTTCTCATAATAACTGTGCCAGTTCATCACGACTCCCTTCCCTGATTGTGTGACCCAAGCTTGCCGGCCTTGCATCATCGTCTGGAGCGGACCGGGCTCAGCTCACGCCGCAGCCGACTTCGCCGCCGATCTGCCGGGCACCGCCCCGCGCCCATGCCGGCTGCGGCTCCCGGAGCCGCCATGCCGACGGCACGGACGACCCAGGTGAGCACCGAGAACGTGCCGCAGGTGTCGACATCCGCCACGAGCCGGAGACGGCCGGCCGCGTCGGTTGCGGCACGGGCCGTGTCGTCGACTCTCGGGTGGACCACGATGTGCAACCCCACTCCTTGCTGTTACCCAGTGGCGGGTGGCCACCCGCTGGATGCATCCTGCGGATTAGGCTGGCCGGGGCGCCACGAGATGCGGGATGCGCGCATGACATGCGCATATTCAGGGGGTGAACAGGCCTTGCGGACCTTTGGTGACACGCTGCGTCAGCTGCGCACGGAGGCCGGCCTCACGCAGGGGGAGCTGGCGAAACAGGCCAACTGGAGTCAGAGCCGGATCAGTCGCGCCGAGCAGAACTTGTTCAGCCCCGACGACGCGACCGTCCAGCGCCTGGACCGGGCGTTGAGCGCCAACGGCCAGCTCATCGCCGCATACGCCACCGCGCCAGCGTCCAGTGCGGAACTGGTCCACCCCGGGCGTGATCCGCTGATCTTCAGTGACCTCATGCGGAAGATCCATCGCACCGACGTCGGTCGCGACACGATCGACCAACTCACCGTCATCACCGAGCAGTTGTGTTGCGAGTACGTCTCCCGCCGCCCCGAGGAGCTGCGCGAGGATGCGCACTGCCAGCTCGAATACATTCAACGCCTGCTGGAGGGACCCACCCGGCTGAGTGAGCATCGGGAGCTGCTGGTCATCGCCGGGTGGCTGTCGCTGCTGATCGGCTGCGTGAACTACGACCTCGGCCTGGCCCGGCACGCCGAGACCGCCCGCATCTCCGCCGCCCAGCTCGGCCGGGAAGCCGGCCACGGGGAGATCATCGCCTGGTCATTCGAGATGAGCGCCTGGTTCGCCCTCACCCAAGGCCGCCTGCGATCCGTCCTCGACTACGCCGACGCTGGCATCACGGCCGCACCCCATTCCTCGGTTGCTGTGCAACTCGCCGCCCAAGCCGCCAAAGCCCACGCCCGCATGGGCAACCCCAGCGACGTCCGCCACGCCCTCGACCAGGGATTCCGCTTGCTGGACGGCCACGAGCACCCCACCCAGCCAGACAACCACTTCGTCATCGACCCCGCCAAATGGGACTTCTACGCGATGGACTGCTACCGCATCGGCGGCGACAACACCCGCGCCGCCGAGCACGCCCACGAAGTGCTCCGCCTGTCCGAACGCCCAGACGGCAGCGACCGCAGCCCCATGCGCGCCACCGAAGCCCGGCTCACCCTCGCGATCGTGTCCCTCCGAGACGGCGACATCGACAGCGCCACCGACTGGGCCCGCAAGGCATTCCACGCTGACCGGAAATCCATCAACAGCCTGACCATGGTCACCGACGAGCTCTACCACGAGGTCCGCAAACGCTACCGCGACGACCCCGCGATCACCGCCCTCAACGACGTCATCACGTCCTTCTACTCATCGATCTCCGACCGATAACCCGACGCCGCGACCCCACAAACGCGGTCCGCCAACTGCGGTTCGTGCGTTGCCGAATTCGCCTCTATGGGATCTGCGCCGCCTGCGGCGGCGTGGCTGTGACTGAGTCCGTCGTGCTGCTCGCGTGTCCGCTCGGGCCGATCCCGCTCGCTGCGCGCGGCCTGGCGGCCGTGCTCGCGCGGGCTGGCCCGGCGGGCGGCCGTGGTCGCTGTGCGCAACGGCAGCGGGCATGTTGGTTTCCTGGTGTCGTACCCGATTTCAGTCGGCCCGGCAGAGATCCTTCATTCCGGCTGCGAGCGGCGCGCCATGTCTGACCGATCATGTCCCAATTCGGAACGGAGTCCACGGCAGAGCGCCAGGAAGTAAAGACCGCGTTCTCCGGCGGCTACGATCGTCGTTGCTGTCAGGAGGAGGTAGTACAAGGCGCCCGCAACGCGCAATGAGGTGAGTGCCGCGCCGGTGATGGGGTCCCAGATCCGCACCTCCCCGGCCCAGCTGGCGGAGGCCAGCCAAGACCCGTCCGGGGCCACCCCCAACGCCTGTACCCCGCTGGTGTGGCCGGTCAGGGTGTGGCGGGGGGTGCCGGTGATGGGGTCCCAGACCCGCACCTCCCCGCCCTCGTCGGCGGAGGCCAGCCAGGACCCATCCGGGGCCACCCCCAACGCCCACAC
>JBDTAX010000183.1:0-7216 GCA_039924425.1 Pseudonocardiaceae bacterium
GGTGGAGCTGGCCAAGGCCAGCTCCACCCCCTTTTCACGCAACCCACTGGCCATTGCCCCACTGGCCGACCAGGTCACGGTACAGCGGCGACGTCGCGAGCAGCTCCCAGTGCGTGCCCGACACCATGTCAGCGGCGTCGTCCATCAACACGATCCGGTGCGCCCGCAGCGCGGAGCTGATCCGGTGCGCAACGACGATGAGGGTGCCACCGCGGCCCGCCAGAACCCGCTCCACCCGCTCCTCGGCGACCGGGTCAAGGTGACAGGTGGCCTCGTCCAGGATCAGCACGGGCGCCGACGTCAGGTGCGCCCTGGCCACCGCGATGAGTTGACGTTCTCCCGCCGAGAGCATTCCGGGGGTGAGCGTGGCGTCATATCCACCGAGACGGGCAACCACGGTGCGCAAGCCCAGCGCGTCGACCACCGCGTCGAGCTCAGCGCGGGTGGCACCGGGATGCAGGTACCGCAGGTTCTCGCCCACTGTCCCGGCGAAGACGTAGGCCTCCTGTGGGATCAGTACCCGATGGCTGGCCAGGCTGCGCGGGTCAAGCTCCGCGACCGGCACCCCGCCCAGGCGAACCTCACCGCGATCGGGGATGTGCGTCGCGGCGAGCAGCCCGGCCAGGGTGGACTTCCCCGCACCGCTGGGGCCGACCATGGCCAGGTGCTGACCCTGTGGGATCACCAGGTCCACCTGGTTCACCACCGGCTCGGCGTGGCGGCCATAGCAGAACGTGACGCCCTCGAGTACCAGGTCATGACCATGGGGAGTGCCGCACAGCGGCTGTTCAGCGGGCACCGGGCGCTCGCCAGCCTCGACGAGCCGATCCAGGGTGACCACCAGGCGCAGGCCTCCCGAGCCCAACCCATCGATCAGCGCCCGCAGCGCCGGAAGCAAGCCTTGCGTCACGTACACCAGGGCGCCGGCGATCGTGCCCAGAGTCGAGCCGCTCGCCAGCAGCCAGGGGGCCACCACCAGCAGGCCCACCACCGGCAGCCAGCCACCGACCCCCACCGACAGCGTGCGGATCGCCGCCATCCGGGCCAGCGTCCGTTCCGCGTCGGCGTGCGCGTCGACTTGGCGTTGCACCCGCTCGCAGGCCCGGTCCTCGGCACCGCAGGCGACCACGTCACGCAGGCTGTTCGCGACAGTGCTGACCGAGTCGGCAACACCTTCGTCGGTGAGCACGTGATCGCGCTGCCGGGTCGTCATGGAGCGCAAGGAGAGCAGGAACATCGCCAGACCGACCAGCAACGGCGGCAACACCAGCAACCCGACGACCCCGGTCAGGGCCGCCATCCCGATCACCGCGCCAACCGCGCTCACCACGAAGCTCCGGGTGAGCAGGAGCAAGCCGGCGAAATTGTCCCGTACCACCTCAACCTGCTGAGTGAGCCGGGCCACCGCACCCGAATCGGGCCGCCCGCCGAGCACTGTCGAGCGCCGCAGCGCACCCCCCACCACGCTGCCCACCAGGTCATCGCGAAACGGTTCGACAATCTCAGCGAGAATCCGGTACACGTATCGGGTGGCCAGTGCCCCCGCGAGCACCGCGACAGCCAGCACACCGAGCCACGCCAACCCGACACCGGGGCGGCCAGCGAGGAATCCGTCATCCAGCGCCCGGGCCACGCCGTAGCCGGACAGCAGCAGCGGCGTCACCTCCAGCACGGACCACGCGGCCAGCCGCACCAGCGTCCTCGGGCGCCGGCACAAGGCGGCGAGCAGCACCCGCGCCACGGTGTTCGTCGCGGATGTCGTGTCCACCGAAGTCATGCCGGTACCCCCAGAGATCCGATGGGCGCGGAGCGCGGTTGCGCGGGCACCGCCTCGGCGCCGAACAAGGCGCGGTAGTCCGGATCGCGCCACAGCACGCTGTGCGGACGCAGGCCGCGCAGTCTGCCGTGGTCGAGCCAGGCGACCAGATCCGTCCGGGCGGCCGTAGCGGCCCGGTGCGCGATGATCAGGCGGGTTTGACCTCGGCCGCCGCTGGCGAGCCCACCACTGGCGAGCCCACCGCTGACCAGTACGGCGCCGACCTGCCGCTCGGTCACGGTGTCCAGGCTGGAGGTCGCGTCGTCAAGGATGAGCACCCGGTAGGGGCGCGCGAAAGCTCTGGCCAGGCCGAGCCGCTGCATCTCACCGCCCGACAGCGGAGCCGCGGCCAGCTCGGTCTCGTATCCCGCTGGCAACCTTTCGATGAAGGTGTCCGCACGCGCGGTGGCGGCGGCCTCCCGGGCTTTCGCCTCGGTGCGGCAGCGCGATCCGAAATTGATCACTTCTTCGATCGTGTCGCCCACCAGCGCTGGGCGCTCGAAGGCAAAGCCCACCGCACCGCGCAGCTGCGCCCGGGACAACTCGGGCAGCGCCACACCGTCGAGCAGCACCTGGCCCCGCTCCGGGTCGGCGAGCCTACCGGCCAGCGCGGCCAGCAACGACTTGCCCGTGCCGGACCGGCCGACCACGGCCACCGTGGCACCAGCCGGGACGACGAGGTCGAGCCCGTCGATGACGGTTTCTCCGCCGGCCGAGACCCGGACGCCGCGGAACTCGAGCCGGCCACCTTCAGCAGCACAGTCAGGCAGCCGCGCCGCGCCGTAGGGGGTCACCGGCTCGGTGAGCACCTCAGCGGCACGCAGGGCACCCGCCCGCGCCCGAGAAAGCTTGTTCAGCAGTCCGACCGCTGAGCCGATGCCGGCGGCCATCACGGCATACCGGCTCGCGGCATAGAGCTCACCGACGCTCAGCCGGCCGGCGACCAGCCCGAACCCGGCGACAGCGACCACGGACAGCTGCAGCAGCGGCTTGATCACGGCGGTCTGACCGGTGATCCGCGCCTGGTTGCGCCACATCCGCTCGCCATGCTCGCGCAGGCCCGGCAAAGGCTGGAGGATCCGTCGCCGCTCGAACTCGATGCTGCCGGCGGCGGCGATCGTGCGGGCACCGGAGAGCGCGTCGAGCAACCGCGCCGCGATCAGCCCTTGGCTGTGCAGGTAGCCCCGGATGGTCTCGGTGTTGTCCCGGACGAACACTCGCAGCAGCCCAGCCATCACCACCAGACCAACCAGCGCGGTGAGCGCCACCCACGGGTCGATCAACGTCAAGGCGATGATGGCGCCCAGCGGCGGGAGCAGGCCGACACCGACCATGACCGCGGTCACCCCGATTTGTCCCGCTTCACTGGCGTTGCGGGTGACCCGGGTCACCAGGTCGCCGGGTTCGAAACGGCGGGCAGTCACCGGGCCGATCTGCAGGAGATGCCCGACCAGCGTCATGCGCAGCCAGGCCATGCACCGGGCGTTGCTCGCTCCGGTGGCGATGTCACCGATCGCCTTGCCGACCACCATGAGGGCGATCAACCCCGCGCAGCCGAGCAGTGCCCCGGTTAAGTGGGCCCCGGTTAAGTGGGCCCCGATGAGGTGGCCACCACCGGGCAGCGCATCCAGCGCGCGACCGAGCTCGGCGGGTAGCAGAATTTCGGCACCCGCGCTGACCAGCGCGGTCAGCGCCACAGCCCAGAGCCACGCCCCGCCCTGCCGGCCCGTCAAGAGCAGCAAGCGGTCAGCGTGGCACCACACCGGATTGCGCATCCCAGCCGGATCGCTGTTCACGCGACCTCCGCATTGTCGTGATGATCTAGAAAATCGTCTGATTCATTGAGTGGTCCGGGGCAACGCCGGCTGCCCCGGACCACTCGGTGATGAAGCCTCAGCCGCAGAGCAGCAGGCTGATGTCACTTCCGTAGTTGCGGTCGTGGTCGCAGCGGTCGTCGCAGCCGTTCAGCTCCGAGGACAGCTCCAGGGCCTGCAGGTCGAGAAGCACCATTGTGTTCACCTCCTCCGTATGTCGACGCGGATACCAGCCCGTTCCTCCCCAGCGGCATCGCCGGCACGGGGGCATCGTGCGGCGGGGACTGCTGGGGTTCAGAGAGGAACGGGAGACCAATGGGGTGCTCCAACACAGCCGCACCCAGCGCGAGCAGCACGCCAGCGGCGCCACTCGCCAAGTCCATCGACAGCCGGAGCAGCTGCTCACCAGGGAAGGCGAGGTGCCCCTGGTAATCGACGCGATGCCAGCCGAGGCGCCGGATCTGAGCGGCCACCTCCTGGTTCCAGATCGCCTGCCCAGGTGGGTACGCCCGGCTGAGGTAGAGGATCATTCCGGCTCGGCCGCTGAACAGACCCGGCTGGATGTAGAACCGCGACCGCGCGGCGCGGCGGATGGCGGCCGCGGCGCGGGCGAACTCTTCATCGTCCCGGTAGGTGAGGTACTCCTCCAGGACCATCCCGATGCCCGCGCTGCCGCGATCCAGGTAGGGCATGGTCCGCCAGCCTTCGTTGACCAGCATCGAGCCGTCTTCACGCACCCGGCAACGGCGCAGATCCTGGCGCAGCGCGGTCGCCGACAGCTCCAGGAACCCGCGGTCACCGGTGTGTCCGTAGAGCCGCAGGAACATCAGCGCCGGTCCCGACGAGCCGTGCATCAGCCCGGCGTAGGGGTGATCTCCGCCGCTGACCGTGCCGACGCCTTCGGCGGTGCCGAGCCGGTCGGCGACCACTTGAGCGGTGCGCAGCGCGTGGTCGAACAGCGCGGGCTCACCAGCCAAGCCCGCGAAGTGAGCCAGGTTGAGCGCGATGCCGGACAGGCCGCCGAACAGATCCGTGCCGAGCTGGTCACTCTGCTCCTCAAGACAGAAGTCGATCAGATCAAGGGCGGCTCGCCGGTATCCCAGCTCGGCCAGCACGTGTGCCACGCCGTGCAGCCCGTCGTAGAGACCCAACCGCGTTCCGGGTCGCGCCGCGGCGGCCCGCTCGAGCAGCCAGTGCTCCCCGGCGGGGTACCGGGTGGCCCGCGTGACCGACATCGCGTAAAGCACACCCGCTGCGCCGTGGGCGAGATTGAGGCCCCCGGTGCTGAACTGGGCGATGTCACCGGGAAACAACCGATCGGGGCGCTTCGGGGTGGCGCTGGCCAGAATCCCCGCGACGATCGAATCCCGGGCGCTGCTCCAGCCGGTCAACCCATCAGGCAGCGACGGGAGGGCTCTGGCGCGCCGGCGGGGTGCTGCCCGGTCGGCGCCACTGATTCCGGTGATCGTCCGCACCGCCTCGGCCAGCGCCACCGGCGGTACCGGGAAATGTTCGGCGATGACCTCGGCGAAGTCCGCTGGTTTGTCGGGGTCGAGCCGGATGATGCTGGTCAAGGGGAGGAACAGGGCCAGTCGCAGGCAGGCCAGGGAATACCGGTCAATGTCGAAGCCGGTCCGGTCGCGCGGGGCGGCGAAAGCGGGGCTGCCCAGGGTGGGTCGGCGTTCCTCCTCGATTCCCGCCGCGACTTCGAAGTCAATCAGTGTGACTTCGTCGTCATCCCGGACGAGGATGTTGAACAGGTGCAGGTCACCGTGGATGACCCCACGGCCATGAATGGTCGTGACGATATCTTCGACCTTGGCGCACACCCGCAACGCCCAGTCGGTGTAGGCGGCGAACTCGGTTGGCCCGGCGGCGGGATCGTTCATCGGGTAGCGCTGCCCGAAAACCTTGTTCAGCGCGGTTCCTTCGATGAATTCCAGCGCGAGGAAGTGGTGTTCTCCCAGGGTGAAGTGGTCATGGACAGCGGGCACCCCGCCGATGCCCGCCAGGCGTTCGAGCGTTTCCCGTTCGCGGCGCAGTCGCTGGACCGCGTCAGCGCCATCGGCGGCGAGCCCGGCATGCGGACGGGCCTCCTTGAGCACCACCCGAGCGCCGGTTCGCTGGTCGATCGCCTCGTAGAGCCCGCCGCCGTTGGAGAAGTGCAGCACCCGCTCCACACGGTAGGGCAGCTCCTGCACAGTGGTGGCGTTGCGCGCGGCAAGTTGCGGAACGAGCAGGTCCGGCAGGGTGACCCAGGGCGGGGTGCAGAACACCGCATCCCTGCGGTCGGGCACTAGCGCGCCGCTGGGGTCTTCGATGGCCGGAACTTGTTCACCCCGGGCCGACAGGCAGTGCCGCAGCGCGAAACCGCCGTAGCGAACGTAGAGCGGGCCTTCGTTCCAGCGCAGGTCGCTGAGGATGTAGGGGCCTGGCTCACCGGCCAGCCGCTCCCCCAGGTCGTTCAGGATCGTACCGAGCGCGTCGATGTCGGTCGGGTAGATCGTGATGAACTTGCCGCTGGAGCCCCGCGCCGCATATTTCGCGTTCTGCAGGTGGACGACATGTCGCGCGGCCAGGAACTTGAAGGTGATCCGGCGCGGCACGCAGTAGTCCCAGACGGCTTCCAGAATTCGTTCGGCATTGTCCAGACACGCCGACGCGTGGATTTTCCAGCCTTGCGGGGGTACGGTGGCGCCCACCGGGTTCATGACCACCCAGTTTTCCAGGTTCCGCCGTTCCCAACCGTCCGGAATCGGCCGCTGAGCGGCATCGTAGGACTCCGCCCGGTTGCGCCCGGACATCGAGTCGTAAAACAACGGGTCCGTGATGCAGTACACCTCGTATCCGTTGTCCACTGGGTTCCCCCCTCTCGTTCGCTTGCTGGCATTCGCTTGCTGGCCGCTCCTTGCTATGCACTAATAATCGCGCCGACCAGGGGAAACAACAAGTGGTGTTCGTCAGGCTTTCACTGTGAAGGAATCACAGGTGCCGGCAGTGATTCACACACCAGCGCCTCGCCCGGGCGCCACGCAGGCGCAGGCGATTGGCGCTGAGCAGGCAGCACTGGCTGCGCGCGGGAGCAAGGGGCCGGCCGCAGCCAGTCACCGTCTCCGGCGCCCACCAGTGGAGAGGCGGGTGGTCAGGCGCTGGGGGTGAGGGTGCGCAGGAAGGCTCGCCAGGTGGCGGGGGGCAGCGCCAGCGCGGGGCCGCCGGGGTTCTTGGAGTCGCGCACCAGCACCCCGTCGGGCGCGGGCGCGACCTGCACGCAGTCACCGTTAGTGCCGCAGTAGCTGCTGGTGCGCCAGCCGACCTCGACGCAGTTGCCGTTGGGGGCGCTGTAGCTGCTTTTCCGCCAGACAATCCCGTCCGGCTCAGGGGCGGTCATCATAGTCCTCTCGATCCGCGTAGAGCTCAGTTGCCAGGGTGGCAATGAACTCCGTTGATTCTCCCTCGCCCAGCGCGGTCCGGGCCAGCAATCCCAGGATGCGCCGGTAGGCGTCGACCTGCTCGCGCTTCTCCAGGAACACGCTGGCGGTCTCGCTCTCCAGGTAGATCACCGGCCGGAACGTGGCGAACTCCATGA
>JBDTAX010000184.1:0-18973 GCA_039924425.1 Pseudonocardiaceae bacterium
CGTTGTGGGCGCCGTAGGGCTGCTCGGTGATGTCGATCACGCTGACAGTGAGTGCCCGGGCGATGGCCGCGATGAACGACGGTGACGCCGCTCGCTCACCGCGCTCGACCTTGCGCAGTATCGAGTACGACACGTTGGCGCGCAGGGCCAACGCCTGCTGGGTGGCCCCGTGGATCTTGCGCAGTTCGGCGATCCGCCGGCCCATTCCGGGCAGGTGCTGGTCGGACATGGTTTCCGTCGGGCTCCTTGCTGATGGTCGTCCAGCAAGCGTGCCACTGACCCGGGGGATAAACCAAGGCGGATCCGTGGTGTTGCGCTGCTGGGGCGGTTGTGTGGCAGTTCGGGGGCTCACATCCGTCGAGCATGACTTCTCGCACACGAACCGCCCATTCCTGTTGGAAGAGCCAGCGTGGGTGGGCGTCATCGACACAAAGGGGGGTCTGGAATGAAGGACGAGCGTGGCCGTAGTGACCGGTCGGCCTGCGGAGCGGTAACTGGTATTGCCACACTTCGCGAGATCCTGGACCGGGGCCGTCGGGCTCGAACGCCCGTCCCGGGGTGCACCCACCGCCGGGACTGCGAGCGGGGTGCCTGATGGCCTGGTATTTGCGCTCGCTCGGTGATCGGGACACCCACCG
This sequence comes from Pseudonocardiaceae bacterium, assembly GCA_039924425.1. Lineage (GTDB taxonomy): Bacteria > Actinomycetota > Actinomycetes > Mycobacteriales > Pseudonocardiaceae. The sequence goes on from JBDTAX010000184.1 coordinate 639, forward strand.
CGGCAAGCTGGCGCACCCCGACGGCACCATCACCGCCGCCTGCGGCATCCGCTTCCGCCCGCCCGAGTTTTTGCGCGGCACAACAGCCCTGCGCGGCGAGCCACCCGACCCTGCCCAGATATGCCCAGCGTGCCAACGCGGAGGTCTGGCATGAGGACGAGCGTGCCTCAGGCCAGCCATGACCACCTGTGCGCGCGGTTGCGCACGGCACTGCTCGACGGCGCGCAGGCCGGAGCTGGTGTCGTGGGTGGGATCGGCTCGGTTCAGTTCCGGGCTACCGTCGCGCTGTACCGGCTGCTGCTGGATCATCCGATTGATCGGTGGGACCGGTGCCGGTCCTGCCGGCGCCCTGGGGCGGTGTTCGGGTGGCGATGGCGCAGCTGCCAAGTGCGCAGCAAGGCGACTCTGTGCCTGCGCCAGCTCGACGAGGTGCTCCTGCTGAGCCTGCTGTCGGATGAGTGACGACTCGGCTGCGCTGGGCTCGAGTGGGTGGAGCGCGGGGCGTAGCGGTGAGAATCCCGGTACCCATCGGGCCCCAGCCCCCGACGGAAAGGCGTAATAAGCTACTTGTCCCTCAGGGCAAGCTGGGAGGATGCGGTGCTCGGGTGTATCCCGTTGCCACGACCAGCGCCGTTCCAACCGGCCAGCGCAAGCCTTGTCGCTACAGGTGGAATAACCCTGAGACACACCATGACATCCTCCCCTCAGCAACCGTAGCTCTCCGCTGATGGCGCCAGCGTATACTGACGCCATATACGTTGTACAGGTCAGGGTTCGGTTTCAGGGTCGCTGATTCGACCGATCCGCCCGTCGTCGCGCACCGCCCAGCCGTCAGGCAGGCGTACGTCGCGGCTGGCGTCCACCGTCATCCCTCCGGTACCGGGACGAACCGGGTGCGGCAGCTGGCCGCGCAGGTCGAGGTCACCGCGGAACACCGCGCGCCGCAGGTCCACCGACTTGTCGAACGAGCTGCCCGCCAGGGTCACCGGCCCGTGGAACGCCGCGGCCAGGAACACCGCACCCTGCCGGAAGTGAGCACCCTCGAAGGAAACCCGGCCGTGCGCGGTCAGGTGTGGAAAGTTGCCCCCACCACAAAAAACCACACCGTCACATTCGAGCTTGCCGTGTGACACAACACGGGTGAACCACACATCGCCGGTGATCTCGGTCGCGCTGAATCGGCTGGTGCCGTGCAGCCGCGCATCCCGCAGCACGAGCGTGCCGATGGCCCGCCCGGACAGGTCGATGTAGTCCAGTACCGCGCCGGTGAGGTCCAGGTCGGGCCGCGGGTCGGGTTTCTGCTGACGGTCGGGCACCAGCTCACCAATCACCCGCTGCGCCGTCAGCCGGACCTGTCTCTCCCGGTCGGCATCCCGCTTGTCCGACGGTGTCCACGGGGGGCGTTCACCCGTCGGGTCCGGTGGATAGTCCGGATGGTCAAAGGGGCGACGCAGGTATGAGCAGACCACGTCGAGCACCGTCTGGAGGTAGGACGGCCGGCTGCGGGCCAGACCAGCCAACGCGTGCAGCGCGCCGACCCGGACCTGGTCGGCCTCGTGCCCGAGCAGCTCGACCGCACGGGCGAACCGCTCGTCGGCCACTCGCGCCCGATCCTGCTCGTTGCTGCTGCGTTCCAGCTCGTGCCGGGATTCCTCCACCCGTCGCCGACGGTCGTTGAGCCACAGGGCGTACAAGGCGACGACCGCCGCGGACACCAGCCCCCCGGTCCGAATGGCCTCCGCCCCGGAGGTTCTCGGATCAAACGAGACCAGCAGGGCGGTCACCGTGCCGAAGAGCGCCACCGCCAGCAGTATGGTGAGCACAAGCCACCAGTCGTCCCGGCTTGCTCGCATGCCGCTGGGTTCTCCCTTCTCTGTCGATCGTCAGCACCTGCGCACACCGAGTTAACCCGGGCGGGAGCGGACGGCGGCGTCCAGGGCCGCGCGCATCGGGGCGATCGGCGCGCGGTGGCCGGTCATCAGCTCGACTTGCGCGACGGCTTGGTGCAACAGGACCGCCAGACCGCTGACGGTCCGGCAGCCCGCCGCGATCGCGGACACGGCCAGCGCGGTGGGCCACGGCGCGTACACGACGTCGAGCACCACCGGCCGGGTCGCCCAGTGCCACGAGCTCAGCGCGTCGGCGGCACCAGGGGGCAAGGTGGAGATGACGACGTCGGTCTCCGGCAGCGCCACGTCGGGCAGCCCACCGGAGATCACTGGCTGGACGCCGAGCCGCTCAGCCGCCGCGCGGAGGCCGGTCGTTGCGGCCAGATTCCGCACGAAAACCTTCGGCGCGCGCTCACCGAGCTCACGCAGCGCGGCGAGTGCGGCTTGGGCGGTACCGCCAGCCCCGAGGAGCACCGCCGCGTCGACCCGGGCAAGGCCCGCCTCGCGCAGCGCGGCGAGGATGCCGGCCACGTCGGTGTTCTCGGCCCGGCGGCGCCCCCCAGGCTGGCCGAGCACCAGTGTGTTCGCCGCGCCGACCGCGCTGGCCAGCGGGGAGATCTCATCGGCCACGGTCAACGCCACCCGCTTGAGGGGCATCGTCAGCGACAGCCCGGCCCACTCCGGACCGAGTTGCTCGAGGAAACCAGCCAGGGCCGTCTCGGCACAGTCCACCGCGTCGTAGCGCCACCCGGTCAGCTCCAGTGCCGCGTAGGCTGCACGGTGCAGCGTCGGCGACAGCGAATGCCGGATCGGGGAGCCCAGCACCCCCGCCCGCCGCGTCGTCGGCTCGTCATCCGCCACCGGCTGATCCTCCTACGCCGTACACCTGCCGTTCACCCGCGAGCAAGTATCGAGGCAACCAGTCATCAGCACGCGCCCGCGGTACTTGCACGAGGTGTTTCTCATCTGTTATTGAGGTGTCACGGGGTAAGTCTGTGTCTGCTTGCTGTAACTGTTCAGCATTCAACGTCGATGACATCTATGGACGCCCAGGAGGAAGGTGACCGATGGAGCACCCTCGCTGGGCTTCGGAGGAGCTGGACATCGAGCATCCCAGCCCGGCTCGGGTGTATGACTACTACCTCGGTGGCTCGCACAACTTCGTCGTGGACCGGCGGATGGCCCGGCAAGCGATGGACCTGTGGCCGGAACTGCCTCTGATCATGCAGGCCAACCGGGCGTTCCTGCGCCGCTCGGTGCGGTACCTGGTCCGGCAGGGCATCACCCAGTTCCTGGACATCGGCTCCGGCATCCCCACCGAGGGAAACGTGCACGAGATCGCCCAGACGGCCTCGCCTCGGTCCCGGGTCGTCTACGTGGACATCGACCCGGTGGCCGTCGCGCACAGCCGGGCCATGCTGGCCAAGAATCCGCTCGCCGACATCGTCCAAGCCGACCTGCGCGACGTGGCGTCGATCTTCGCTGACCCACGAGCCAGGCAACTGCTCGACCCGAGCCAGCCGATCGGCGTGCTCATGGTGGCGATGCTGCACTTCGTCCCGGACGAGGCTGGGCCGGCGAACATCGTCGCTGAGTACCGCAAGATGATGGTGCCCGGAAGCTACCTTGTCGTCTCGCACGCCACGCACGAGGGTCGCCCGGATCAGGCCGGGCCGCACTCCGAGCTCTACCGCCGCGCCGGCGCACCGTTCATCATGCGCTCGCGGCTGGAGGTCGAGGCGCTGTTCGACGGGTTCGATCTGGTGGACCCCGGAGCGGTGTACCTGCCGCTGTGGCGTCCGGATTCGCCGGCCGACGTCGATGACCGTCCGGAGCAGTTCAGCGCCTTCGCCGCAGTGGGCCGACGAGGATGACCCCAGTTGATCACGAGGAGTTCGCCCGGCGGTGGGCCGAGGCGGTCGTCGGCACGAGCTATGTGCCGATCGGGCGCCGAATGCTCGCCCGGCACCTGCTGGGGCTCACCGACCGGCTGGTCGAGGCCGCGGTGGCGGTCGATTTCGATCCGTCGGTCGGGCGCCAGATCGGCGATGACATGGTCGCGGCGCATTTCACCGGCACCGAGACGCTCCGCGAGACTCTTGCGCTGATCACCGATGGGTTGCCGAGGCTGCTGGGCGCAGCTCCGGCGGGCGTCAACGCCACCGGGCGAGTCGCCCAGCTGGTCGCCAGCATGGCGGCCGGCTATGCCGGTGCGCTGCGTGAGCGCAGTCTCGATGAGCAGGACGCGATCTATCGCGCTGGGCTGCGGGCGCGCCGACAGGCCGAACAGGCGCTGGGGGCCAGCGAGGCGAAGTTCCGCGCGATGTTCACCGAGGCGGCGATCGGGATCGGGATCGGTGACCTGGACGGCAACATCACTGACGCCAATCCGGCGCTGCTGCGCATGTTCGGCTACACCCTGGAGGAATTCACCCAGCTCAACGTCGTCCGCTCGATGGTTCACCCGGAGGACGCCACCAGCGTGTGGGAAACCTACGACGAGCTGATTCGCGGGGAGCGGGACCACTTCCGCTTGGAGAAGCGATACTACCGTCGCGACGGCTCTGAGATCTGGACCGATCTGACGGTGTCACTGGTGCGCGACGAGGCCGGAGAGCCCGCATACCAAGTGGGAATGCTGGAAGACATTTCCGACCGGCATCGCCTGCAGGAAACCTTAATGTACCAGGCCTACCACGACCCGCTGACGGCGCTGGCGAATCGGCAGCGGGTCACCGAACGGCTGGGACAGATATTCGCCGCGCCGCCAGGTCAGCGCCGGGTTGGGCTGTGCTTCCTGGACCTGGACGGGTTCAAAATGATCAATGACAGCTTCGGTCATGACGTCGGCGATCTGCTGCTGAAAACTGTGGCATCCCGGCTGACCCGCTGCTGCAGCTCGGGGCAATTGGTGGCGCGGATGGGCGGCGACGAATTTGTGATCATCGTTGAGGACACCGCCGGAGAGACGGACCTGGCCGCGCTGGCCAATGAGGTCATGACCGCCATAGACGAGCCGATCCACGTCGGCGGTGTGGAACTGAACATCACCACCAGCATCGGCGTCGTCGAGGGACTTGTGGCCGACACCAGCCCGGAGGAGCTTCTTAAGGCCGCCGACATCACCATGTATCAGGCGAAAGCGGAGGGCAAGGCCTGCTACGTGATGTATGACCGGAACCGCAACGAGCGCGAGGTGGCCCGTTTCACGCTGTCCGCCACGTTGTTGGCCGCGGTGGAGCGCGACGAGTTCTTCCTCGTGTACCAGCCGCTGGTCAGTCTGGCGGATCGCTCACTGCGCGGCGTGGAGGCGCTGGTGCGGTGGCGTCACCCGACACGGGGCGTGCTCGGGCCCGACCAGTTCATCGACCTCGCCGCGGAGAGCGGGGCGATCGTGCAGCTCGGGCGGTGGGTGCTCACCCGAGCGTGCGAGCAGGCTCGGGCCTGGCGGGACGCCTTCGGTGATGCCGCGCCGTTCGTCAGCGTCAACCTCGCGCCCCGACAGCTCCACGAACTCGCCCTGGTGACCAACATCACGGAGGTTCTCCGCAACAACGGGCTCGACCCATCCAGCCTGCAGCTCGAGCTCACCGAGCAGGCAGTGATGGGCGATGACGCGGGCCCACTCTCGGTGCTGACGAAGCTGCACGGCCTGGGCGTGCGGATCGCGCTCGATGACTTCGGCGCCGGCTACTGGAACCTTCCTCATCTGCGTCGGCTGCCGTTGCGCGGGCTCAAGCTGGCGGGCTCGTTCGCGGCGGCCTTGCACGCTCCCTCGCCGTGCGTGGACCAGCGGATCGTGGCGGCGCTGGTGGACATGGCGCACGCCCTGAAGCTGACTGTCACCGCGGAGGGCATCGAGACATCCACCCAGCTGGAGCGGTTCCGCGCGGCGAGCTGCGACATTGGCCAGGGGTCGTTGGTCGGCCCGCCCGGTACCGCTGAGCGGATCAATGCCTGGCTGCGGGCCACCAACCCACTCTGCGATGTCAGCGGAGAGGCGCTGTGAGCAACCGATCCAGCGCGCAGACGTCTTGTCACTCGGCTACTAATTAGGCCGATGAGGCCACCGGCTGTCTGATTGCGTAGCGTTGACGGTTGTGCACGCTGCGTGTTCACTAGCACGGTGTGTCCGGGCCTCAGCTCGTCTGGACCACGGGGAGTCTGGACGAGCCGACCAAGGCAACAAGGAGAGAGCTTATGACTCGACGGGGTGTGCTGACCGGCCTGCTGGTCAGCGGACTGATCGCTGGGGGCTCGCTGGCGGCGATGCCGGCGAGCGCGGAACCGGCACTGGTTCCGCTGTCACCGGCGCTGGTCGGGCAGCTGCTGTCCGCGACGTCTGGCGACATGCCGGTGCTGGTGCATGGCGCGACGCTCGCGGACGCCGAACGGGCGGTGACCGCCACCGGGATGCGGCGGGTCACCACTTTCCGCACGATCGGGGTGGTGGTCGCGCGGGGGAGTAAGCAACAAGTGCAAGCGGCCCGCACGCAACCCGGTGTCACCTATCTTGAGGGTGATCAGCCGATCGTGATGCACGCCGCTCCCACCGCGGTGACGACCCGGTCGACCTCGCTGTTGGCCACCCGCGGCCTGGAGGCTCGGCAGACGCTGGTCGGGGCGAACGGTGGGGAGCTGGACGGCAGCGGCGTCAGCATTGCGGTGATTGATTCCGGGATCGACCCCACCCATCCCGCCTTCGCCGGCGGCAAGGTCGTGCGCAGCCTGAAGAGTCTCTGCCTGGATGACTCCAGCACGGACTCCAGTTGCATCATGGACGTGCCCCGCGGCCTTGACACTGACGCGCTGTCCCTCGGTGGTCACGGCAGTCACGTGTCCAGCATCGCCGCTGGCCGCAGCGTCACCTTGAGCGATGGCAGCACAGTCTCCGGTGCCGCGCCCGGAGCCGACATCGTGTCGTTGTCCACCGGCACCGCAGTGGTGATCATCAGCGCGGACTCGGCGTTGGAGTGGGTGCTGGAGCACCACGCCCAGCCGTGCGGACCGGGGGTTTCAGTCGCGCAATGCCCGCCGATCCGTGTGGTCAACAACTCGTACGGCCCGGAGGGCGGGGGCAAGTTCGACCCGAACTCGGCAACGGTCAAACTGCAGCGACAGTTAGTCAAAGAAGGGGTGGTGATGGTCTGGGCCGCCGGCAATGACGGCGGTGACGGCTCGAAGAGCCTGACGAATCCGCCCGCCCAGGACCCCACCGGTGGGGTCATCTCGGTCGCTTCTTACAACGATCAAGGTAACGGCGCTCGCAACGGCCCGGTATCCAAGTTTTCCTCGCGCGGTGTGAAGACCGACCCGTCCACCTGGCCGACCATCTCCGCGCCGGGGCAGAACATCGTCGGGGCGTGCCGGCCCTACCTGCTGATCTGCTCCACCGGGCTCAAACCGCGCGGCGGCCCCGGCCTGCTCGACGTGGGCAGCTACAACACGCTCAGCGGCACGTCGATGGCGTCGCCGCAGATCGCCGGGGTCGTGGCGCTGCTCTTCCAAGCCGACCCGGCCGCCACGCCCGCCGAGATTGAGAACGTGTTGAAGTCCACCGCGTTGCACTATGCCAACGGTGCTCCGTACCAGAAGGTGGATGGTTACATGACGTCCTTCGACAAGGGTGCCGGGTTGGTCGACACGGTGGCCGCCGCGAAGGCACTGGGGGCGCACAACCACTAAACTGCCGCTGGGTGGCCGCTGGCGCATCAGCGGCCACCCAGGCACAATGTGTGACGGTGCACCCAGTGATCACGAGAACGTAGGGGAAGACGCTTCTCGTCGATCAGCGGAGGTACCACATGAGCACCAGTGGCATGATTTACGTCCACTCGTCGCCGTCTGCGGTATGTCCGCACGTCGAGTGGGCGGTAGCGGGTGCGCTGCAGGCCAGAGCGGACCTGCGGTGGACCGCCCAGGTGGCGGCACCTGGGCAGCTGCGCGCTGACTGTGGCTGGTCCGGGCCGCCGGGTACCGCTGCGGTGTTGACCGCTGCCCTGCGGGCATGGCCGATGCTGCGCTTCGAGGTCACCGAGGAACCCAGCCCCGGGCTGGATGGCGAGCGCTTCTGTTTCGTACCCGGGCTCGGGTTGTGGCGCTCCCGCACCAGCGCCAACGGGGACATCGTGGTCGCCGAGGATCAGCTCCGGGCATTGGCCACCACCGCCCGCGACTCGGAGTCCTTCGCCCACCAGCTCGACCAGCTCCTCGGCGCGACCTGGGACGACGCCCTGGAACCCTTCCGCCGCGCCGCCGACGGCGCCCCCGTGACCTGGCTGCACCGAGTGGGCTGACGGCTTGTGTGCCGGGGATGGAGTATGTATTTGGTGGCTGTTGTCACTGGGGGTGTGATCACCGGCCGGGGCCGGGGTAAAAACGCGATCAAGAAACTCGTTACGGACGCTGGGGTCGAGCGTGCTGCCCAGGACCAGCGCGGAGCATCCTGAAACAAGCGGGTATCGAACGGAGGCCAGGTGAGCGGCTACGTCATCATCATCGAGCGAGCGGACGACGACGGCGGCTACGGTGCGTGGGCACCGGACCTGCCCGGTCGCGTCGCGACCGGGCAGGACTATGACACGTGTGTCGCCGAGATGCGCGAGGCGATCCGTTTCCACTTTGATGGCATGCGTGAGGATGGTGACCCGATACCTGTGCCCACGACACGCGCGGTGACGATCAGCGCCGCGTGAGGACGGTACCGGGGTCTGGGGGCCGCACGAACCGCACGGAGTCGTGTCCGGCGTAGTCTGCCCCGGTGGCGCAGCATGTCGCCCGGCGCGGGTGGGTCCTGTTCGGGGTGGTGATCGTGGTGCTCGCCGCCGCGGTGGGGGCTGGGATGCTGCTGCGCGACGGGCGGCCCGCAGCCGAGGCGGCTCGGAATGCGTCAATCGGCGGCAACAACGCGGTGCCGAGGCAGCCGGAGCCTGGTCCGGCCACCGTCGTGCTCCTTGAAGATGCTGCACTGTATCCGGATGCTGATCGGATCCGGACTGTGCTGCAGAAGTATTTTGACGCGATCAACGCTGGCGACTACCAGCTTTGGCGCGGCGCCGTCATCCCGCAAGCGGCGCGGGACCTCAGTGAAAGCGCCTGGCACGCCCAGTACCGGTCCACTTTGGTCGGCAGTATCGTGGTGCACCGGCTGGAGCCCCGTATTGGTGGTGGGCTCCTCGCGCTAACGTCGTTCACCAGCCGGCAGAACCCCGCCGACGCACCGCCCGAGCTGGCTGTGCGATGCCTGCGGTGGTGGGTGTCCTACCCGCTGATCGGTGCGGGGGAGCAGCTACGGCTGGGCCCGAGCTCATCGAGCGCGAACCTGCGGGTGGCCTGCTGACGTTGGCGGCTGTTCACGGCGGATGATACCGAGGTTGGTGGTCCTTGAAGAGCTACCAACTACAGGGGGATGTTGCCGTGCGCGCCGCGGCCCGCGGGTGCGGCGGCTAGGGCTTCGGCTAGGCGTCGGCGGGTCTGCGCCGGCTTGATGACCTCGTCCACCACTCCGATCGCCACGGCGCGGTCCACCCCGCCCGCGATCTGCTCGTGGTGCTCAGCGAGTTTGGCGTGCAACGCCTCGCGCTCCCCCTCCGCCGCGGCGGCCAACGCTCGGCGGTGCAGGATGCCCACCGCTGCCTTGGCACCCATCACGGCAACCTGGGCCTGCGGCCAGGCGAAGACCTGGGTCGCGCCGAGCGACCGGGAGTTCATGGCGATGTACGCGCCGCCGAAGGCCTTGCGAGTCACCAGGGTGACGCGGGGGACGATCGCTTCAGCGAAGGCGTGCAGCAACTTTGCGCCGCGGCGGACCACGCCGTCCCATTCCTGGCCGACACCGGGCAGGTAACCGGGCACGTCGACCAGGATGAGCATGGGCACCCCGAACGAGTCACACATCCGCACGAAGCGCGATGCCTTCTCCGCCGACGCCGAGTCCAGGCACCCGCCCAGCCGCAGCGGGTTGTTCGCGATCACCCCGATGGTCCGCCCGGCGAGTCTGCCCAGACCCACCACGATGTTCGGCGCCCACTTGGGTTGCAGCTCAGCGAACCCGCCGGTGGGTTCGGGCTCGTCTAGCAGGGCGTTCAGCAATGGGCGAACGTCGTAGGCGCGTTGCCGCTCCACGGGCAGGTACTCGGACAGGTCGACCTCCTCGCGAAGCGAGTGCAGGTCGAACATCCCCGGGCGAGCGAACAGGCCGGCGATGTGGCGGGCTCGCAGCAACGCGTCGGGCTCGGAGGAGGCAACCACGTGCGCCACGCCGGATTTCTTGCCGTGCGCGCTGGGCCCCCCCAGCGCTTCCATGTCGATCTGCTCGCCGGTGACGCTGCGGACCACATCTGGACCGGTGACGAACACCCGCCCGTCCGGAGCCATGATCACGACGTCGGTGAGCGCGGGACCGTAGGCGGCCCCACCCGCGGCGGCCCCGAGCACCACGGAGATCTGTGGCACCCGCCCGGAGGCCCGGACCATGGCGGCGAACACCTGGCCGACGGCGTCGAGAGCTTCCACACCCTCGGCGATCCGTGCCCCGCCGGAGTGCCACAATCCGATCACCGGGGAGCGCTCTCGGACTGCGGTGTCGATGGCCTCCACGATGTGCCGGCAGCCCTCCGAGCCCATCGCGCCGCCCATCGTGGTGGCGTCGGTGCAGTAGGCGATCACCTTCGCCCCGTCGATGCGGCCTCGGGCGGCGAACGCCCCGCTGTTGTCGCGGGGTCGCAGCGCGACCATCGTGTCCGGGTCGAACAGACACTCCAGGCGCAGTTCCGGGTCCCTCGGATCAGCCACGTGCCCAGGACTGGGCTGGGTGTCCGTGCTGGCACGATGGGCCAGAGCTGTCATTTCGGTGATCTCCTTACGGCCGCATCAGGCCGAGGTGAAGGCGAGTGCGACGTTGTGCCCGCCGAACCCGAACGAGTCGTTGACCGCGGCGTGCAACCGCACCTCGCGGGCTGAGCCGGTCACGACGTCGAGCTGGACAGCTGGATCGAGATCCTCCAAGTTCAGCGTCGGCGGCACGACACCGTCTCGCAGCGCCAACACGCAGGCCACGCTCTCGACCGCGCCAGCGGCCCCGAGCAGGTGGCCCAGGGCTCCCTTGGGCGCGGTGACCACGGCGTGGTCGCCGATGGCGGTCCTGATCGCGGCCGCCTCCGCGATGTCGCCCACCGCAGTGGCGGTGGCGTGCGCGTTGACGTGCCCGATGTCGGTCTTGGCCAGCCCCGCGGCGCGCAGCGCGGCCGAGATCGCTCGGCCGGCTCCGACGCCTTCCGGGTCGGGCGCGGTGATGTGGTGACCGTCGGAGCTGGTGCCCACCCCGGCCAGCCGGCCATGCCGGGTGGCTCCCCGAGCTTGCGCGAACTCCGCTCGCTCGAGCACCATCACCCCGGCACCCTCGCCGAGCACGAACCCGTCCCGCGCGATGTCGAAGGGGCGTGAAGCCCGTTCGGGTTCATCGTTACGGGTGCTCATGGCCCGCATCTGAGCGAACCCGGCCAGCGTGATGGGGACGATGCACGCCTCGGCTCCGCCGGCCACCACCACGTCGACCTCCCCGGCCCGCAGCATCCGCCACGCGATGGCCAGCGCTTCGGCGCCGGAGGCGCAGGCGGCGACCGGGGCATGCACGCCGCCGCGAGCGCCCAGGTCCAGGCCGACATGCGCGGCCGGGCCGTTGGGCATGAGCATCGGGATGGTCAGTGGCGAGACCTTGCGCATTCCCACCTGCTCGAGCAGGTCGTCCTGACCGAGCAGGGTCAGCGCACCGCCGATGCCGGTGCCGATCACGACAGCCAACCGCTCCGGCTCAACGTCCGGTGCGCCGGCGTGTCGCCAGGCTTCACGCGCGGCGATCATCGCGACCTGTTCGCAACGGTCCCAGCGCCGGGCCTGCACCCGCGGCAGCGCGTCGATCGGATCGACCGCGAGCTTCGCCGCGATCCGCACGGGGAGATCGAAGCGGTCAACCCAGTCCTCGGTCAGCGCGACGACCCCGCTCTTGCCGGCGCGCAGGGCGTCCCAGGTCGAGGCGACGTCCCCGCCGAGCGGGGTGGTCGCGCCGAGCCCAGTGATAACAACCTCAGCGATGAGTACCTCGCCGGTCATACGGTCTTGGCGACGTAGTCCACCGCATCACCGACAGTCTTGAGGTTGGCCAGCACATCATCCGGCACCTTGACGCCGAAATAGTCCTCCACCTGTACGGCGATCTCCACCATGGACAGCGAGTCGATGTCCAGATCGTCCATGAAGGTCTTCTCCGGGGTGATCTCGTTCTTCTCGATGCCCGCCACTTCATGCACAATCGTGGCCAGGCCGCCCAGGATCTCCTCGTGTGTCACTAGTGTGTGTCCTTTCCGTCGAAGCTGTCGGTCAGCGTTGTACGGGGCCGACGGCCCCGTACAACGAGGTATTCTCCCGCCGCGGAGCGTGGGTTCAGGGCAGGACCACCGCCTGCCCCGCATAGGTCAGGCCAGCGCCGAACCCGACCAGCAGCGCGAGGTCCCCGGAACGGACTCGACCCTCGGCGCGCATGTGGTCCAGCGCGAGTGGTATCGATGCCGAGGACGTGTTGCCCGAGTGCACGATATCGTCGGCCACCACCATGTCAGCACGGGCTCCGGCCGCCCGCAGGCGTGTGGCGATGGCGTCAACGATGCGCAAGTTGGCCTGATGCGGCACCAGCACGTCGATGTCCGCCGGAGTGACCCCAGCCAGCTCCACCGCCCGCAGCGCCACCGGCGCGATCTTCGTGATCGCCCACCGGTACACCTCCTGGCCCTCCTGGCGGAGGAAGGAGCCGCGGTCGGCTATCCCGATCGTGTCCACCAGGTCACCGGCGCTGCCGGCGGCGATCGGGCCGATTCCGGGCCGCTCACCGTGGTCAACCGGGCCGACCACGGCAGCACCCGCGCCGTCGGCGAAGATGATGCACGTGGAGCGATCCATCGGGTCCACCCAATCGGACAACTTCTCCGCACCGATCACCAGCACGTGCCGCGCGGAGCCGGAGCGGATCATGTCCGACGCGGTGCCCAGCGCGTAGCAGAAGCCCGCGCAGGCGGCGTTGATGTCGAAGGCGGCGGCCCCGTGCACCCCGATCCGGTTCGCGGTCTGAGCGGCCGCGTTGGGTATGGATGACGGCATGGTGCAGGTCGCGACCAGCACCGCGTCGATCTCCGCGGGGGCCAGCCCGGCGTCGGCCAGCGCCTTGGCGCCCGCATCGACCGCCAGGTCCACCAGTGACTCGTCTGTGCGGGCCAGGCGACGTTCGACGATGCCCACCCGGTCGCGGATCCACTCGTCGGTGGTCGGCACCCCGCGAGCGGCGATGTCAGCGTTGGTCACGATCCGCTCGGGTTGGGCGCTGCCCAGGCCGAGGATGCGCGCGCCAGCGGTCGCGGCGAGCTGCCACAGGCGGGGGCTCACGCCAGTGATCCTGAATGGGCAGTTTCTGAATGAGCAGTTTCTGAATGGGCACACAGCAGATCGGCGACCTTGTCGAGATCCTCGGGTGTCCTCAGCGCCAGCGTGACCGTGCCCGTCCGGTCTCGACTCCTGAAGTCGCGTTTGACCAGGGCAGACAGCGTGCCGGCGGGCGGGAGCTCGACGGTCGCGGTGACGGCCAAGCCGGCCAGCGTCGCCATGCAGGAGTCCCAACGCAGCGGCTTGCTCACCTGTGCGACCAGCCGGCGCAGCACCTCCGCGCCGTGGCTCACCACGTCGCCGTCGGCGTTGGACAGCAGCGGGCGCGTCGGATCCTGGGCGGTGAGCCGCGCGGCGTAGCGCGCCAGCGCGTGTTCGGCTGGGGCCATGAACCGGGTGTGAAACGCCCCGGCGACGGGCAGCGGCTTCACCCGTGTTCCGGCGGGTGTGTGCCGCGCGAGCTCCGCCAGCGCGTCGAGCCGGCCCGCGGCGATGACCTGCCCGGCGCCGTTGCGGTTGGCCGCGTCCAGTCCCAGCTGGGCCAGCACCGCCGTGACATCCGCCGGGTCGCCCCCGAGCACCGCGGACATCCCGGTCGGCTCCAGTGCGCACGCGGTAGCCATTTCCCGGCCTCGGACGGCCGCGAGTACCACCGCCTCGTCGGGGGTGAGCACCCCGGCCACGGCCGCCGCGGTGAGCTCACCGACCGAATGCCCGGCCAGCACCGCCTCGATCGGCAACTCCACCCGCCGCGCCAACTCCTCGGCGGCGAGCAGCGACAGCGCCACGGTCAGGGGTTGGGTCACCGCGGTGTCCTTGATCTCTTCAGCATTCGCCGTGGTGCCGAGCCGCTGAAGATCCAGTCCAGTCGTTTCTGACCACGCCGCGATGCGATCTTGCGCACCCTCTAGGGCCAGCCAAGGGGCCAGCATGCCGGGGGACTGGGCACCTTGTCCGGGTGCGAGCAGCGCGATCACCCGGACAACTGAACACCCTACCGGGCCGCGGCCGTGATGCTGTCGGTCACGAAGTCCACCGAGGCATTCTTGTCGGGTACCTACAAACCGCCTGGTTTTCGCCCCTCACCACAGGCCGCGGGAACGGGCCAGCCGACCGACCGCCAGGCCCACGCGCAGCACGAGCCCGTCCCGTGAGTCGCCGGGGACACGCCCGGTGAGGTCGGCGATCCGGCGCAACCGGTAACGGACCGTGTTGGGGTGGACGAACAACCGCCGGGCGCAGGCCTCCAGCACTCCGCCGGCCTCGAAGAACGCGTCAAGCGTCTCGACCAGCCCACCACTGGCGGCCGCCAGCGGCCGCATCACCTCCTGCACCAGCAGGCGTTCAGCCTCCGGGTCCCCGGCCAACGCACGCTCGGGAAGGAGCTCGGCGGCCGGTACTGGGCGGGGTGCGCTCGGCCAGGCCGCCACCGCGCGCAGTCCGGACAGGGCGTCGGCGGCGCTGCGGTGCGCCTCGGCCAGCGATGGGACCGTCGGCCCGACGACCACCGGGCCCGCACCGAAAGCCTCGATCATCCATTGATGGTCTTCCGGCGGGTCAAGGCTGCCGCTGACGACCAGCACCAGGCGAGAACCCTGCACCCCGACGAGCACCCCGCGGCCGGTGCGAACGGCGACGCCCCGAATGTCGGCCAACAGCTCCGGCGGGTCGTCCGGCGGCGGATTGCCCACGATCACCGTCGCTGGGGCCGTTGGCTCCAAACCCAGCGCCGCCGCGCGGGAGAGCAGCGACTCCTCACCGTCGCCTCGCATGATGCCATCCACCACCAGCGCTTCCAGCCGAGCGTCCCAGGCGCCGCGGGCCTCGGCGGCACCGGCGTAGGTGCTGGCGGCGGCGAAGGCGACCTCGCGGCTGTAGCGCAGCGAGGCCTCAGTGAGCACGGCCCGCTCGGCGTCGTCAGCGGCGAGCTCGGGTAGTTGTTGCTCGAACACCAGAGCAGCGACCCGGACCAGGTCGACGGTCTGGCGCAGGCTGACCCAGTGCGTCAGGTCGCGCGGGGCGGTGCGAAACGCATCGATGGTGAGCCTGATCGAACGTTGTGGATCTGTGAGCCACTCGACGAAGTTCGCCACACTGGCCTGAGTGACCAGCAGAACCCCGGCCCGCTGGTCGGCCGAGAGCCGACGAAACCACGGGTACCGCCGCTCCATCTCAGCCACGCTGGCTGTCGCGAGCCCCCCCGAAGCCCGCGCCAACCGCCGCAACGTACTCACTGGCAGCACCTGCCCCCCCACCTCACTACCCACCACTCCACCTTTCCCGACATGGAGACATATCGGGGTAATCGGGGCCTCTACAACCCCGATATGTCTCCATGTGGGCGGCTAGGCGTGATGTGGTAGCGGTGAGTGGCTTCGGTGACTGTCGCTTGGTCTAGCTCGCCGCGGCGAGCTAGGGCGGCTAGGGCGGCTACCGTGATCGACTCGGCATCGACGAGGAAGTGGCGGCGCGCCGCCGAGCGGGTGTCGGAGAAGCCGAAACCGTCCGTGCCGAGGGTGACCAGGTCGGTGGGCACCCACGGGCGGATGAGGTCAGGCACCGCGCGCATCCAGTCCGACACCGCGACCAGCGGGCCCACCGCATCGCGCAGCACCCGGGTCACGTGCGGAATCTGGGGTTCGGTCTCGGGATGCAGCAGGTTGTACCGATCGACTGCGACAGCCTCGCGGCGCAGCTCCGTCCACGACGTCGCCGACCACACGTCGGCCCGCACGCCCCAGTCCCGGGCCAGCAGCTCCTGGGCCCGCAGCGCCCACGGCAGCGCCACTCCAGAGGCGGCGAGCTGCACCGTAGGTTTCTCAGGGTCCGGCGCTGGGGCCGGCGCGTACCGGTACAGGCCGCGCAACAAGGCCTCGACATCGAGATCCGGGGGCTCCGCCGGTTGGCGGTAGGGCTCGTTGTAGATGGTGATGTAGTAGAAGACGTTGGGATCACGCGCGGTGTCCTCGCCGTACATCCGGCGCAGCCCGTCGCGGACGATGTGTGCGATCTCGAAGCCCCAGGCCGGGTCGTAGGCCACCACGGCGGGGTTGGTCGCGGCGAGCAGGTGGGAGTGCCCGTCGTTGTGCTGCAACCCCTCACCGACCAGCGTGGTGCGCCCGGCGGTCGCGCCGAGCAGGAAACCGCGGGCCATCTGGTCCCCGGCCGCCCACAGGCCATCACCGGTGCGCTGGAAGCCGAACATCGAGTAGAAGACGTAGACCGGGATCAGCGGCTCGTTGTGGGTGGCGTACGAGGTGCCCGCCGCGGTGAACGACGCGGTGGAGCCCGCCTCGTTGATGCCCTCATGCAGGATCTGGCCCTGCTCACTCTCCCGGTAGGCCAGCATCAGCTCGGCATCCACCGAGGTGTAAAGCTGGCCGTGCGGGTTGTAGATCTTTTGCGCGGGGAACATCGAGTCCATCCCGAACGTGCGTGCCTCGTCCGGGATGATCGGCACGAAGCGCGGCCCAATCTCGGGATCCTTGATCAGCTCGCGGAGCTGCCGGACGAACGCCATCGTGGTGGCGACCTCCTGCTTGCCCGACCCGCGGCGCAGCACGTCGTAGACCTTGTCGCCGGGCAGCACCAGGGTCTTGGACTTGGTCCGGCGCTCGGGCAGAAACCCGCCGAGCGCCTTGCGGCGCTCGCACAGGTACTGGATCTCCGGCGCGTCCGGCCCCGGGTGGTAGTACGGCGGCAGCGTGGGATCCTCCTCGAGCTGCGCGTCGGAGATGGGGATGCGCTGGGCGTCGCGGACGTGCTTGAGATCCTCCAGGGTGAGCTTCTTCATCTGGTGGGTGGCGTTGCGGCCCTCGAAGTGCGGGCCCAGGCCGTAGCCCTTGATGGTCTTGGCCAGGATCACCGTGGGCTGGCCGTGGTGCTGGGTGGCGGCCTGGTAGGCGGCATAGACCTTGCGGTAGTCGTGCCCTCCGCGCTTGAGGTTCCAGATGTCGGTGTCGGACAGGTCTTTGACGAGTTCCTTGGTGCGCGGGTCACGGCCGAAGAAGTGCTCCCGCACGTAGCCGCCGTCATTGGCCTTGTAGGTCTGGTAATCACCGTCGGCCGTGACGTTCATCAAGTTCACCAGCGCGCCCTGCCGGTCGGCGAACAGCAGGCCGTCCCACTCGCGGCCCCAGATCACTTTGATGACATTCCAGCCGGCGCCACGGAAGAACGACTCCAGCTCTTGGATGATCTTTCCGTTGCCCCGGACTGGGCCGTCGAGGCGCTGCAGGTTGCAATTCACCACGAAGGTGAGGTTGTCCAGCCCCTCCGTGGCCGCGACCTGGATCTGCCCTCGAGACTCCGGCTCGTCCATCTCACCGTCGCCGAGGAAGGCCCAGACGTGCTGGTCAGAGGTGTCCTTTAGGCTGCGGGCCGCCAGGTAGCGGTTGAGCCGGGCCTGGAAGATCGCGTTGATCGCGCCCAGCCCCATCGAGACGGTGGGGAACTCCCAGAAGTCGGGCATCAGCCGAGGGTGCGGGTAGGACGGCAGGCCGCCACCTGGTCCGGCGTGGGAGAACTCCTGGCGAAACCCGTCGAGCTGGGCGGCGGACAGCCGGCCCTCCAGGAACGCCCGGGCGTAGATGCCGGGCGACGCGTGGCCCTGGATGTAGACTTGGTCTCCGCCGCCGGGATGGTCCTTGCCCCGGAAGAAGTGGTTGAAGCCCACCTCGTAGAGCGCGGCCGAGGAGGCGTAGGTGGAGATGTGCCCGCCGACACCCACGCCGGGGCGCTGCGCCCGGTGGACCATCATCGCCGCGTTCCACCGGATCCAGGCGCGGTAACGGCGCTCGGTGTCCTCGTCGCCGGGGAACCACGGCTCGTTCTCGGTGGGGATGGTGTTGACGTAGTCCGTGCTGGTCAACGCCGGCACGCCGATGCCTGTCTCGCGGGCCCGCTCGAGCAGCCGCAGCATCAGGTACCGTGCCCGCTGCTTGCCCCCGGACAGCACCGCGGAGTCGAAGGCTTCCAACCACTCCGCGGTCTCGTCCGGGTCGATGTCCGGCAGAT
>JBDTAX010000185.1:0-12326 GCA_039924425.1 Pseudonocardiaceae bacterium
GCGTCGTCAGCCTCGGCCTGGGCCAGCCAGTTCCGCAAACACGACTCACTGATCGAAAGCTGTTTGGCCAGTGCGGCGATCGGTTGATCGCCCAGACGAGCGAGCTCGACCGCTCGACGGCGGAACTCCGGTGGGTGAGGTGCGGGCACGGTGGCATCCTTCCCGGTGGCCGTGGCCACCTCAGGTCGGGTGTCCGTGCTACGGGGACAGGCTCACAACGGCCTAACATCACAGCCCGACCCGTGAATGGACACGCAAGAACGGATGCGCCGGCTTTACTCCAATCTTCGGATCATCGACAACGTGCTGCGCGGTCGGGATGAGCTGGATGCACTGCCCAACGGTTCATGATCTGCTCCGTCATTCATGTTCATGGGCGTATCAGCCGTTCATGTATCGGTCTTTGTGCGGCACCGGGGTGGCGAGCACTCTGTGCGTCATGACAAGCACACGCAACGTCATCGCCCTGTCAGCGGTGGCCCTCGTCCTCAGCGTCGGGGCCTGCATCGCCTGCATCCCGCACGCCTCGGGTTGGCTCGCCCCGATCCTCCAGGCCATCGCCCAGATCATCCGCGCCATCGGCGCGAACTCCGCTGAACCTGACTACAGCCCGACCAGGCCCGGGCGTCACAGCCTGCGGCCCGGTCGCTCCCAGCTCCGTCGGCGATAGAAGCCGTGAGCGGGAGACCGCCCACGCGCAGTCGGCAAAAATAGAATCGATCACAAATGGCGAGATCTGCGGGACACGTCTTGTGTGGTGTCGACGCGGTACACTTACATGCTGGCTTGGCCCTCGTGACTTCGAGTGGCTCATCGGCGGGAATCTCCGCACCGGTCAGCGCCGCCGCCGCGCGGCGCACCACCCGTCGGTACCCTTCTGGGTCGCTCTGGAGCACCGCAGCTCGCCGCCAGTGCTCCAGCATCGTGAACAGTCCCGCCAGATCCATGCTCTCGCGGGACATCAGCCAACGCCGCCTCGTACGCCGCATCGAAGTTGATGCGGTCCACGGGCAACAGCGCGGCTCGGATCCCGCGCGGCGAGGCACCCGGCCGTAAAGGATGCCCACTCGCGGGCTGCTCGTCGTAGGCGGCAGTGGCGGTCACAACAACACCCTAGCTGTCCGGGCCGATACGAGCGCCCGCAGTCTCGCAGGTGGTGTCATACCTGAACCGTCGACACTGCCCTAGCCGGTGGTCGCGGAAAGCTGGGTCGTGGGGAGGTCGAGCTCGGCGCTGGACAGGCCAGCGACGTAGGTGGTCGCGCCGGTGAAGGTCACTTCGGGAAGCACCGCCGGTGGGGGGGATGCCGCCGAGATGGGGGGCAGCAGTGCGCCGGGCACGCCGAAACCGACGCCCAGCGGGCCGACCGTCAGCGTGCCGCACAGTTTCTCCACGTACAGGATGACCGGGCCACTGAGGCGGGACCGGCTGCCGGCTGGGGTGGCCAAGGTCAGGCTCGCGCCGCCGCCGGGCGCGGTGGTTTGCCGCAGGTCGGTGACGTCCACGGCGCCGGCGACGAACTGCAGCACCCGCTTGCTGCCCTGCCGGGTCCGCACTGACACGATCTTGTTACTGCGCAGGAGATTGACCTGGTGCAGGTCGATGCGCGATGCGTCGAGCCGGAATGGCGCCACCGCCAACGGCGGGGAATCGGCGGCGGGCGCTCGGGCCGGATCGGGCTCGGGGGGCGGGCAGCTCTGCGCCGACGTCGGTACCTGGCCGGCGGGCTGGGTTGCCTGGCCGGCCAGCGGCGCAGTCTGCGCGGCACCACCCAAGACAGCGACGGCAACCAGCAGCAGTGCGCGGGTCAACACCGCTGATCGCTCCACGAGATCGCCAGCGCCGCGCCGACCAGGCCGAGCAGCATCCCGACGAGCAAACCGCCGAGGTTCGCCGCCGGCAGCGAGACCAGCGAGAGCAGCGCCGCGGCGATGCCGGCCGGCAGCCGGAACTGCGGCCGGATCCAGAGCGAGATCCCGATGACGATCAGCATCACCCCGATCACCAACGCCGAGGCGCCCCCCAGGGTGCTCAGTGAGATCACCAGGTCACCGAGGTGCAGCGCGGCGAACGGCGGGGCGAGAATCACTAGTCCCGCCGCGATGAGGAAGATCCCGGCCCAGAACGGCCGAGTGCCCCGCCACTGCCCGAACCGCTGCCGACGGGTCACGGTCAGAAGCACTCGGACCGGCCGGCGATGATGCTGAGGTCCAGCCCGTTGAGGACCAACGTCGAGGCCATGACGCGCCGCGCGGTCTGCTGCAGGTTGTCCAGCACGACCTGGTCGGCCTGCTGGGCGAACGAGCCCGGCGCGCCGCCCAGCCCCGTGGGACCCTTGCTGAGCTGGCTGGCGTCGATCCCGACGTCGATGTTCTGGAAGGTCGCCTTGCCCGTGAGATTGCTGATGTTGACGACCAGATTGCTGGCCTGCACACTGTCCCGACCCGCGGCGCGGATCACCACCGAGACGTCGCCGACCAGCGGCAGCGAGGGCACGAGTGCCGACTGGCAGAAGTTGTCCATCGACGCCGACACGATGCCGGTCCGCGCGGCCGGATGCGCCCCATCAGCCGACCGGTCGATCGTGCCGAACTGCACGAAGCCGGTGCCCCGCAGCTCACTGGCGGAGGTCTTGAAATTCGCGCCCGACTCCGCGAACGACGCGCCGATCGCCCCGTGCGCCAGACCGAACAGCAACGCTGCCGCGATCAGCAGGCTCAACGCGAACACCACCGCGAAGCGTGTCCACCGGGTGCGTCCCTCGAGGACGGTCGAGCCCATGGGATCCTCCAGCCTGGCCGGTCACGCTCCGCGGGTGACCGATCACTGCTGGTGATTATCCTCCGCCTGCGCTCAGTGGCGTCGGCCAGGGCTCACGGAGTGAAGAACAGGTTCTTGAACGTCAGGCCCAGCCACGGCTTGCGGCCCCAGGCCAGCAGTCGGCCGCGGACGATGGGCCGCCATTGGCTGATCCGGCCGTAGACCACGAGCACGAGCTCCGCCGGGTCGGCCCAGAGGTAACAGTCAATCACCTGGCCGCCCGCCGGTTCCACCGTGCACACCCCGTCGCGGAACCGGATGACGAACCGCGGCCCGCCCCGGACGCGCAGCTCGTAGCTGGCGGTATGGCCACGGGCGGTCTCCGGGTTCACGACCAAGGGCATCATCGTCTCGACTATCGACAGGGTCAGCTGGGCGTCCGCCGCGCTGATCGGCCATGGCCGGCCCACCGTCATGGCGATGTCGTAGCCGTGGATGATCTGCTCACCGGCCAGCAGGCAGGTCGCCGCGTCCAGGCTCAGCGAAGCCCGCGAGCCGTACCAGGGGGTGCGGATCGCCTCGTCGGGTGAGCGCCCGGCGGTGGCCGCCAGGAAGGCCCGCGCCGCGTCCAGCATGAGCTGGGCCAGGGTGCCCGGATGGCGCTCGGGCACCAGCTCGAGGGTGCCGGCGGTGACCGCGGTGAGGCGGTCACGGAAGACCTCCGTGTCCGGGATGTAGGGCGACGTGGCGTCGAAGGACCCCGCTGCGGCCTTCGTGAACGCGTGGAGCACGACTACCAGGTGGGCGCCGACCTCTCCCACCTTCCACTCCGATTTCTTCACCGGCAGGTCGCCGTCGGCGATCGAGTCCAGCAGCTCGGCGGTCCGACCGGCGGCCGCCTCCAGCGTCACCTGCGCCCGCTCCAGGTCGATTCGCATCGTCCCCTCCTCTCCAGCACGATGACCATGAACCCTAGAAGTACGCCGTGCTAATATGATAGCACCATGTTACATAATATGGTGAGGCATGGCCTCGACGCAGGAGGTGGAGATGGAGATCATCAAGCTGCTGGAAGACGGATTCGCCTGGACCGGGGAGCGGATCGCGGCGGTACGAATCGAGCAATTGGAGGTGGCGACCTCGTGTGCGCGGTGGGACCTGCGGGCGTTGCTCAACCACACGCTCGGGGTGATGGACCAGTTCGCCGCCGCGGCGAGCGGATTGGGGGACCCGAGCCGTATCAACGCTCAGGCGCTGGCGGAGACCGAGTGGATCGGTGCTGACCCGACGGCGGCGTTCGAGGGGATCGCGGCGCGGGCGCTGGCCGTGTGGCACACCCCCGGGGTGCTCGAGCGCACCTGTGCGATGCCGTGGGGGCCGACACCGGCGCCGGTGGTGGCCCAGATCAGCGTGCATGACGCGGTGGTGCACGGGTGGGACATCAGCCGGGCCACCGGCGAGGCGGTGGACATTCCGCTGGAGCTTGCTGAGCCGCTGCTGGAGATCAGCAAGGGGTTCGTCCATGACGGAGTGCGCGGCACCGCGTTCGCCGAGGAGGTGCGCATCGATGGTGGCTCGGTGTCCGACCAGTTGGTGGCCTTCCTCGGGCGCACACCGTGAGTGCTCCCGCCTCGTGACCCGGCAGCGCACCCCGACCTTGGCGGTCCGCGAAGCGCTGTTGCGGGCCGCCCGCCAGCTCCTCGACGAGCGCGGGCCGGACGCGCTGGCCATCCGGGACATCGCGGCCCGCGCCGGAGTCGCGCCGATGGGCGTGTACAACCGCTTCGGATCGAAGGACGGCATTCTCAACGCGCTGCTCCAGCAAGGATTCGACGAACTCGCCGCCGCGGTCACCGTCGCACCGGACAGCGAGCATCCCTTGCGATCCATCGCCACCGGCTGCGCCAACTATCGAGCCTTCGCGCTGGCCAACCCCGCGATGTACCGATTGATGTTCGACTTCCCGGTACCAGGTTTGTATTCCTCCGATGCCGCGCGCGCGGCCGCGCACACCGCGTTCGCCCGACTCGTCGACGCCGTCCGACTCGGCATCGCCACCGCACGCATTCAACCTGGCGAACCCCACGAGATCGCCCAACGAATCTGGGCGGCCTGCCACGGAGCGATCAGCCTCGAACTGCGGGACATCGGCTTCGTCCCTGACCGTGACACCCACTACACCGCCCTCATCCACACCCTCCTCCGAGGCATCGCCGTCAGTTGAATGACCCAGGGACATATATCACCGTGCTCCGGCAAGTTGCTGGATTTGCTCCCCGAGTGGTCCTAAGGTGTCCGCCATGGAGGATCAAGAACCGACGATTCGCGGTCGGGAACTGGGCGAGGGGCTGGCCCGGGCGTTGAAGGATGCCAAGCTCAAGCAGACGGACGCCTCCCGGAAGCTGCGCTGGTCACAGGGCCGGGTGTCGCGGCTGCTGTCCGGCAAGCGCGGTGGCAGCGAGGTGGACGTGTCGGCGTTCCTGGCGATCGTCGAGGTGACCGGCGCCGAGCGGGAGCGGCTGCTCGGGATCTGCCGGGAGCAGAGCACCCCGGGCTGGCTGCAGCAGCACGGCACCCGGCTGCCCCAGCAGCTCCGCACCTTGATCGACCATGAGGACAAGGCGGTGGCGTACAGCGATGTCCAGACGATCCTCGTGCCCGGGCTGCTGCAGACCGCCGAGTACGCCCGCGCGGTGATCAGCCGGGTGCCCAACGTGCCGGCGGAGGAGGTCGACGACCGGGTGGCCGCCCGGCTGGGCCGGCAGAGCCTGTTCACCCGGGAACACCCGGCCTGGTTCACCTTCTATACCCACGAGGCCGCGCTGCGGCTGCCAGTGGGCGGGCCGGCGGTGATGGCCGAGCAGCTACGCCACCTGCTGCAGAAGTCGACCCGCCCGTACCTGAAGCTGCGGGTGATCCCGGCGTCGCACGGCGCCCACGCCGCGACGGCCGGACCGTTCATCTTCATGGAGTTCGCCACGTTCCGGCCGGTGGTGTACCTGGAGAGCGCCACCGCCAGTGTGTTCCTGGAGAAACCCGAGCAGATCACCGCCTACCGGAGCATCCTGCGGGAGCTGGCCAAGACCGCGCTGAGCGAGGAAGAATCGAGGGAGCTGATTGCCACCCTGGCAACAGAGCTCGCCGCGGACCGAGAGGAACCATCATGACCGTGCCTGAGCCGGCTGGGATCATCTGGCGGACGAGCAGCTACAGCGGCGAGGGCGGTGACTGCGTGCAGGTCGGCTGGCGCACCAGCAGCTACAGCGGCAGCGGCAGTGCCTGCGTGCAGGTCGCGCCCGCACCCGACGGGGTGCTGGTGCGCGACTCCAAGAACCCCGAGGGCCCCGCGCTGGCGCTGCCCCCCGCCACTTGGCGAGCCTTCCTGCACACCCTCACTCCCAGCGACTGACCGCCCGCCCGCGTCAGAGCGGCATGGGCCAGGAGTAAGGCCCGTCGGGGTCGTCGAGCCACACGTATTGCCGGTTGATGTCATCGAGCGCGGAGACCCCGAGCCGGGAGATGTCAGGCTGCTGGAGGTGGTCCCACAATGCCACGGCTGTCTCGAGGGTGTCCCAGATGCGGCCACGGCCGCGTTGGACGACTGGCCACCTCCCGTTCTCCGGTTGAAAGGAGACGTTGGCGAGGGCATCGGCGGTGTGCGCGATGACCCTGGTTGCGCGGGTGCGGTCGGTGGAGTGTGCGGAGTCCGTGTTGTAACTCAAGCGCAGGCCAGGTACATGGAGCTGGCAGAACAGGGCCAGGTCCGGACTCGCGTCGTGGAGCCGACGAGGATCCGTTGTGGTGGTGCCATAGTGGGCCATTCCGGAGGCGGTGGAGCCGACTGCCTCACCAGAGCCAAAGGGATTGTGGAGGTCGTGGCGCAGTGGCATGAAGCCCATGTTGTGGTTGTTGTCGAAGTGCCCGGTCACCTCGTCTGGCGCCGTTTTGTCGAGAACCATGAGGGGTTTGGCCGGCGTAGCCATCGGCTGTAGTCACTGTGGGCTGATAGCCGAGATTCTTGAGCGCGAGCTGAGCCTGATCGGCGAGTGTGGGATCGATGTCAAGGGAGTAGACGTTCGCCGAGCCGAGGTGGTGACACAGCAGCGCCGCATTGTAGCCAGTTCCGGTGCCGATCTCCAGGACCCGGTGGTGATCCTGCACGTCGAGCCACTCAAGCATGACAGCGACCGCGCCCGGCGCGCTTGCTGAGGAGGTGGGGCGCCGGTTGCCCCGCTTGTCAGCGGCGCGCCACTGCGTGACGAGCGCGTCCTGGGAGTAGGCGTCAGCCAGGCTGTGATCAGAAACGAAGACGTGTCGCGGCGTGTCGGTGAGCGCTCGTTGCCATGCTGGGCTGGTCAGCTCTCCCGTGGTTATCAGTTTTTCGGTCATCGCGGTGGCGAGCGGCTGCCAGTCCGTCACTGAACGTCTCCGATCAGCTCGTCGGCGATGGCGTCGGCGATCGGGAGTCCACACTCCTCGGCAAGCCACCCCCACTGCCCAGCCGCGTTGCACTCCAAAAAGACGTAGTCCTCGGTGTCAGCGGTGACGATAAAATCGAACGCCCCGTAGGTCAGGCCGGCTGCGGAAAGGAAAGAGCGAGCCCGGAGTGGGCATGGATGGCAACGGCGAAGTCGCACTTGCCCACCACGGTCAGGCGGATCTCGTAAGCTTTGGGAATCCATTCCTGGAACAAATTCGTGGTCAACTCAAGACCCGTGAGATCGGCCAACTCCGGCGCCGCTACTCGTCGGGTTCAGACTGCCTTCTGCGACCCGGCTTCGGCGATGATCGGCTCCGCCAGCGACTTGACGATGATGTCGCCCTGTTCTGCCGCGAACCGACGCACCTCATCCGCTACGTTAGTGACTATGGTTGCCGGTACGCGCAGCCCGACCGCTTGCGCGAGGCTGAGCTGGCGCGGTTTGTACTCGCAGTCAGCCAGAGCTGACGGATGATTGATCCACTTCGCTGGTAGGCTGGCCAGAACGCCACCCAATCCGACGCGAGCTTGGGCACGGGCGAACCGCCGCTCCGGGCCAGACATTCCGCTCGGCATGTCGAAATCTCGCGGACGCCGGTAGAGCTAGGAGCACCTCCGCGCTTCCAGTGGCCGCCGAGGAAACCTGTCGCGCGCCCCGCAGGACGAACGGCCGCATACCGCTGGGTAACTCTTCGCTCCCCACCGGTGGCCACACGTCACACAGGGCATGATCACGTCCGAGGTGCTGCCCGCAGTCCTCCTGGCGATCGTACCCAGCGCGTCAGCCGGTCATGCTCCGACCAGCGACAACACCACGCCCTGAACGACTGCGTACGCCTCGGCGCATCAGGTGTGGGTGGCGTTCGCGCGCTGCTGTTGTCGATGCCACCACCAATGGACCACCGCGGCGACGATGACGGCGCCGACGACGCAGAACACCAAGGTCTGGTAGCGGTGGAACTCCTCGTGGATCTCGGTGAGGTGCCCGCCGGCGAAGTAGCCGATGAAGGTCCACACCGCGACCCAGCCCGCGGCGCCCAGCGCGTTGAAGACCAGGAACCGCCGCCAGGGCATCCCGGCGATGCCGGCGACGATGCCGTTGAGCTGGCGCAGGCCGTCAATGAACCGGGCGATGGCGACTACCTTCCCGCCATGGCGCCCGAAAAAATCCTCAGCTTTCTTGAGGCGCTTTTCGGTCACGAAAACGTAACGGCCGAAACGAAGCACCAGAGTGCGCCCGCCGAAGTGCCCGATCAGGTAGCCGATGTTGTCACCGGCGACAGCGGCGAGGAAACCGACGATGATGACGACGGCAACATCGAGTCTCCCGGCTCCGGCGAAGGCACCCGCCGCGATGAGCATGGTCTGGCCAGGGACCGGCGCGCCAAAACTCTCGATGAACAGGAACCCGAAGACAGCCAGGTAACCGTGTGCGACGAGGATCGGGGCCAGCGAAGCGAGCCATCCAGGCACCTCCGGAGCCACCTCACCACCTCCCCTGATTACGCTGCACGCCGTTGTTACTCAAGATTACCCGTCAGTCGTCGGGCATTAGTTTGGCGGCGGTGTCCAGCACGTCCCGCAGCGCGGCGCGGGCCACCTCAGACCCGAACCGCTGCGCGATCACGCTGACTCCGGCCGCGGACAACGCACACCACAGCGCGTCGTCGTCGAGCAATCTCACCACCCGGTCGGCAAACCCGGCGGCGTCGGCGGCCACCAGCACGTGCTGCCCGTCCACCAGTCCCATTCCCTCGACAGCCACCGGTGTGCACACCGTGGGCAGCCCGGCAACCATGCTCTCGCCCACTTTCCCCTTCACCCCGGCCCCGAACCGCAGCGGCGCCACCGACAGCCGGCACCGCCGGTGCAGCGGCACCAGATCAGCCACCCAACCGGGCACCTCGACGGTCTCGCCGGCCAGCTCGAGTACGTCGGGCGAGGGGTTGCTGCCCACCACGTGCAGCACCGCGTCCGGGTGGTGGTGGTGCACCAGCGGCAGCACCTCGCGGGCCATCCAGCGCGCCGCGTCCCGGTTGGGCAGGTGATCGAAGCCACCGACGAACAACAACCCCGCCCGCCCGCTCGGCCCGGGCACCTCACCGGCCGGGTGGTGCACGTTGGACAGCACCCGCACGTCCGCTTCCGGCACCAGATCGCGCAGCAGGTCCCGCTCGTGCTCGGAGACCACCAGGGTCAGGTCGGTGGCCCGCACCAGCCCCAGCTCCAGCTCCCGCGACGCGGCCGCCTTGCCCGCCAGGGCCGTCGCGCCCCGCTCGTCGCCGGTCGCGGCGGTCAGCTCGGCTTGCCGTTGCAGGCGCAGAAAGTGCAGGTCCACCGTGTCGTAGCCGACCAGACAGTGCGGCGCGCGCATCCGCAGCTCCTCCAGCAGCCGCCACCCCACCTGCGGTCGGGACAGCACCGCCAGGCGCAGCGCCGCGCCCGCTTCGCGCAGGAAAGCGTCCTGCCCGGTCGCGTCGCCGATCACGGTGATCCCGTGGCGCTGCAGGTCCCCGGTGTAGGGCTGCGGCAGCGCGCCGTTGGACGGGAAGAACACCACCCGCTGGCCCAGTTCGACCAGCACCAGCAGCAGCCGGTGCATGCGCATCGAGCCGGAGTCCCGGTCGGGGGTGGGCACCTGGTGATCAGCGACGAGCACCAGCCCGCCCCGGGGGCCGGCCGGCCCCCGCTGGCGCGCCAGCCACACGTTGAGCTCGCTGGCGGCTGGCAGGTGCTCCGCCAGGGCCGGCGCCCATTTCTCGGCGAACAGCGCGCGATTGATCTCCTGGTAGCGCTTGACGCCAGTAGCGCGGTCGGTGCCGTGTGAGACGCCTTCGTGGTGCATCACCACCGCGCGCGGCTCAACGATGCACCGGTACCCGCTGGCCCGGATGGCGAAGGCCAGATCGGTGTCCTCGTAGTAGGCCGGCGCGTAACGCTGGTCGAACCCGCCAACCCGCTCGAACACTTCCCGGCGCACCAGGATCGCCGCCCCGGAGCAGTAGTCGACATCGCGGCGCACCTGGAACCGCGGTGCGGTGGCGTCCTGGTCGCGCCCGTAGTTCCAGCCCGACCCGTCGGCCCAGATGATGCCGCCGCTTTCCTGCAATCGCCCGTCCGGGTACACCAGCATCGCGCCGACCAGGCCGATTTCGGCGTCCGAGTCGGCCGCGGCGACCAGCGCGTCCAGGGCGCCGGCCCGCACCTCGGTGTCGTTGTTGAGGAACAGCAGGTAGGCCCCCCGGGCGTGGCTGGCGCCGAGGTTGCACGCCCCGACGAAACCCAGGTTGCGCTCGGTGCGCACCAGTCGCACGCCCGGGCTGGCGCTGACCAGCTCGGCGGTGCGATCCGGTGAGGCGTCGTCGACGACCAGCACCTCGAACGGGACGTCGGGGCGGTGCCGCTCGATGCTGGCCAGGCACGCCCGGGTGTACTCCCACTTGCCGTGCACCGGCACGATCACGCTGAGCAGCGGCGCGGAGCTGGTGCACACCCGCACCGGGCCGGGTGTTTGCTCCTCAGCAGTCGCCGTCCCGCGCCCCAGCGCGCGCTCGTAGAGATCACGGCGCAGCGTGCCGCGGGGTGCGGCGCGTTCCACGCTGCCTCGGTAGCGGGAGATCAGCCGGTTTGCGGTGGCCGACTGCTCCGCGCGCAGCGCCAGCACCTGGCCTTCCAGCTCAGTGGCCCGGCGCTCGGCGTCGCTGGCGATCTCCTGGCGCCACGCCGCCAGTGACTCCGCCCGCTGGGCCTGGCGCCTCGCCCCGGCCAGCTCGCCGCGCAACCGGTGCGCCTCGCCCGCCAGCTGATCGCGGCACCGCTCGGCCGCGTCCCGGTCAGAGGTTGCTGTGCGGCGCTGCTCAGCGAGTTCAGCGCGGAGCTCGGTTTCCCGGTCCCGCTGCGCGGCCAGCGCGCGGTGCGCGTCGCGGACCAGGGTCAGGTCGGGATCGACCAGCACGCTGAGCTCCGGCAGTGCCGGCAGTGCCGCGTCCGAGGCGATGCCCAGCAGGTAAGTGTGCGGTGACCCTCCCGTTACCCGCCACTCGCTCTTCGATTCCCTGCGCAACGATTCCACGATCCCCGAACCGGGCGCGGCCGCTCCGGTGATGAGCGATCCGACGGTGACGTTCTGCCGCAGGATCGCGACGTGACCGAACGTGCTCCCCAGCAGTGCCTGGAATTGCGGCTCGGTGAGCTCCCGGACGTGGAAGGGGTTGTCGTTGCCGTGCTCGTGGCTGTAGACCTCCACGTCGGGCGTGCTGGTCAGGAACAGCCCGCCCGGCGCCAGCAGCCGGGCCACCACCGCGAGCAGGGCGTCCTGCTCCGCGACATGTTCCAGGGCTTCGAAGCAGGTGATGACCTCGAAAGGCTCCGCGTCGGCGAGCAGCGTTGGATCGATCATCGACCCGACCGTGAAGTGCAGGTTGTCCCTGCGGTACTGGGCGGCGGCGTGCGCAATCGTCAGCGGGTCGAGGTCGACGCCCACCACCTCGCGGGCCTGCGCGGCGAGCAGCGCGGGCCCGTAGCCCTCCCCGCAGGCGAGATCCAGCACCCGCGCGTCGGTGCTGAAGCGGGCGGCCAGCGCGTACCGGTGGTAGTGCTCGTACACCACCTGCAGATCCTGCGCCCACGGCACGCAGCGTTCGCCGGTCCACTCGATGCGGTGGTCCTGCATTGGCTTGGCTCCCCACGTCCGTCGGCTGCGCCGGTGCAGGATAGGTGAGCGCGTCAGCGTTACGGTGCACGCCATGTCGGTGACCGACCGCAACCGCCGTGACGTGGACCCGATTGCCGGCTCAGCCGGCGGTCCGGCGCGCCGCGAGCGTCCCCACGGTCGCTCAGGTCCCTACGGTCGCTCAGGTCACCGCAACCGCCAACTCACCGCGCTGGCCTGCGTAGGCCTGTTCTTCTTCGGCCCGACCATCGTGCATGGCGTCGGAATCCACGCCGCCCGGTTCGAGAACCGGGCGCTGGCCACGTTCGGTGACCCGCGCGAGGGTTGGGCCTGGCTCACCGGGCTGCCCGCCTGGGCGGCGGACAACCTGCCGTTGCGGGACAGCGCGGTCCGGGCGACCGAGGCGCTCAGCAG
>JBDTAX010000186.1:0-35989 GCA_039924425.1 Pseudonocardiaceae bacterium
GCTGGCTGGACCGGCGGCGCACCGTGCTGGAGACACTGACCTCGATCCGCCGGGCCGGCGCGGACCTGGTGCTGACCTACTGGGCGGTGCAAGCCGCAACCTGGCTGCGCTGACCCCGCGTGCCCCCAGTCGCCCATGATCGCCGAAACTGCGCCGTGACAGTGCGGATCTGCACGGCCACGCCTCACTTTCGGCGATCATGAGATCGGTTGGCCGGTGCACGCGACCACTGTGGCGATCGCGTCGAGGATCGATCGAGGATCAGCCGCCGCGCTGGATCGAGGAAATCCGCGATGTACCCGAGTACTGGCTCGTTGATCAAGAATCCAGTCAGGCCCGCTGACCGCAAACCCTGGGCGAGTAGGCGCTCAGGCGCGGACGCCGCGCCGGGCGCCAGCGATGCCAGGTGCCGCGCGACGCGAGGCGAGCCGCGCAGCCCTATCTCCTCGAGGTAACGCATCCGTAGCGCCCGGTCCGAAGTCAGCGTCGCCGTGGCGTGGTCGAGCAGCGCGGCGCACGCGGCGTCGTCAAGCAGCGCAAGGCAGTCGACGACGGTGCGAGGCACATCGGTGACCGGCAGCCCGCCGACGGTGCTGCGCCGGGTGCGTGGGGTGTCCCGGCGGAACAGCCACAGCCACGGCACGGGTGAGGTGCGCGGCATGCGCCCGGGTGGTGAGCGCCGGTGCACCGGCGGCGTAAACGCCGGGCAAGACCCGCCGCGATGGGCCACGGCGGACCCAGGAGTCGATGGTGTTCGCGTTCAGCCCGCTCGCGCGCAGTTGGGTCCGGCTCACCGCGCCATGCTGGCGGCGGATCAGCCGCTCTATGTCGATTTCCAAGGCCATGGTGACCACATTGGCAGTGACCACTGACAGTTCCCGAGACCTGACTGCGGCCAAGCGGTCGAGCGCGGTCTGGATGTGAGTGGGCTGGTTCTGGAATTTCCGTGACGGCGGGGGCATACCACGGCTACCGTCGCGGGCATGACCACGATCCCGCCCCCGGCAGGTTATTCGGCTGGGCAGGCTCCGCTGCGGGCACCCCGGCCGCAGGAGGTCGAGATCTCCTTCTGGCTCTGGATCGCCACCTTCGTGCTCGGCGTGGTCGGGGCGATCACCCTGTACAGCCAGATCAACCAGATTCGAGCCGAGGCGATCAGTCAGGCGCTTGCCCAGAACCCGGCGGCGGACCAGTCGACGATCGAGAGCGCCACGACCACCGCGTTGGTCGTCGGGGTCTTGCTGGGGCTGCTCGTCGTGGTCGCCGAGATCGTTTTCGTGTTCCTGATGCGAGGGGGACGCAACTGGGCGCGGATCGTGCTGGCGGTGTTCGGCGGTCTGGGCGTGCTGTTCGGATTGCTTGGACTTGCGGTCAATCCTGGAGCGGGGTCGATTACCGGGCTGCTCCAGCTGTTGCTTCTGATCGGGGCGCTTGTGACCATGTTCCTGCCCGCGGCCAATGCCTGGTTTCGGCCCCAG
This sequence comes from Pseudonocardiaceae bacterium, assembly GCA_039924425.1. Taxonomy (GTDB): domain Bacteria; phylum Actinomycetota; class Actinomycetes; order Mycobacteriales; family Pseudonocardiaceae. The sequence goes on from JBDTAX010000186.1 coordinate 1,479, forward strand.
CGCTTGTGATCGCTGAAAGTGAGCGCTGGCCGTGCAAAATCGCACGGTGACGCCTCACTTTCGGCGATCATGATGCCGCACGCGCGGGGTCATCGTGGGACGTTGCCGGCGATCACTAACGGCCTCCCGCTGAGCGGCGGGGGGAGGTGTCATGGCAGGGTGCGGGTGTGGGTTTCGCGACGTTGACGCGGGGGCGCCCGCCGAGGGCCGTGCTCGCCTTGGCTGAGGTGCTGAGCGCCCTCGTGCTCGCCTGGCTTGCCTGGTGGTGCTGGCATCGCGGCGTGCACCTCACGATGCGCCGGGGTGTGGCACTCAGTCGCGTCGAGGGAAGCTGGTGGGCGGCCGCCACCGGCACGGCCACCCTGGCCGGGATCTTGCTGCTCGACGCCGGGCGCGAGGCGGCCCTCGCCCGATCGCGTGGCGGAGACCGGCTCGGGTGAGCGCGACCGAGTCGGCCCGGTTGTTCGCCCGCGCCAGCGCGGTGATCCCCGGCGGGGTGAACTCCCCCGTGCGGGCTTTCCGCGCTGTCGGTGGCACGCCGCGCTTCATGGTCGAAGCGGCGGGGCCCTACCTGTGGGACGTCGACGGCAACCGCTACGTAGATCTGGTCTCGTCCTGGGGGCCGATGATCCTGGGGCACGCGCACCCCGCGGTGGTGGACGCGGTCCGGTCGGCCGCCACGCGGGGGCTGTCCTTCGGCACTCCCACGATCGGGGAAACCGAGCTCGCCGAGGAGATCGTGCGCCGGGTCGCGCCGGTCGAGCAGGTCCGGCTGGTCAACTCCGGCACCGAAGCGACCATGAGCGCGATCCGGCTGGCCCGGGGCGTCACCGGGCGCCCGCTGGTGGTCAAGTTCGCCGGGCACTACCACGGGCACGTCGACGCACTGCTCGTCGCCGCCGGCTCCGGTGTGGCCACTCTCGGGCTGCCCAGCAGCCCCGGTGTCACCGGCGCGCAAGCCGCTGACACGCTCGTGGCGCCCTACAACGACCTCGATGCCCTCCGCGCCGTGTTCGCTGAGCGGGGAGCCGAGATCGCCGCCGTCATCGCCGAGGCGGCCGCCGGGAACATGGGCGCGGTACCACCGGATCCCGGTTTCAACGCCGCGCTGCGTGAGCTGTGCCACGCCCACGGCGCGTTGCTGATTCTGGACGAGGTGATGACCGGGTTCCGGGTCTCGGCCGCGGGCTGGTTCGGGCTCGAGCGGGTGCGCGCCGACCTCTACACCTTCGGCAAGGTGATGTCCGGCGGGTTGCCGGCCGCGGCGTTCGGAGGTGCCGCGGAGCTCATGGCCTATCTCGCGCCGGACGGGCCGGTGTACCAGGCGGGCACGCTGTCCGGGAACCCGGTGGCGGTGGCCGCCGGGCTGGCCACCCTGCGGGCCGCCGACCGGGAGGTCTACGCCCGGCTGGATGTGGCGGCAACCCGGCTGGCCGCGCTGCTCGATCAGGCGTTGGAGGCGGAAGGCGTGCCGCATCTGGTGCAGACCGCGGGTTCGCTGCTCAGTGTGTTCTTCACCGACCCCGCCACCGGGCCGGTGCGGGACTACGCTGGGGTGCAAGCCACCCAGACCTGGCGTTTTCCAGCGTTTTTCCACGCGCTGCTCGAGCGTGGCGTCTACGCTCCGCCCAGTGCGTTCGAGTCCTGGTTCGTCAGCGCGGCCCTGGGGGCGGAGGCCTTCGAGGTGATCGCCGCGGCGCTGCCGCACGCCGCCCGAGCCGCCGCCCAAGCTCGGGAAGGCGCATGAGTCGTACTGTGGTCCACCTGCTGCGACACGGCGAGGTGCACAACCCGGACGGGGTTCTCTACGGTCGGCTGCCCGGTTTCCGACTCTCCGAGTTGGGTGTGCGCCAAGCTGGGCGGGTCGCGGCGCATCTGGGCGAGCACGATGTGGTGCATGTGGTCGCCTCGCCGATGCTCCGGGCGCGGCAGACCGCGACTCCGATCGCCACGACGCACGGCCTAGACCTGGTCATCGACGAGGAGCTGATCGAGGCGGTCAATGTGTTCGAGGGCGCCCGGGTGTCGTTCGCCGACGGGGGGGTGCTGCGCGACCCGAGAAACTGGTTCGCGTTGCGCAACCCGTTGCGGCCGTCGTGGGGTGAGCCGTACCGGGAGATCGCGGCCCGGATGCTCGCCGCCGTGCACCGCGCCCGCGAGGGGGCCGACGGGCATGAAGCGGTCTGCGTGTCGCATCAGTTGCCGATCTGCGCGGTGATTCGGCAGCTGACCGGGCAGCGGCTCTGGCACGACCCGCGGCGGCGGCGGTGCTCGGTGGCGTCGTTGACCAGCCTGGTGTTCGTCGAGGGAGCGCTGGTCGATGTGGTCTACAGCCAACCCGCGGTGGCAGGCGCATGAGGTGCGCGCGGTGGCTCTGCACGGTGGCTGCGTTGCTGACCGGGTTGCTGGCTGGCTGCGCCACGGGAACCGACGCGGTGGCTCGCGGTGGCACCTTCGAGTTTGTCTCACCTGGCGGCAAGACCGACATCTTTTACGACCCGCCGGCCACCCGGGGCACCGTCGGCGAGCTGGCTGGGGACAGCCTCACCGACCCCGGGACGACGGTGTCGCTGGCGCGCTATCCCCAGCGGGTGGTGGTGCTCAACGTCTGGGGCTCGTGGTGCGGGCCATGCCGGTCCGAAGCCGCCGACCTGGTCCGGGTAGCCCACGCGACGGCGAGTCAGGGCGTGCGGTTCCTCGGGATCGACGTGCGGGACGAGCGAGCCGCCGGGGCGGATTTCGCCCGCGACTTCGGCCTGACCTACCCGTCGATCTTCGACCCACCGGGCCGTACGCTGTTCGCTCTGCACGGCATCCCGCGCTCGGTGGTGCCCTTGACCATCGTGCTGGACCGCCACCACCGGGTCGCCGCGGTATTCCTGCACGCCATGCGCGCCCAGGATCTCCAACCCGTGGTTGCGCGCATTACCGGGGAGCCCTGAGCCTTCACCGCACTACAAGTAGTCATGTGGATACTCCCCGTATAAGCTATTCTGACTCACCGTATCGTTTTGAATGACTGACGGCAGTGTGGAGCGACCGTCGGGGAGCTGCCCAAGGTCACCCACTGAACGAGAGGACCCGATCAGTGCTCGTCCGAAGCCGTCCGCACGCGCTGGCCGCCGCCGCCGTGGGCATGCTGCTCAGCGTGGGTGCCACGCTCCCCGCATCGGCCGCGTCGGCATCCCCGCGGGCTGTTGGCGCTGGGTCTGTTGGTGCTGGACCGGTGAGCGCCGCGCCGCGATTGGCTGCCCAGGAGTTGCTGGCGCTGCGAGGGGTGATGGCGGTGTTGGACTCGCGCTCCGGCGCCGTTCCGAACTCGGTGACTGGCTGGTACGTCGACCCGGCCAGCGACGCCGTCGTGGTGTCGAGCACCGACGACGCGGCCGCGCGGGCCTTCGCGGCAGGTCAGAACAAGGTGCGGATCGTGCACGTCAACGCTCGCCCGGTGTTGCTGGTCGACCTGCATGGGGGTGACACGATCACCACAAGTTCGAGTGGCCGCTGCTCGATCGGCTTCAACGCGGTCCGGGGAGCCACCCGCTACATCATCACCGCCGGGCACTGCACCAACCTGGGTGGCACCTGGTCCGGGCCGGATGGCAGTGTCATCGGCCCGGTCGCCGCGACGTCGTTCCCCGGTCACGACTTTGGGCTGATCACGGTGGCGTCCCAGCACTGGGCGCAGACCCACGACGTCGACACCGACAACGGGGAACTCCCGGTGACCGGCGACGCTCCCGCCGCGGTGGGCGACGAGGTGTGCCTGTCCGGATCCAGCACCGGCCACCACTGCGGCCAGGTGCAGTCCGTTGACGAGACCGTGAACTACGGTGAGGGCGTGGTCGTGAGCGGGCTCACCGGCACCAATGTCTGCGCCGCGGAAGGCGACTCCGGCGGGCCCTTCATGAGCGGCACTCAGGCGCAGGGCGTGTTGTCCGGCGGGACCGGCGGTTGCCTGCTCGGCGGGCAAACCTACTTCCAGCCGATCCAGCTGATTCTGTCCACCTACCGGCTCACCCTCCTCACGGGCGAGTCCTCCAGAGACCAGTCCTCTAGAGACGAGCCCCTCCAGGGACGCTAGTGCGCTGAGCGCAGCCGCCGAGCGAAGGCGGTGGCCATCGCCCGCGGGTCCGCCGCCTCGGTGATCGCGCGCACCACCACCACCCGGTCCGCACCGGCGGCGCATACCTGCTCCAGGCGTTCGGTGGACTCGATGCCGCCGATCGCGAACCACGGGCGGGTGGAGCCGATGTGAGCTCTGGTGTCGCGGAGCAGGTCCAGCCCGGCGGCCGGGCGGCCCGGCTTGGTTGGGGTGACCCAGCACGGGCCGGTGCAGAAGTAGTCCACGCCGTGGCGCGTGGCGGCGTCGGTGGCCTGGGTGCGGTCATGGGTGGACAGGCCGATCACCACCTCATCGCCGAGCACCCGGCGCGCCCAGCTGACCGGCAGGTCGTCCTGTCCCAGGTGCAGCACCTGCGCACCGGCGGCCAGGGCCACGTCGGCCCGATCGTTCACCGCCAGCAGCGCGCCGTGGCGCTGGCACGCGTCGGCGAGCACCTCCAGAGCGGCGAGCTCGAGGCGCGCCTCCAGTCCCTTGTGTCTGAGCTGGATGATGTCCACGCCGCCAGCCAGTGCCGCGTCGGCGAACTCGGCGAGGTCGCCCCGGTCGGTCCGGGCGTCGGTGCACAAGTACAGCTGCGCGTCGGCCAACCGGGCCCTGATCTGCTTGCCATCCATGTGGCGACCGTATCGAGCCATCGAGCTAGGGTTGGACTGGTACGCACGTGCTGAGTCGGTGTGTCGTCGGGAGTGCCGTTGGAGGGCTCGTCCAGCACGGTCGCGGTGGTCGGTGGTGGCGTCATCGGACTCAGCTGCGCCTGGCGCGCCGCGACCGCGGGATTCGCGGTGACCGTGCACGACCCGGCGCCAGGATCGGGTGCCTCGCACGTCGCTGGTGGGATGCTCGCTCCAGTCACCGAGGCGGTGCCGAGTGAGCCCGCGGTGTTCGCGCTGGGCGCGGCCGGGCTGCGCCGCTGGCCGGACTTCGCCGCCGAGCTCGCCGCCGCCGGCGCCGACCCCGGGTTGCGGACCGGGGGCACCCTCATGGTCGCGCTGGACCCCGGCGACCGCGCCGAGCTGGACCGGATCGCCGAGCAGCTGTCCCGACTGGACCGCGCCGTGGAAGCGCTCTCGGGCCGGCAGGCGCGCCGGCTCGAGCCGGCACTGGGCCCGCGGGTGTGCGGGGCGCTGTCGATTCCGGAAGATCTGTCAGTGGACAACCGGGCGCTGCTGGGCGCGCTGCTGGTGGCGTGCCGTAGTGCCGGGGTGCGGTTTCACGCCCAACGCTGCCTGAGCTTGCCGAGCGCTGACGTTGTTGTGCTGGCCGCCGGTGCGCACGGTGCCGCGCTGCACCCCATGCTGCGCCGCGTGATCCGCCCGGTGAAGGGCGAGATCCTGCGGCTTCGCCGCCGGGCGGGCGCGTTGGCGCCGCCGTCACGAACGATCCGCGCGATCGTGGGTGGGCGCCACAGTTACCTGGTGCCCCGCGACGGCGGGCGGCTGGTCCTCGGCGCCACCCAACGCGAGGTGGGTTTCGACACCGACGTCACCGCCGGTGCGGTGCGCGAGCTGCTCACCGACGCCGAGCACGTGCTGCCCGCGATCGCGGAGTACACGCTGGAGGAGAGCGCGGCGGGGCTGCGCCCGGCCAGTCCGGACAACCTGCCAGTGATCGGTGAGCTGGAGCCCGGCGTGCTCGCCGCGACCGGTCACCACCGCAACGGGATCCTGCTCGCACCCCTGACCGCGGACGCGGTGCTCGCGTTGCTGCGCGGTCAGCCCGTGCCGGTTGACGTAGCGCCGGCCACGCCAGCCCGCCTCACCTGTGGACAACCCGTGAGTGGCGATGCGAGTGATAGCTCGCATCGCCACTCACGGGTCGCGCGGAGCGCGACATGACCGTGATTGTGAACGGCGGCTCCCGGGAACTCCCCGCTGGCGCCACACTGGCCGACCTGCTGGAGCTGCTCGGCGTGCCGTCCGGTGGTGTCGCGGTGGCACTGGACGGCGCTGTGCTGCCGAGAGAGTCATGGCCTGGCACGGTGTTGCGGGAAGGTGCATCGGTCGAGGTGCTCACCGCGGTGCAGGGAGGTTGACGCGGATGGCAGATGATCCACTGGTCATCGCTGGGCGGGAATTCGGCTCGCGGCTGATCCTGGGAACCGGGGGCGCGGGCAACCTCGCCGTTCTGGAGCAGGCGTTGCTCGCCGCGCAGACCGAGCTCACCACCGTCGCGCTCCGCCGGATGGACACCGGCGCGGGCACCGGTGTCCTCGACGTGCTGCGTCGCCACGGGATCGAGCCGCTGCCTAACACCGCGGGTTGCCGCAGCGCCGCAGAGGCGGTGTTCACCGCGCGGCTGAGCCGGGAGGCACTGTCGAGCTCCTGGGTGAAGCTGGAGGTCATCGCCGACGACCGCACCCTGCTGCCCGATCCGATCGAGCTGCTCGACGCCGCCGAGCAGCTCGTCGCCGACGGCTTCACCGTACTGCCCTACACCAACGACGACCCGGTGCTGGCCCGCCGGCTGGCTGACACCGGTTGCGCGGCGGTGATGCCGCTGGGCTCACCGATCGGCACCGGACTGGGCATTCGCAATCCGCACAACATCGAGATGATCGTGGCGCAGGCCTCGGTGCCGGTCATCCTCGACGCCGGGATCGGCACCGCCTCCGACGCGGCGCTGGCGATGGAGCTGGGCTGCGACGCGGTGCTGCTGGCTAGTGCGGTGACCCGGGCCGATGACCCACCGCGGATGGCCGAAGCGATGCGGCTGGCCGTGCAGGCGGGCCGGCATGCCCGGCTGGCCGGCCGGATCCCGCAACGCTTCTGGGCCCGGGCCTCCAGCCCCGACCGTGATCCCTGATGAGTTCACCTCGTGGCGTCCAGGTGCGCGGTCAGCTGATCACTCGCTACGATGAGTTTATCCAAGCCAAAGCGGCTCACCTCGCCGAACAACAAGCCAAGCGGCGAACACGAGCTCGCGCCACTGCTCAAGAATTGGTAACGGTTTTTCCGTCGAAATCCTCGAAGGTGTCACAAACGGTTACCCAGTGGACCAGTAATTCGATTACGTTCACGGTACGGCGGGTCACGGGTGAGGACCTGGCTATCACGCGCCGAGAGGCTATAGCGGCGGGCGCGTCTACGGCGCTCGTAGGGGCCGCGCTGACTGACCCGCTCCAGCAATGGCTACATCCGATCGGCGATGATGTGGAGTTTGCGACGCGCGGACCTGATTTTTGCGCGGATGAACTCGCTTCGCTCGAAGGGCTAGTAGGACAATTCAGGGGCTGGGTTAGGAGCGGTCATGGGATGCTTGTCCGCAAGGCGGTTGTCGCCCAGTTGAATGACGTCACGGATCGTCTTCACGAGGGGTCTCCGGAGCCAGCGAACTGGCGGGCTTTCGGAGTAGCGGCAGAGCTCGCCGAAGTGGTCGCTTCGATATCGTGGGATCATGGCTTGCATCGTTCGGCGCAGCGGTACTACGTCTTGTCTGTGCAGCTGGCGAAACTGGCGCATGACGACGTGCACGCCGCCACCGTGCTCGCGGCGCTGACGCGGCAGTGCTACGATCTTGGTCGCCCTCGGGAGGGCTTGGAGATTGTGGAACTCGCACAGTACGGCAGTCGAAAGACCGCGACAGCACTGCTGCGATCGATGCTGGCGACACGTGAAGCGTGGGGGTACGCCCTATTGGGAGAGTCTCAAGCGTTCACTCGTGCCGTTGGCCTCGCGGAGGAGTACTTCTCCGAAGGCGCGTCGGATAGTGACCATCGTCGTGTCCGGAATTTTGACGCCGCCGAGCTTACGGGCGTGATCGGTGGGCGCTACCGGGAGTTGGCTCGACGCGAGCCGCGATGGGCTCGGAAGGCTCAAGATCATATTGAAAAGGCACTTGAGCTGCGTCACCCGTCGGAACATCGGCTCCACACTTTCGATCTTATTGGACTGGCGCGCACCCAATTGATCTCCGCTGACCCGGAACGCGCGTGCGAGGTGGTCCATCAAGCGATTTCGCTTGGGCGGCCGTGGGTGAACGGGCGAGTTGGCGCAAAACTGCGAGATTTCCATCAGGAGGCTTCACGGTACGCGGAAATTCCCGTGGTGCGAGACACTCGGGATCTCATCCGGGAGCTGACCTCCGCCAATGGATGGATGAGGGGATATGCATTGCCGCGAATTGGGATAACTGGCCACATGGACCTTTCTCGTGACAGTGTCTCTCTCGTTGCCGGGGCGCTTCGCGATGTCCTGAGGGGTCGCAGCGAGGGTGAACTGGTCGGCATTTCTTGTCTGGCGCGAGGTTCAGATCAAATCTTCGCTAGGGTCGTGCTGGAGTGTGGAGGTTTTCTTGAAATAGTCCTCCCGGCTGCTGATTATCGAGAGCGGAAGGTCGCGCCCGACAATTTAGTGGAGTTCGATGACTTCATCAGTCGGGCTCGCGTGGTGCGGACGTTGCCCTGCGAAGAATCCAACAGGGATGCGTATATGGCGGCAAGCGAAGAAGTGCTCGGCTCTATTGATTCTCTCGTTGCGGTATGGGATGGCAACCCTGCCGGGGGTTACTCGGGTACCGCTGATGTTGTGGCAGCCGCACGCGAGCGCGGGATACCGGTCACGGTCGTGTGGCCTGATGGCGCGCGTCGTACATGAAACGTTCAGTCCCGTTATGGGAAGGTAGCCGTGGTCGTCATTGAGGTCCGCAACGCTGAGTTGATGGAGACCATAGCTCAGGAAGCCAAGCGCCTCGGCATCACAGGCGGGGCGATCGTCAGCCTGATCGGGGCCGTGGACAGTTTCACGATCTCCACTATGCCCAAGAACGACGCCACCAAAGACGTCCTCACCGATTACTCCCTACCGGCGGAGATGACGGGTACTGGTGAGATCACGAATGGCGCGGTTCACATCCACGCGGTCATGGCCGTAGAAGGTGATCAAGCGGTCGCCGGTCACCTCCACCGCGCGGACATCAGCACGTTCTTCGCCCGCGCCTACGTCATCCCCTGCTGACGCTGGGATCGGCACCGCTTCCGACGCACGCCGACTGGTGACCCCTAACTGTCGATCGGGTCATGTGGTGGCAGCGTGAGCCGCTCGACGGTCTGACCCGTGATTCCTGCGATCACGTCGAAGTCCTTGTCCAGGTGCAGGACCGTGAGGTCGGAGAGTTCGGCGGTGGCGGCGATCAGGAGGTCGGGGATGGACGGAGCCCGGTGTTGACCACGGTCAGCAAGCGACGTGAGCACCGCCACCGCACGGTCTTCGATCGTCGGAGTCAAGTATTCGACGGGCATGGCGGAGATCGGGGGCTTGCGCAATCCGGCGCGCAGATCGTCCGCGGATCTGGCTGAGTAACCCACTTCCAACAGGGTGACGGTAGTGATCCGCACCAGTCCACGTTCGATCCGAACCGCCCACTCCTGGGCCTGGGGGCTGCGCCCCAGACGCGCGAGCGCTGACTTGTCAATCAACCACGGGCTCATGGTGCGTTAGCAGTCGATTGCGCCGGTCATGACCAGGCCTGAGCCATAACGTCCGGGTCTGCCAGGTCGCTGAACATCGTCTCGAACCGCTGGAGATCGGCGACCTCGATCGGCGAGGTGGACCGGTGTTCGTCCTGACTCAGCCGCCGACGCAGGTACTCGTTGCGGGACAACCCGAGTTGTGCCGCCCGGGAGTCGATCGCCGCGACGACCCGCTCGGGAACATCACGAATCAGGATGTCAGACATATCGCACCTCCTTGATATCTGATGATATCACCCCGCCACGGCTCCGAGTGAGGATTGAGTCATCCCCTGCTGAGGCTGTGCCTGGGGTTGGGTAGTAGCGTCCCGCCATCACGACCATGCCGCTCCGTCTCCGTCTCGCCGTTGCCCCGATCTTGGCCTGCGCGGCGTTCACTGCGGTCGGCTGCGCAACCGCGAGCGTCGATCCGCCCCCGAAAGCCCTAGCCCTGAAAGCCGCCCTAGCCCTGAAAACCTCAGCCCCGAAGGCTCTGGCCCAGCCGGTCGTCGGGGATCGGCCGGCCAGCGGCGACGTGGCGTCCCAGCCAGCCCCGGACGTGGTTTCGGTCCCGGACGTGACCCCGCCGCCAGCAGTGGGGTGCCCCGCCGACTCGGGGTGGAGCTGTGTCCAACAGCAGCGGTTCGCCGCCGCCAGCGCCTACATCAACCGCAACGTCAGCGGCAACGGGTACCTGAGCGTGGTGTTCACTGATCGGCATACCGGGCACGCCTGGCGCTTCGGCCCGACGCAACATGAGGGCTGGACGGCGTCCACCATCAAGCTCGCGATCGCCACCGACCTGCTCCGCCGGCAGCGCGGCGGCCAGCTCATGCTGAGCGCCGCGGACCGGCATGACATGGCCACCATGCTCAATTTCTCCGACAATGCCGCCTCCGATCGGCTGTGGGCCAGATTCGGCGGAGAGGACATGCTGGCCCGGTTCCGCAACCAGTACGGCATGACCGGCCTGCACTTCGTGCCCGGTTTCACCGCCAAGACGTACTGGGGCTTCGTCAAGTGCACCACCGATGACCTGGCCGCCTTGGCGAATTTCGTCTTCGCCCAGGTCAACCCGGCCGACCGGGCCTATCTGGTCGGCGCGCTACGCGGGGTGGCGCCGAACCAGCAATGGGGAGTCTGGGCGGCCGGCCCGACCCAACAGCCCGGGAACAAGGACGGCTGGTCCTACGAGACTGACCCCTACGGCAAGCACTGGGTCACGGACACCGTCGGTTTCGCCGGGCCCGACGAGCGCTACCTGGTCGCCGTCATGTACCAGGTGGCTCCGAGCGGCACGCTGCCCGGCGGGGTTCACGCCGTCAGTGACGTCGTCGCGCTGCTCTTCGGTGTACCCATCCCCGCGCACGTCACCGTTCCGGCGCCCGACGGATAATGGACACGCGGCGCCCCCGTGCCGCCGTGCCCGACAGTGGCATCGGGGCAGTGCTGGTCAGCGCGCGCTCCCTCGCTGAGTACCGGGCCATGTTCGCGCTCTCCGACGCCGACCTGCGTCGCCGGCTGCTGGACTGCCCAGGAGGGGCGGCCAGCCTCACCGCGGAGGTCAACGCCGCCGGGGGTGACGCGTGGGCCTGCGACCCGGTCTACGCTCACACCAGCGCCGACGAGCTTGCCACCCGCGCCCAGGCCGACACTGACCGCGGCAAACGCTACGTCCGGGCCCACCCGGAGCAGTACCGGTGGAGCTTCTTCACCGACGCGGGCGACCACCAGCGCTCTCGCGCCGCCGCGATCACCCGCTTCACCGCTGATCGGCGGGCTCACCCCGAGCGCTATGTGCCCGGCGAGCTACCCCGCCTGCCCTTCGCCGACCACGCCTTCGATCTGGTCGTGAGCTCGCACCTGCTGTTCAGCTACGCCGACCGCCTCGACCTGGCATTCCATCGAGACGCCATCGGCGAGCTCATGCGGGTCACCCACGACGAGTTACGGATCTTTCCGCTGGTGGCCATAGGTGCTGGCAGCTACCCCTACCTCGACCAGCTGCTCGCCCAACTCGCTAGCCGCGGCATCACCACCCAGCTGGCCGACCTTGACTACGAGTTCCAAGCCGGTGGCAACCAGATGCTCGTCTGCACGCACCGGCCCGAGATGAGGCAATAAGGATCATGTCAGAGATCACGTTCGGGATCAACGTGGGTGCGGTGTCGTCCCAGCGGGAGTTCAGTCAGTTGGTGCGCCGCGCCGACGCGCTCGGGTATGACGTCCTCGCCGCGCCAGACCACCTCGGAGCGCTGGCTCCATTCGCCGCGCTGACCGCCGCCGGAATGCTCAGCGAACGGCTCCGACTGCGGACTTGTGTGCTCAACACCGGATTCTGGAATCCGGCGCTGCTGGCCCGCGAGGTGGCCACCCTGGATGTGCTGTCGCGGGGCCGGGCCGAACTCGGTCTCGGCGCCGGGCACATGAAGAGCGAATACCAGGACGCCGGGCTGCCCTGGCTGCCGCTGAGCCAGCGGGTGGCTGCGCTGGAGGCGACGGTGCTCGAGGTGCGCCGCCGGCTGGCCGATGAGGCGCACCGGCCGTCGTCCGTGCAGCGGCCGGTGCCGTTGATGGTCGGCGCGATGTCGCGCGTCGCGCTGGCGGTCGCGGCCCGGCACGCTGAGATCGTGGGCTTCACCGGCCTGCGTCAGGTGAAGGGCGCCACGGCGGGCACGTTCACCCTGTGCTCCGCCGCTGAGATGGTGCAGCGAGTGGATGAGGTGCGCCGACGAGCCGGGGGCCGGCTATACCGATCCGATGTGCTCCTGCAGTGGGTGGTGATCGGCCACGATCCCGAGGACGCCGCCGCGCAGATCGCAGCCAGCGCGCCGGGACGGCTCACCGCTCAACAGCTCGTGACCAGCCCAGTCGCTCTCCTGGCTCGGGACGTGGGCCAAGCCGTCAAGGAGTTGCGCCGACGCCAGCAGGTGTATGGATTCGACAGCGTGACGACCCATCACCCGAACCTGGAGGCACTCGGCGCAGTGATCGCCGCCCACCGAGCCGCCTAGCCAGCGACATGGAGACTTATCGGGGCTATGGTGCGTCGATAGCCCCGATAAGTCTCCATGCCGGGCCGCGCTGGGAGCCGCTTGGGTCAGTCGGGGAGGAGGCGCCAGAAGGGGGATACGGGGCCTACTCCAGCGCCTAGGGGGTATGCGTGGGCTACCGCCTGCTCGATGTAGTGCTTGGCGTAGGCGACGGCCTCGGGCACTGTGGCGTCGCGGGCCAGTGCTGAGGTGATCGCCGCGGCCAGGGTGTCTCCGCTGCCATGGGTGTGCGGGGTGGCCAGCCGCGGACTGGTGAACGTGGCGAACTCGTGGCCGTTATACAGCAGATCCAGGCATTCCGGGTCCTCGCGCAGGTGCCCGCCCTTGACCAGGACCCACTGCGATCCCAGCGCGTGCAGCGCGCGGGCGGCGTCATGCTGCTGCGCGCGGGAGCCGACGTCGATGTCGACCAGCAGCCGCACCTCGTCCAGGTTGGGCGTGACGAGGGTGGCCCGGGGGAGCAGCTCCGAGCGCAACGCAGCCAAGGCGTCGCGGGCCAGCAGTGGGTCGCCGTGCATGGAGGCGGCCACCGGGTCGACCACCAGCGGCACCACACGGCCGAGTCCGATGCCGACCTCGTCACACACCTGCGCCACCGCGTGGATGATCGCCGCGCTGGCCAGCATGCCGGTCTTGGCGGCGGCCACCCCGATGTCGATCGCCACCGCGCGGACCTGGTCGGCCACGATGGACGGCGGGATCTCCACGATGGCGGTCACGCCCAGCGAGTTCTGCACCGTCACCGCCGTGACCGCGACACAACCGTGCACGCCGCAGGTGGTGAACGTGCGCAGATCGGCCTGCAACCCCGCCCCACCCCCGGAGTCCGACCCGGCAATGGTCAGTGCGACAGGAGGCCCAGCAGAAAGGGGCCCAGCGCTCACGCCCCGGTCGCTGGCAGGTACAGCTGCTTGCCGGCCGCGGTGAACTCGCCGGACTTCTCCTTCATACCCGCCTCGATCGCCTCCACAGTGGACAGCCCGTGCTCGTGCGCGTAAGCCTGGACGTCGGCGGAGATGCGCATTGAGCAGAACTTGGGCCCGCACATCGAGCAGAAATGCGCGGTCTTCGCCGCCTGGGCGGGTAGCGTCTCGTCGTGATAGGACTGCGCGGTGTCCGGGTCCAGGGCCAGCGCGAACTGGTCCTGCCAGCGGAACTCGAACCGGGCCGCCGACAGCGCGTCGTCCCAGGCTTGGGCACCTGGATGACCCTTGGCCAGGTCGGCGCTGTGCGCGGCGATCTTGTAGGTGATCACCCCGGTCTTCACGTCGTCACGGTCGGGCAGACCGAGGTGCTCCTTGGGCGTGACGTAACAGAGCATCGCGGTGCCCGCCTGCGCGATCATCGCCGCGCCGATCGCCGAAGTGATGTGGTCATAGCCCGGCGCGATGTCCGTCGCCAGCGGCCCCAGGGTGTAGAACGGCGCCTCGTCGCACCACAGCTCCTCCAGCCGCACGTTCTCGACGATCTTGTGCATGGGCACGTGCCCGGGACCTTCGATCATCACCTGCACATCGTGGCTTCGGGCGATCTGGGTTAGTTCCCCGAGCGTCTTGAGCTCGGCGAGCTGGGCGGCGTCGTTGGCATCGGCGATGGAGCCCGGGCGCAGCCCGTCGCCGAGGGAGAACGTCACGTCGTAGCGGCGCAGGATCTCGCACAGCTCGGCGAAGTTCTCGTACAGGAAGGACTCGCGGTGGTGCGCCAGGCACCACGCCGCCATGATCGCCCCGCCGCGAGAGACGATGCCGGTCACCCGGTTGACCGTCAGCGGGATGTAGCGCAGTAACACCCCGGCGTGCACCGTCATGTAGTCCACACCCTGCTCGCACTGCTCGATGATCGTGTCCCGGTAGATCTCCCAGGTCAGTGCCGCCGGGTCCCCGCCGCAGCGCTCCATCGCCTGGTAGATCGGCACTGTGCCGACCGGGACGGGGCAGTTGCGCAGCAGCCACTCCCGGGTCTCGTGGATCCGCTTGCCAGTGGACAGATCCATGATCGTGTCCGCGCCCCACCGGGTGGCCCACACCATCTTGTCCACCTCCTCCTCGATCGAGGAGGTGACCGCCGAGTTGCCGATGTTAGCGTTGATCTTCACCAGGAACTTCTTCCCAATGATCATCGGTTCGGATTCGGGGTGCCGGTGGTTGGCCGGGATCACCGCGCGACCGCGCGCCACCTCGGTGCGCACCAGCTCGACGTCGACGCCCTCGCGGGCCGCGATGAACTCCATCTCCCGGGTGACGACGGCGGCCCGGGCCCAGCCGAGCTGAGTGACCGCGCCGCGGACGGGTTCGTGGCGCGCGGTCCATCCCTGCCGCAACCGGGGAAGCCCCTCGCGGACGTCGATGGTGGTCTGCGGGTCGGTGTAGGGACCCGAGGTGTCGTACAGGTCCAGGTGCGAATCGTTGGCCAGGTCCACCCGGCGGGCGGGCACCCGCAGCCCGTCACCCACCTCGCGATAGACCTTCCGCGATCCGGTGATCGGGCCAGTGGTCACGGCGGGCTCGACGGTGTCGTCCCGCAGCCGTTTGGAGGATGTTGTCATGGCTCAGCTTCCCTACGTCGGCATTACCCGGACAGGTTCGGCGGTCGGCAGCCCCGGGGTGGTGCCCAGCTGCCCTCTCAGCCCGCTTAGGTACGAGCTCCCGCGTGGTCAAAAAAGGTGACCTGCCCGACCGTAGCGTCATCGCGAACCACCCCGCAAAAGATGTGGTTGCTAGTATTCGAGTAGTCGCTTACGGTGACCGCGAGCCAGGGGGATTCATGGACGACATTTCTGACATTCCGCCGCGCCGGGTCGCCGTGGTCGGTCAAGGTTATGTTGGCCTGCCGGTGGCTATTCGGGCTGTTGAGGTCGGTTTCGACGTCGTTGGTTTCGACATCGACAAGACCCGTGTCGATTGCCTCCGCAAGGCGAAGACGTTCATCGACGACATCACCGACGGTGACCTCACGGTGGCGATGAGTACCGGGAGGTACCTGCCGACCGACGATCCCGCGGCGCTGGCCGGCTTCGACGTCGCGGTCGTCTGTGTCCCCACTCCCTTGCGCGACGGTGTGCCCGACCTCCGCTGCGTCGAGAATGCCGCGGGCATCATCGCGCCGCACATCACACCGGGGTGCTGCGTCATCCTGGAGTCCACGAGCTACCCCGGCACCACTGAGGAGATCTTCCTCCCGATCCTGGAGGCCGGTTCGGGACTGCGCGCGGGTGAGCGGTTCCGGGTCGGCTACAGCCCCGAGCGCATCGACCCGGGAAACGACGTGTGGCGGTTCCGCAACACTCCCAAGATCATCTCTGGTGTGGACCAGCTCTCGCTACAGGCGCTGCAGGACTTCTACGGCCGGCTCGTCGAGCGGACCGTGCCGGTGTCGGGGCCTCGGGAGGCTGAGCTTGCCAAGCTGCTGGAGAACACCTTCCGCCACGTCAACATCGCCCTGGTCAACGAGCTCGCGATGTATTGTCACGGCCTCGGGCTCGACGTGTGGTCGGTGATCGACGCGGCTGCCACGAAGCCCTTCGGTTTCATGAGGTTCACGCCGGGGCCAGGGGTCGGGGGGCATTGCCTGCCGATCGATCCCTCGTACCTGTCCTGGCAGGCGCGACGGTCCCTGGGGCATGCTTTCCGCTTTGTCGACATCGCCAACGATGTCAATGACCACATGCCCGACTATGTGGTGTCCCGCGTGGTCGAACATCTCAACCAGCGGCGCAAGTCCGTCAACGGGAGCAGCATCCTGCTGGTGGGGCTGGCCTATAAACGGAACTCGCGGGACACCCGGCAATCACCGGCGATCGCCGTCGCCAAGAAACTCGCCGATCTGGGGGCCGATCTCCGGGCGATCGACCCGCTCATCACCGCCGCGGAGATACCCAATTTTATCCGGATGGTGCCCTGCGAGTCACGTCAGGTCACCGATGCCGATCTGATCATCGTGCTCGCTGACCACGACGCGATCGACTGGGAGCTTTTCGAGCGGTATGCCGATCGGGTTCTGGACACTCGTCACCGGCTGTGCTCGCCGTCGACCGTACGGTTGTAGAGGCGCCGGAGGCGCCCCGTGAGTGGCGATGCGAGTCATAGGTCGCATCGCCACTCACGGGTTATCCACAGCCTGTGGATAACTTTGCGGGGTCTCCGCGCAGGGCGGCGGGGTCATAGTGCAGGCGTTTCTGGATCGGGGGGTTCACCGTGGCCAGCACGTCGGCGATGTCGCGGCCCGCGGTGCCGGCACCGAACAGGTCGCTGCACTCGTAGCGGCCGTGCGCGAGCTGGGCACGGACCGCCGCGGCGATCTCGACCGGGTCGTGCGAGGTGAACATCACGTTGGGGCCGCATTCCCGGTCGCGCTGGCGGGTGCCGACGTTGACAGCCGGCGTGCCGAGGTAGGCGCCCTCGCGCAGTGCCGCCGACGAGTTGCCGAGCATGCAGGCGCAGTGCGTCATCAGCCGGAGGAAGTCCTCGGCCGGCAAGTTGCGGAAGAACTGGCAGTGCCGCGCCAGACCCTGCGCGTGGAACTGCCGGATGCCCGAGGCTACCTCGTCGCTCCCCGCGTCCACGTTGGGCCAGAAAACCAGCGTCTGCATCCCGATCGAGGAGACCGCGCGCAACGTCGCGGTCATCTGCGTGCGGCCGTGGCCGTACTCGGTCGTGACGCCATGCTGCATGACCAGCAGAAAGGGTTGCTCCGGATCGATCGGCGAACCGGAGCCGCAGTGGGCGAGCAGCGCGTCGCGGCGGGTGCTCGCACGGGTGCGGGCGGCCAGGTCGATCGAGGGGCAGCCGAGGTTGAACACGTATCGCGGATCCTCGCCCATCGCGATGATACGGCGGGCACTGAGCTCGGTCGCCGGGAAGTGAATGTGGGACAGCTTGGTGACCGCGTGCCGGACGCTCTCGTCGATCGACCCGGACACGTCGCCGCCTTGGGTGTGCGCGACGAGAATGTTCATGTAGGAGCCGGCGATGGCCGTCGCGATCGTCTCGAAGCGGTCGGCGACGGTGAGCACGATGTCGGGCTCGAGCCGCTCGAGGGCGGCGGGCAACTCCAGCAGGCCCAGCCCGGTGGATCGCGCCATCATCGCCGGGGTACCGCCCTCGATGATGAACGGAATCTTGGCGTCGGGGGTGAAGCCGGCGGCTTCGAGTACGTGCACCGCGCTGCCGAAGCGTGCCAGCAGCGCTGACGCGGCGGCGATCACCTGCAGCTCCAGCGCGGGATGCGCGCGTACTGCCTCCAGCACCGTGGTGATCCGCGCCAGGTTGGCCCGGCTGGCCACGACAACACAGATCTTTTTCCGACGGCCAGGCACGTCGGGCCCCCCGATGCCAGCACTGATGAGACGGCGCCCAGCGCACGCTGATCGAACCCCGCTGATCGAATGCTACCGTGGCCTTGCTGGTTGTCTTGTCGGGGGTCTTTGTGGGGAGCTCAGTGGGGGCCTTAGCTGAAGCCGACATGCTGCCGGAGAAACCGCGCCGCAGTGGTCTCCAGGGCTGCCCAGTTCGGCTCGGCGCACGCTCCCGGAGCGAGCATGAAGCCTCGATGGCCGTCATCGCTCAAGCGCTGGGCGACGATCGTGAAACCGGCCAGAGTGAACAGTGCCGCTGCGGTCGGCCCCGTCAGGTAGTAGGGATGATCGATCTTGACCACCCGTTCAATGTTGCCGGTCCGGCGCAGCAGGACATCAAGGTCGACGATGTCGACGAACGCGCGGCCGTCGTCGGTCAGCATCTGGCGCAGCGCCGTCAGCGTGCCGCGGACGTCGAGGAGATGGTCGATCGTCTGGCACAGCAGCACGAGATCCCACTTGCGCTCACCCGGGTCGAAGTCCTCGACGAGCCCGGCGATCGTCTCCATGCCGGCGGCTCGCGCGACCGCGAGCTCGTCGGGGCACGGGTCGAGGATCGTCGCCCGTGCGTGCAGGCGCTCGGCCAGTACCCTGGCGACCACTCCGGTCGAGCCGCCGACGTCGAGGATCGTGCTCGGCGGCGAGGGCAACAGGGGGAGCAGGAACGCGACGAGCTCGGCGGCGTAGCCACGCTGGTCGATCTGGACGCTCTCGGCGTCGATGCGGCGATTGTGGTACGCCGACACCAGTGGGCGATAGACCTCGGAGTAGAAGTACTCGTACTGGGTGGCGCTCAACTGCGGGCAGAGGTACCCGAGGCCGCAGCGCCGGCACATCACGAAGGTCGCCGGGTAGCCGTAGCGGTCCCGGTCGGTCACTTCCACCGCGCTACCAGATGTGCCGCACAGATTACACGCCGTAGGCCGGTGGGTCGCCAGCGAACCATAGTCGTAACCGAGTGCGGCATATCTCTCATTATTTATCGTTTGAGTCATGATATTCATCCATTCGCGGAGGCCAGGGAGTGCATAGAGTGACTGTACTCGATTGGGGTCACCGTGTCGTGGTTATCGGCGAAGTTGGCCAGGCGCACGACGGCAGCCTGGGCACCGCGCACGCGTTCATCGACGCGATCGCCGCCGCGGGTGCCGATGCGGTGAAGTTTCAGACGCACATCGCCGCCGCCGAGAGCCGGACCGATGAACCGTGGCGGGTGCGGTTCAGCTACGCCGACGACACCCGCTACGAGTACTGGAAGCGGATGGAGTTCACCGCGCAGGCCTGGGTGGGGCTGCGGGCGCACGCGCGGGATCGTGGGCTGGCGTTTTTGAGCTCACCGTTCTCGCTGGAAGCCCTCGAGCTGCTGCGCGGCGTCGGCGTCGCCGCCTGGAAGGTCGCCTCCGGCGAGGTCGGCAACCCACAGCTGCTCGACGCGGTGGCCCGGACCGGGGCGCCGGTGCTGCTCTCCAGTGGGATGAGCGACTGGGCTGAGCTGGACGGCGCGCTCACGCGGCTGCGCGCGGGTGGCGCTGGTCCGCTGGCCGTCATGCAGTGCACCTCGGCCTACCCGGTCGCGCCAGAGCGGGTCGGGCTCAATGTCCTGCGCGAGATCCGGGAGCGCTACGGGTGCGCGGCCGGGCTGTCCGACCACTCCGGGACGATCTTCCCCGCGCTGGCCGCGGTCGCTCTCGGCGCGCGGGTAATCGAGGTGCACGTGACGCTGTCTCGCGAGATGTTCGGTCCGGACGTCGCGGCGTCGGTGACCACCAGCGAGCTCGCCCAGCTCGCCGCGGGTGTCCGCTATCTCGACGCCGCACTTGCCGCGCCGGTCGACAAGGACGCGGTCGCGGCCGAGCTGGCGCCGATGCGGGCGCTGTTCGGTCGTTCACTGGTCGCCCGCCACGCGCTGCCGGCCGGGCACGTTCTCGCGGCCGGCGACCTGATCGCCAAGAAGCCAGCCGGTGGGATCTCCCCGGCGCGGCTGGAGTCGCTGCTCGGCCACCGGCTGCGCCGCGCGCTGCGCGCCGACGAGCCGCTGGGTGAAGATGATCTTTAATTGGGCGTCAGGACAGCACGATCCCGGCGGTGATCGCGACCGCGGCCAGGGCGAGAACGATCCGGAGCGACCGTTCGTGACGCCGCCATTGCTGGTCCCACCACGGGGTGTCCCGACTGTAGTGGCGGCCCAGCGCCATCGCGGCCCGCCCTAGGCTGAAACCGAGACCGGCCGCCACCGCCGCCGCCCAGCCGCCCACCAGCAGGACCGCCACCAGCGGCAGGTAGGGCAGGTTGCTCGGCATGTGAGTGCGCACGCCAGAGCCCATCTCGAAGCCGAACCGCAGCGCGCCGGCATCCCCACCCGCCGCGATCACCGTCGAGGGCACCTGCGCGCGCCGGTGCGGCAGCCGCACTCGGTGCAGCCCGCATTCGCCAGCGAGGACGAACACCATCACCACGATGATCATCCCCAAGCGCAGCCCAGGCGGTAGTAGCGGCCGCGTCAAAGCGCCCAGTGCCACCGCCAGTGTGCTGACGGTGAGACCCCCGGCAAGCAGGCCCACAGTGAAGTAGGCCCGTGATGAATCCCGCCAGACTGGCGAGCTCAGCAGGTGCGCTGAGTTGACGCTTCATGCCGAGCCGGACAGCGCGTAGCCCGCCGTCAGCCCGAGCAACAGCCAGGGCAACACCCAGCCTGCGCGCACCACCAGTGCAGCCACGGCGAGCACCGCCAGCGCACCGGTCACCTGCACTGGACCGAGCACGGCACGCCGAGAGCCTGGGTTCATCCGGTCTGGGTTCATCGATCCGGGGTTGATCTATCTGGCAGCGTCGCGTTGCAGATCACTTGCTCCAGATTCGGCGCCCCAGAGTAGGCAATCTCACCGTCCGCGCAGCGGTAGACGACATCGTCCGCTTTCCAGAGCCAGGCCTCACGGGCTTCCGTACCGGCGCGGCAGATCGTGCGCGGCTGGTAGCAGTCCAGACCTTTCTCCCAACTCCCGAAGCAGCCGTTCTTGAACCAATTATCGGAGTCACAGTACGACGGGGAGTACGGCGCGCCGGTGCAGATCGGCCCGTGCGGCCCGTAGTGGTAGAGACCGCAGCTGGGATACTCGCTGCCCGGATCCGCCCGGGCCGGGCGGGCCAGCGGGACCCAGCTCAACACCGTCATGCCCAAGGTCATGGCCGCCGTACCGAGGATGGCCAGGAAACCTCGTCGGTGCACTGCCATTCCCGCGTCCTCGAACCGCACGCCGCGCGGTTGCGCGTCGGGGCGGGGCTGGTCGATCCGTGGTATGTCAGCGTGGATGTCCGCCAGCGTCATAGCGCTCCTTGCCGGCGCGTCGTGGTGTTCAGCAACTGCGTGTTCAGCAACCCCGGGGCGTTCAGCAACTCCGCTAACTGCTCTTCGAGCCGTTCGGGGGCCAGCACCGGCTGACTGGCCAGCACCGTGCCGTCGGCAGCGACCTGCAGCAGGGCCGGCGCCCACGGCAGATCGAGTTCCGCGACGAGCCCGGGGTCCACTCGGGACCGGACGTTCGGGGTCTGTTCCCATCGGGCCCGCGGCGACAGCACCTCGAACCGGACATCCGGATGCTCACCGGCCAGCCGGGTGAACGGTTCGTGCACCGCGTCGCAGAAGCCACACCCGGGATCGAGCACCAGCAGCACCAGGTGCTCAGCGCCGGCCAGCGCCTGCACCCGGCGAGGCGCCGTCGCGCGCCAGGATGGCGCGCCGAGCTGGGCCACCTCGGCTTGCAGCTCGCGTAGCTGCCGCAGGATCCCGGCCATCGCCAGGGTGAGCACCGCCAGAGCGCCCCACCCCAGCACCGCCGCCGCGGTGAGCACGCTCACGCGCCGGGCCCGTCGAGAGCCGCCGGCAGGGTGTACAGCAGCACCGCCAGCACGGCGGCGCAGCCGATCAACATGATCGCGACCCCGCCGCCGGGCAACGCGGCCGCCGGATACCGGGCCGTCGCGGCGAGCGTGGCCGCTGGGTACCGGGCCGTCGCGGCGAGCGTGGCCAGCGCCAGCAGCCCGGCCCGGGCGATCCCAGCGGGACCCACCGCGGCGCCCAGCCGGTTGCAGCCGCAGTCCGACCGCTCGCCCCGGTGGCGCCGCCACGCCAAGTGGATGGCGAAGGCCACGTACAGCGCCGCCTGGCCGGCCAGCGCCCAGCGCAGCTGCGCGGTGCCCAGCAGCACCGCGACGACCGCCGGCACCCCGATCACGAACTCGGCGGCCGCGATACCCCGGGCCGCCAGCAGACCGGTACCGGCCGCGCGAGCCAGCACCCAGGGTGCCCGCAGGTGCTCAAGCCCGGCTTCGACCAGCAGGAACGCACCCGCGAGCGCAGGTACCCCCACGAGCACAGGCACTCCCGACACGCTCATAGGAGTTCCCAGGTCACGCTCAGGCCCGCCAGGAAGGCCAGCGCTTCGGTCGGGTCCGCGGTGTCATCCGGCCCGGGCATCAGCCGGGTGATCGCCGTGGGCGTGGCCAGGATCAGCGCCTCCGACCGGGCTCGCCCCCGCGCGCCGGCACCGAGCGGCTCGCGCCACACCTCGCCATGCAGGGTGGGATATCCCCGGTGCTCGGGGATCGTGACCTGGCTGCTACCCGGGCGCTCGATCGTCAGATAGCCGATCCCGGGGATCTGTTTGGCCACCCGGAGCGGCTCCAGCTGCGCTTGTCCAGTGCTGCGCGGCCGGGCCAGCATCCCCAGCGGGGTGTCGGTCAGCCGGAACGCGTCGAAGACCCGCGCGATCCCCTCGGGGGAGCCGATGGCCCGGGTGTGCAGCTCGAACCACTGCCCGCGCCACGCCGCGCGGTACTCTGCTGGATTGTTCTGGGCGGGACCGCTCTGGACTGGACCGCTCTGGGCCGGATCGTTCCGGATGCCGGTGACCAGCTCACCGCTGCGGTAGGGCTGGCGCACGATCTGGTCGGGGATCGTGGTGAACGCGGCGTGCCAGTCGAAAGCACCGGCCTCGGCGACGGTGAACGCTCGGCGCGCGCCCCGCACTAGGGCGATGAACCCGCACGACCACGGCCTGGACAGATCCAGGGTGGCGCCGCTCAGGAGCACCTGAGAACCATCCGGCGCGACGAATGCGGGCCCACCCCGCCACGGCCAGTCATACCGACCGCGCACCGGCGGCGGACTTGTCGACGTGATCATGCGCGACTCCCCAGCGGGTTACAGTCTCCTGATTACGGAGGGCACCGCCTCGGAGACTGTGCGCGATCGTCGCACAACCTCCCTGTCCGGGAGCGCGCGGCCCGGGCTAGTGGGGACTGAAATCGTCTCGCCGGATTCCGGCGAGGAACGTCGACCACCCGGTCGGGGCGAACGCGAGCATCGGGCCGGCGGGATCCTTGGAGTCGCGCATCCCGACCCGCGCAGCAGCCCGCGCCACCTCGACGCAGTTTGCCATTACCGTGGCTGCGGGAACTCTTGTGCCACACCGCGTGGCGGAAGTCGGGGCGGGACATGGTGTGACTCCTTGCGGACCAGCCTGTCTGGAGCTGGCGGGCGAGCCCCGAAAGCGCGTGGCCCGGTCCTGGGACAGGACCGGGCCACGCATTTGTAGCGGACGGATCAGAAGTCCATGCCGCCGCCATCGGGCATGCCGCCGCCACCGGCGGGGGCCTTGTCCTTCTCCGGCTTGTCAGCGATCACGGCCTCAGTGGTGAGGAACAGAGCCGCGATCGACGCCGCATTCTGCAGCGCCGAGCGGGTGACCTTGGCCGGGTCGATGATGCCGGCCTTGATCAGGTCCTCGTACTCGCCGGTGGCCGCGTTCAGGCCCCATCCGGCCTTCAGGCCGCGTACCTTCTCGGCCACCACGCCGCCCTCAAGGCCGGCGTTCATCGCGATCTGCTTCAACGGAGCCTCAAGCGCCACCCGGACGATGTTGGCGCCAGTCGCCTCGTCGCCGGTCAACTCGAGCTTCTCGAACGCCAGTGCACCCGCCTGGATCAGGGAGACCCCGCCACCGGCGACGATTCCCTCTTCGACGGCAGCCTTGGCGTTGCGCACCGCGTCTTCGATGCGGTGCTTGCGCTCCTTGAGCTCGACCTCGGTCGCCGCTCCGGCCTTGATCACCGCAACGCCACCGGCCAGCTTGGCCAGCCGCTCCTGCAGCTTCTCACGGTCGTAGTCGGAGTCCGAGTTATCGATCTCATTGCGGATCTGGGTGACCCGGCCCTGGATCTGCTCCGGGTCGCCGGCACCTTCGACGATGGTGGTCTCGTCCTTGGTGATGACGACCTTGCGGGCCCGGCCCAGCAACGAAAGGTCGGTGTTATCAAGCTTCAGGCCGACCTCTTCGCTGATCACCTCGCCACCGGTGAGGATGGCGATGTCGGCCAGCATCGCCTTGCGGCGATCACCGAAGCCGGGCGCCTTGACCGCGACCGACTTGAAGATGCCGCGGATCTTGTTGACGACCAGGGTGGCTAGCGCCTCGCCCTCGACGTCCTCAGAGATGATCATCAGCGGCTTGCTGGACTGCATGACCTTCTCCAGGATCGGAAGCAGGTCCTTGACCGCCGAGATCTTCGTCGCGGCCAGCAGGATGTAGGGGTCGTCGAGGACCGTCTCCATCCGCTCTGGGTCGGTGACGAAGTAGGGCGAGATGTAGCCCTTGTCGAAGCGCATTCCCTCGGTGAGCTCGAGCTCGAGGCCGAAGGTCTGGCTCTCCTCGACGGTGATGACACCTTCCTTGCCGACCTTGTCCATCGCCTCGGCGATGAGCTCGCCGATCGAGGGGTCAGCGGCGGAGATCCCGGCGGTGGCCGCGATCTGCTCCTTGGTCTCGACCTCTTTGGCCGAGTTCAGCAGCTGCGCCGAGACGGCCTCAACGGCCTTCTCGATGCCCCGCTTCAGGGCCAGCGGGTTGGCGCCAGCCGCGACGTTGCGCAGACCCTCGCGCACCAGCGCCTGGGCCAGCACGGTCGCGGTGGTGGTGCCGTCACCGGCGACATCATCGGTCTTCTTGGCGACTTCCTTGACGAGCTCAGCCCCGATCTTCTCCCACGGGTCTTCGAGCTCGATCTCCTTGGCGATGCTCACACCATCGTTGGTGATGGTGGGGGCACCCCATTTCTTCTCCAGGACGACGTTGCGGCCCTTGGGGCCGAGCGTCACCCTGACGGCGTCGGCGAGCTGATTCATCCCGCGCTCAAGACCGCGGCGGGCGTCCTCAGCGAACGCGATCATCTTGGCCATTGCGGTGTGGTCCTCCGGTCATGGGCGCCGCGGGGTGTCCGCGGCAAGGACACAGTGCTCGGCCAGGCTCGGTGCCCGCGACGGACGTCCAGCACGTGCTGGACTCACCGTCCCGACCTTAAGTGTGTTGCTTGCGTCTGTGCAGTTGGCACTCGAAGGGGTCGAGTGCCAACTTGTGTTTAGCACTCGCGCCCGGAGAGTGCAAGCTGCCGCGCCCGCTGGGACGGCTCTCCGGCACCAGGGGAAGATGCCGGGGTGTCCACCACACAGCGGCCCCGATCCGTCGACGAGCACGTCCGGGCGGTGGCTGCCCTGCTGGTCACCACCCCGATAATTTCACTGCCGCTGCTGGAGTGCGCCGGCCTCGCCCTGGCCGAGCCGATCACCGCGACGACGCCGCTACCGCCGTTCGACAACTCTGGGATGGACGGCTACGCGGTGCGCTCGGTGGACATCGCGCGGTCTACCGCCGACGCGCCGACGCGGCTGCCGGTCACCGAGGACATCCCCGCCGGGCGCACCGACTCGCCCCCGCTGCGGCCGGGCACCGCGCACCGGATCATGACCGGTGCCCCGATCCCGCCGGGCGCGGACGCGGTGGTTCCCGTGGAACTCACCGACGGTTGGCATGACCACGTGCGGATCTACGCTCCCCGGGTACCGGGCGAGTGTGTGCGTCCGGCCGGGAGCGACGTGCTGGCCGGCGAGGAGGTGCTGGCCGCGGGTGCGGTGCTCGGGCCCGCGCAGCTTGGGGTGGCAGCGGCGGTCGGCTGCGCTGAGCTGCTGGTGCACCGCCCGGTGCGAGTGCTGGTGCTGTCCACCGGGTCCGAGCTGGTCGCGCCGGGCACCCCCCTGAAGCACGGGCAGATCTACGAGTCGAACACGACGATGCTCGCCGCCGCGGTGCGGGAAGCCGGCGGGCAGGCGGAGCTGATGCATTTCGTGCCCGACGATGTCGCCGCGCTGGAGGCCGCGCTGGCCCCCCGGTTGGCGGGGATCGATCTGCTGGTGACCTCCGGTGGGATTAGCGCGGGGGCTTACGAGGTGGTCAAGGAAGCCATGACCGGCCACGGCGTGGACTTCGGCACGGTGGCCGTGCAGCCCGGCGGACCGCAGGGCGCCGGGCGCTACCGCGGGGTACCGGTGGCCGCGCTGCCCGGCAACCCGGTGAGCGTCTCGGTGTCCTTCGAGGTGTTCGTCCGGCCCGCGCTGCGGGCCGCGATGGGCCTGCCGGCGGACCGGCCTCGGGTCTTCGCCCGGCTGACCGAGGCGCTGGAATCCCCCGCGGGCAAGCGGCAGTTCCGGCGCGGCTCGCTCGATCCAGTCGCCAGCACCGTCACCCCGGTCGGTGGCCCCAGCTCGCACCTGCTCGGCGCGCTGGCCCGGTCGAACTGCCTGATCGACATTCCCGAGACCAGCACTGTCCTGAAGGCAGGCGAGCAGGTCGTGGTACTGCGCACCGGCAGCTGACCCCGCGGCTGGGTCGTCAGGCACGATCAAGTTCGGCCCTGACACGCGCGAGCCGTGCCCGCCACCAGGCCGCCTGGTGCGGGTCGGCCAGTTCGTGGGCATCGAGCAGGGCGGGGTCCGGCGTCGGCGGCAGCCGCGGGACCGAGAGATAGCCCTCGACCGGCCGCAGCGAACCGGCACCCGAGACGACGTCACCCTGGAGCAGCGACAGTGTGCCCAGTCCGCAGGCGAAGTCGAGCTCGGGCAATGCTCCGGCCAGCGCGAGTTGCGCGGCCAAGCCGACGCTGGTCTCCAGAGCGGAGGACACCACGCACGGCAGCCCGGCCGCCTCGGCGACCCGCAACGCGCGCCGCACCCCGCCGAGCGGAGTGCACTTGAGCACCGCGACGTCGGCCGCGCCCGCCACCGCCACCCGCAGGGGGTCCTCGGCGCGGCGGATGGACTCGTCAGCGGCGATGCGCACCTCAACCCGGCGCCGGACAGCGGCCAGCTCGTCGATGGTGCGGCAGGGCTGCTCCACGTACTCCAGCCCGCCCGCCGCCTTGTCGAGCCGCCGGATGTGGCGCACGGCGGTGTCGACGTCCCAGACACCGTTGGCGTCCACCCGAATCGCCCCGCCCGGACCGAGCGCGTCGCGAACCGCCTCGACCCGGGCGAGATCGTCGGCCAGCGACTCGGGATGGTCGGCCACCTTCACCTTGGCGGTGTGGCACCCCGACTTGACGGTGATCTCGTGAGCGCGTTCGGGCCCGACGACCGGGATCGTGCAGTTGATCGGGATGCGCTCGCGCACCGGCTCGGGCCAGCCCCGGGTGCACTGCTCCACGGTGGTCGCGAGCCACGCGGCGGACTCATGGTCGTCATAGTCGGCGAAAGCGCAGAACTCACCCCACCCGGCGGGACCTTCCAGGAGCATCCCTTCGCGCACGGTAATGCCCCGAAACCGCGTCGTCATGGGGATGGCATAGACCCGCGCGCCATCGAAGTCGATCTCGCTGGTCATCACGTGGTGACTTCTCCGTCCCAGTGGCGGCGGAGTGGTGACGGGTGTGAGAAATCCACGATACCCGGACAGCCCTTGTTATCGCGGGTAAGTCGCAGCACACTGAGTGTGAACAAGGGCTCGGCGAGCTGCCGCATCCCAGAATCGCATGGCGCGGGGTCCTGCGTCGTCGGGGGACGCAGGAGCGCGCTGGAGAAAACCGCTCGGGAGGCTGGGGAGCGGCCGAGCGGTGCACGAGCGCCGGGGATCACCGTCGGGGGACGGGGATCCCCGGCGCCGTTTCCCCGCCGGGTACGCTCCGGCTGAAGGCCGCTCACCACTGGCCGCTCACCACTCCAGTCGAGGATCCTGACCAGCGCATGGCGTCTCCCCAGTTTCAGTTTCCCCCGACACTACGACACTTGGTGGACCTCACCCGCGAGACGCTGCCGCCGATGCACCCGGCGGGTAGGCCGTTCGTGGTCGCCGGAGCGGCCACGACACTGCTGCTGCGCCGACTGTCCCCGACCGCGAGCACCCTGGGCGCGCTGGTCACCGTCTGTTGCGCGGCGTTCTTCCGCGAACCGCGCCGAGTGCCGCCGCGGGACCCAGATCTCGCGATCGCGCCCGCGGACGGCACGGTGAGCGGCGTGAGCAACGCCGCGGCGCCGGCTGAGCTGGGTCTCGACAGCCAGCCGCGGCCGCGGGTGAGCGTGTTCTTGTCCGTGTTCGATGTGCACGTGCAGCGCATCCCGATGGACGGCGAGATCCGCCGCGTCGCCTACCGCCCCGGCAAGTTCCTCACCGCCGACCTGGACAAGGCCAGTGACGACAACGAGCGCGCCAGCGTGCTGCTGCGCTCGGCCACCGGGCATGACCTCGTCGTGGTGCAGATCGCCGGACTGGTGGCCCGCCGGATCGTCTGCTCGGTGCGGCCCGGTGACCGGGTAGCGGCCGGGGCCACCTATGGCCTGATCCGCTTCGGGTCCCGGGTGGAGCTCTACCTCCCGCCGGGCAGCACGCCACTGGTCCAGCCCGGGCAGCGCACCGTGGGTGGGGAAACCCCACTGGCCCGGCTGCCCGCGGCTGGGGAGCCCTGAGCCATGCCCCACGCCGGCGCCGGGATCCGGCTGCTGCCCAACGTCATCACCGTACTGGCGCTGTGCTCGGGCCTGTCCGCGCTGAAGTTCGCCCTGACCGGGAACTACCCCGGCGCGCTCGGCGCGATCGGGGTGGCGGCGCTGCTGGACTCGCTGGATGGCCGGCTGGCCCGGTTGCTCGACGCCACCTCCCGGATCGGCGCCGAGCTGGACTCGCTTGCCGACTGCGTGTCCTTCGGCGTGGCACCAGCGATCGTGTTGTTCATCTGGGCGCTGCACGGCACCCCGGTGGGGTGGCCGGTGGCGCTGGTGTTCGCGGTCTGCGTGGTGTTGCGGTTGGCTCGGTTCAACACCCTGTTGGACGACACCGAGGCGCCGCCGTTCGCCAAGGAGTTCTTCGTCGGGATCCCCTCGCCGATGGGCGCGCTGCTGGCGTTGCTCCCGCTCACCGTGTTTCTCCAGTTCGGCCCGGGTTGGTGGTCCGCGCCACCGACCGTGGCGGCATGGACGGTCACGGTGGCTCTGGCGATGGTGAGCCGGCTGCCCACGCTGTCGATGAAGACGGCGCGGGTGCCGGCGCGGGCCGCGGCACCGCTACTGGTGCTGATCACCGGCCTGGCCGCCGCGGTGATCACATTCCCGTTCGCGTCGCTGAGCGTGGCGATGCTGCTGTATCTGGTGCACGTGCCCTACGCGAGCTACCGCTACCGGTGGCTCGCGCGGCACCCCTCCGCGTGGGAAGTCCCGCCGCGCCAGCGCCGGGCGATCCGCCGCACCGCGCGCAGCATGCGCCGCCTCGGGCTGCGCCCGCCGCTGCGACGGCGAGTGGCCGGCGCGGCCGCCGCGGCCAGCGCCGCCGTGCGCCGCCACCGGGGCGGCGACCCCAACGGCGGCCACATCAACGGTCAGGTGCCCGAAGACCGCCGCCCACGCCGGATCGGCCTACGCCGACATCCCTAACCGGGCGCCAAGGTGCACAAGCATCCATGAGACCCCGAACACGAATAGGGGGAGTACCCAACGCGTGAGTATCGAGCTGGAAATACGTACGGCGGCCGGTGTCGTGCGCGGCAGGATTGAGGGCGTGGTCGCGGTCTTCCGGCGCATCCCTACGCCCAGCCGCCCGTCGGCCCGCGACGGTTCACCGTTCCCGTCCCGGCACAACCGTGGGACGGCGTCCGCGACGCATTCGAGTTCGGCCCACCGGCCCCCAAGCCACACCAGAACTTTCCACACACTCGTCGATGTCGGGCGACACCAGCGCTGGCCCCGACGATTGGCTGACGCTCAACGTCTGGTCACCTGACCTCGGCGCGGCCCGGCTGCCCGTGATGGTGTGGATCCACGGCGGCGCATACAAGCAGGGCACCTCCGCCAACCCGCACTGCGATGGCGCCACCCTCGCCGGCTGTGGTGCGGTGGTGATCAGCATGAACTACCGCCTCGGCATGGAGGGCTTCGCCCACATCGCCGGAGCACCGGCCAACCGCGGCCTCCTCGACCAGGCCGCCGCGCTGCGGTGGGTCCAGGACAACGTCGCCGCGTTCGGCGGCGACCCTGGCAACGTGACCGTGTTCGGCCAGTCCGCCGGCGCTGGCTGCGTCGCCGCACTGCTCGCCATGCCCACCGCGGCCGGGTTGTTCCGCCGCGCGATCGCGCAGAGCGTGCCCGGCACCTATTTCTCCACGGGCCTCGCCACCGACGTGTCGGCCGCAATCGCCGCCGAACTCGGTGCCGAAGCCACCATCGGTGAACTCGCCCGCATCCCGCCGCACGAGCTGGTCAGCGCGACAGGCGCGGTCCTCGGGAAGATGCCGCGGCTGGTTGAGTCCTGGGGCCGATGGCGCTGACTCCCACACCGTTCTCACCTGTGGTCGACGGGGACGTCCTCCCGCGGGCACCCTGGCCCGCGCTTGCCAGAGCCGCCACCAGGGCCGCTAGCAGCGGCATCGACCTGATGGTGGGGCACACTCGCGACGAGTACCGGCTGCTGGCCGCTCGGCTCGGCGGCGAGGTGACCGACGAGCAGCTCACCGCCACGCTCCACCGTCTCGCACCCGCCCCAGACGGCGCCGCCGCCTATCGCGCCGCATTCCCGGACGTCACCCCCGCGCAGCTATCCGAGCTCGTCAATGCCGACTGGCTACTGCGCATGCCCAGCCTGCATCTCGCCGAAGCCCACGTCGCGGGCGGCGGGCGCGCCTGGACCTACGAACTGCGCTGGGGCTACGGCCCGGCTGGGGCCTCGCACAGCCTGGACGTCCTGCTCCTGCTCGGCACCATCGACTACGACGACGTGCTCAACCAGAGCGCCTCCGGGTCGAGCGCGGCCGAGGAAGCCTTCCGCCTCTCCCAGCGCATGCGAACCGACTGGCTGAGCTTCGCGACCACCGGCGACCGGGCTGGGCACCGTACGACGCGAACACCCGATCCACCCGCGTCTACGGCACCGCGCCGACCACCTTGCCCTACCCCGAGGAAACCTCGCGCCGGATCTGGCACCAGCATCAGTTCGACACCCTGGACTTGCTTACTGGGAGGTTATAGGGATGTGAGGATTGCTACGCCGATCATCGAGTCGCGGGTTACCAGGTGGGCTAGTTCGGGCTCGGAGAGGTTTTCGGTGTTGGGAGGTCGCTGGGGCAGCACCAGCCAGCGCACCTCGGAGGTGGAGTCCCGGACCACGATCTCGGTGTCGGTGGGTAGCTGAAGGCCCATCTCGGCCAGTACGGCGCGTGGCTCACGCACCACCCGGGCGCGGTAGGCCGGGTCCTTATACCAGCTCGGCGGCAGCCCCAGCACCGGCCACGGGTAGCACGAGCACAACGTGCAGACGATCACATTGTGCCGCGTGGGGGTGTTTTCCACCACCACGATGTGCTCGCCACCCGGCCCCGCGAAGCCGAGCTCGGCGATCGCGGCGGTGCCGTCGGCGAGCAGCCGCTCGCGGTACTCCGGGTCGGTCCACGCCTTGGCGATCACCTTGGCGCCGTTCATCGGCCCGACCGACGTCTCGTAGGTCTGGATGAACCCGTCCAGCACCGCCGGGTCGACCAGACCGCGCTCGGTGAGCAGCTGCTCCAGCGCCTCGGTACGCCCCTCGATCGGCAACCGCTCAGCGGGCGTCGTCTCATTCATGACACGGGCTCCAGGTAGCTCTCGTACAGCTCGGCGGTCACCTCGAAGAGCTCCGCGTCGGCCCCCCACAGCTCCCGGGAATCGAAGCGCACGGTGTAAACGTGCTGCGGGTTCTCCCCGAGGAACAACGCGTGGGTGTCGGGCAGCAACGCGGCCGGCTGGACCAGCTCGATGACGCCGAGGTGGCCACGCAGGTAGGCCGGCAGCCTGGTGTGGCCGGTGAGGTGGGTGCCCGTGGCGCGCACCACCTGTCCCACCGCGAACACCGACGGCCTCGTCACCGTGCGCAGCGAGCCGGCGGCGGTGGGCGCGTAGTCGGGCTTGTTCGGCTCCGGCGCGAGTGGCTCCTCGACGTCCTCGCCGTGCAGCCGACGGGTGCGAGCCTCGACCGCACCGGGGGCCAGGATCGCGCTGTCCACGAGCATCAGCTCGGCGCCGATCAGCCAGCGCCCGTAGTAACCGTCCTGGAAGTAGTCGTCGCGGTCCAATCGCTCCAAGGCGTGCCGGAAGGCGTCCCGATTGCGGCCGGAGACCCGGCTCATCGACACCAGCGCCAGCGCGAACGCCCGGCCCTCCCACGGTCGCGCGAACACGGGCGCGGTTGCGGTCGGCGCCATCACCCGGCCCCAGCCCGCAGTGCCGCCTAGGTCCGCGATCCCGCTCACCAGATGCAGGCTAGCGCAGGAACCCCGAAATAGAGCGGCGCAGCCTGGCGGAGAACCGCTACACGCGAACGACGGACGCGTCGACCGAGAGCGCGTCGAGGAGACGCCGCAGGCCGTCGGGATCGCTGGTGAGCACTCGATCGCCCGCCTGGGCCAGCGACGCGACGTGCGCGTCGACGACGTCGCAGCTATGGGCTGGTGCGAACCACGATGCGCTCCTGCTGCGCGACCCGCAGCAACACACCCCCGTCGGTTTCGGCGGTCGATCCCAGCAAGGCGCCCGCATCGAGCACCAGGCTCACGCGGCGCGTCCGCGCGAGCCACGGGCGATGCCCAGAATGGCGGCAGCGGCGTCGAGTTCCTCATCGCCGAACGGCCCATCCTCGGCTTACCACGCGTCGAGAGCAGCGCCGAGCGGATCGTTGCGGAGCCGGTGGGGTGTTCCCGTCGAGGTCTGCCCCGCGTGTGGGCAGGTATGGCTCACGATTGAGGTCGCCCAGCGCCTGGATATTCTCTTCGACCGGCTGCTCGCCAGCGGTACCGAATCGGCACAGGTTCACTGGGAGCATCGCCAGGCGGCTTGACCGGCACCAGCGCGCACCACCGACATCAGTAGTAGTGTCGATGTCATGAGTGTGGGTGCGTATGACCAGGTCCCGTTCACTGAGTTGCTGCGAGAACCTTCCGCCACGGCTGGACGTCTGCGCGACACCCGCCGCCTGCATCTGCGCCGCCGTGACGCCGAGGACTTGGTACTGCAAAACGCGGAACGTGCGGAACGAGAAGACGAGGTCATGGACGTGTCCGTGCGGCTGCTCGCGGGATTCCTGCACGACGCGGACGGAGCGCTGATCCTGCGCCGAATCCTGCCTCAGGCCCTGCCGTGGGTAATCTTCCTGCCTGCCAAGGCTGTCGAGGAGCTCGTGGAGGAGCTGGTGGCCACGCTGCAAGCTGCGGTGTCGATCGACAACCTGTGGCCGGTCTCGCAACTGCTGGTTGAGTGGCGGCACACGGCCGAGATCTACGCCGATCCCCTGCTGCATACCGCGGCAACACGCGAGCTCGGCGATGACGGCGGTCCGGTCCCGAGCCCGGGAGCGCCGGAGAGCGTGGCGTGAGCCCCAAACGGGGAGATCGGGCCGCGCCACCGCCCAGAGCGGGCGAGTATGACATTTCAAGCACGCTCTGGCGACGCGCGCCTACCGGGGTCGGATCTTGGACCAGTGGCAATACGAGGTGACCGGCGGCGGACGGATCTGGTACCTCATTGACGATGCCACACGCACGGTGTGGCTCACCTACGCGGGAACCGGGCATCCCAAGGCAACCGACTGATCAGGAGTTTCGGTGGGGTTGGTGTTGCGGGCGGTGCAGGTGGCCGGGCACCACCGGTGGCGGTGGTTGCTGGTTGATGAGTCCTCGGGGACGCCGCTGGCCGATCACCGCGTGGAGCTGGATCCGGAGTCGGCCGAGGTGGAGGCGTTCGCGGAGCTGTACCGGTTCCTGCGGTGGC
Organism: Pseudonocardiaceae bacterium; assembly: GCA_039924425.1. GTDB lineage: Bacteria > Actinomycetota > Actinomycetes > Mycobacteriales > Pseudonocardiaceae. Next base: position 35,559 of record JBDTAX010000186.1, read on the forward strand.
GGGCCGATCCGGACCGTCGGGTGGCCAGCGAGGCGGAGCTGCTGAGTCGAATCGGGGCGTGGATCGGGTCGGTGGCGCTGGGCGAGCGGATCGGCCGAGCGATAGTGAGCGCGGCGCCGGTGACCGTGCGGGTGCAGGTGCCGGACGGGGCGGAGTTTCTGGCGTTCCGGCCGTGGGAGCTGGCCCATGTCGACGGGGTGCCGTTGGCTGCCCGTGGCGATGTGGCTCTGGTTTACGACTTGGCTGGTGCGTCTCAGGCGAAGGTGCCGGTGGACGCGGCGCTGCGGATGTTGGTGGTGTTTTGGACCGTACCCGATCTTGTAGACACCCGGTCGTGACTGCCGCTGATTGCCAGCGGAGGAAATTGCGTGGCGACACGCCGACGCTTCACCCAGGATTACAAGGACCAGGCCGTTAGCCTGCATCTCGAT
>JBDTAX010000187.1:0-16264 GCA_039924425.1 Pseudonocardiaceae bacterium
GTCCGGATCGGCGTCCCCACGCCGGTGGCGAAGGAGAGCACGAAGTCCAGCTCGCCCTCGCGCTCGGCTTCTTTGCGCAGGCCGCACACCAGGCCGTCGCCCACGACGTAACGGGCGTGGTCGCGCCACTGGTTGGTCCGGGTGAAGGTGCTGGTGTACCCGAGCAGCACCACCAGCGAGGCGTAGACGTTCTCCACCGCGCCGCTCACCGTGTACGCGACACCGTCTTCGAGGGGTTGCTCGTCGGCGACCACCGGTTTCTTGAGATTGATGAGCTCCGGAAAAACCAGATAGGAGCGCGTGGTGAGCGGATCGGTCTCACGGAAGCAAACCGAGTGTTCCAGGAACATCGCGACGGCCGAGTCGAGCAGCACCTCGCGCTCCTCGGCTGAAAGCTGCTCAAGCTCCGGGAAATGGTACCCGCCGGTGAGCACCTGCCGCTCCTCCAGCGCACCCAAACCTTGTGGATTGCGCCGCGCCTCCAGGACCATCGACGCGGCGAGATTATTCAACAGCACTGGCGCGAGCAGGATCCGCGACTCGCCGCGTGAGGTGCGCAGCTGCGCGACATAACCATGGTTCGACAAATGCCGCACCGCCGTCAGTAGTTCTTCGTCGGTGAACTCGGCGGCGTGGTACTCCCGCTCCAGGCAAGCCCGGATTTCGGGAAGACTGAGGATCGCCTTCTCCGGGCTGCGTGCCTCCTTGATTTCCAGTACGTAATTCTTAAGGAGCTTGAAAGTCTGCGTGGTAACCGTCGTTGGCCGCTCGTCCCAGCGGATCGCCGCGCGCATCCGTCCGACCAGCTCGTCCAGACCATCGCCCCGTAGCGCGCTGGTGACCACGTACCCGGCAATGCCGCGCTCGGCGCAGAACGCCTCGATCTCCTCAGTGGTCAGTCGCGGCGCACCGCGATCGCCGCGGGCCGCGACCAGAATGATCGGACGCTCTCGCCCGAGCTGACGCAGCCAGTACTCGACGCCGCGCAGCGGGTCGTCATCGCGCGTCGGGTCGAACAACACGAGGGCCAGGTCGGCGTCATCCAGGTACAGCGCATGGATCAGCCGGTAGTCGGGCTGCCCGGCGAGGTCCCACAGGATGGCCTCGCGCTTGGTGCCGTCCGCTCCGGTGCCGCCGAGTTCGTCGAGCAGCCAGAACTGCTGCCCGTGCGTCGAGGCGTGCTCCACGAACTCGCCGTGCGCAAGCCGCCACCCCAGCCCCGTCTTGCCCACCCCCGACTCACCAACGAGCACAATCTTCGCTGTCGCGTAACTGACACTGGGTGTCGCGGAATTCGTGAGCAAGCGATCGACATCAAGCTCCCACAGGCGCACGACGGAATTGCCACCGAACTCGCTGGCTGACCCGACTGCCGCCAAGATCGGCAGATGTGGGTGGAACGCGACGCCTAGCAACCGATTGTTCGAAACGAACGCGGGCAAGATTACCTGGCAGCGTCCGCTCTCGGTCTCCCAGAGTCGCACGGTGTCGTCAGCACCATGCGACGCGAGCACCCGACCATCACCGGAAAACGAAAGGTCCAGCACCGCGTCGGTGTGGCCCTCAAGAATCGAGGCGGTGTCGCCCGTGGCCACGTCCCACAATCTGATGGTGCGATCCAAACTCGCACTGGCCAGAATCCTACCTCCCGGATGGAAGGCGACAGACGGGACCTTCTCCGAGTGACCGTCGAGCGCGCGGAGGCGCTGTCCGCTTGGGATCGCCCACAACCCGACTGTCAGGTCGATGTCGTCTCCCGTTGCGAACATGTCACCCTCAACAGCGAAGGCCACATTGTGAATTATGCTGTGGTGCCGGTCCATCCGGCATAGCGCGGTGCCGGTGGACACTTCCCACAGGGTGACGGTGCCCCGCTCGTTCGTGTCCGCCAAGATGCCGTTATGCGGGCTGAACGCGACGGCGTAGCAGGCAACGCTGGCGAGCCGGTTCCACAGCCTTCCACTGTAGGCGTCCCACAGACTTGTACCACCGCTGCCCCCGGTGGCGAGGGTGCGCCCATCCGGATCAAAAGCCGCAGCGAACATGGACCCGTGCTGGCTGCGGATAGTACGCAGACACGCGCCGGAATCGGTGTCCCAGATGCGGACCGTGCCATCCGTTGACGGTGTCGCGAGCAGGCGCCCGTCCGGCGACCAGGCGATGCGCCCGATCTTCCCGCCCTGGCCGCGCAAGGTGCGCAGCAGGCGCACACCGTCCAGTAGCAGAGTCGCTATCCGCGCATGCTAACCGGGGCGCGGGGACCGGCGATCAGGGCTCCGTGGCGATGAGTCGCACTGCGGGTTAGCGGGCTGACCAGGTCATGTCGTGGTTTGTGTGCCGTAAGCGACAATCCGTGTCGTTTCTGGCACACAAACCACGATCAACCGCCGAACAGACCGCAGGGTCACCCCCGGGGCAGTACCACCTGGGCGCCTTCTCGGAGTCCGGACACCACGTGGGTGGTTTCCTTGCCGGCCTCGCCGAGCTCGACGGGGACATCACGCTGCGTACCGTCGGACTGGAGGACGGAGACCGTGTTGGTCCGGCCGTGCCGGTGGACAGCCGAGGTCGGTACGACGAGCACGTTGTCGATCGCGTTGATGACGAGGTGAGCCTGGGCGGTCATCCCGTCCTTCAGGCTGGGGTCGAGCTCGGTGAGGACCACTGTCACGAGGTAGGTGGTGGCTGCACCCATGGCGGGCTGGGCTGGATCGATCGAGGTGACGATCCCTTCGCGGCTCAGGCCCGCAATGCCGTCGAAACTCACCTCGGCGGCCTGGTTTGGCTGCATCCCGGCGACGTCAGCTTGGCTGAACGGAAGCACCATCTGGAAAGTCTTGACATTTTTCAGCACAATGAAGGCGCCAGCGTCAGCTGGACGTGGGCTGGGTTGGCGTGCTGAGGCTGGCGACGCCGTGTTGTACGAGGCGTTCACAACCTGACCCACGCTGCCGTAGATGCGATCGACTATGCCCGAGAACGAAGAATGCATGATCGTGGCGTCAAAAGCGTGCTGCGCGGTCACCACGTCAGCCTCCGCCTGGTCAACGACTTGCTGTTCTTCCTCGATGTTGTAGCGCCGGTCGGTCGACGCGAGGCCAGCCCTGTTCTCGGCGATAGTGACGTTCAGCCTGGCCCCATCGATCACGGACTGTTGTATGGAACGGTCGAGGTCCCGCTTCTTTTGGGCCGCATCAATGGCAGCCTCGTCTTGAATAATGCGGCGCTGCGCGTCGGCAACGAGATCCCGCCTGTTCTCGGCATCCTGACACGCGGTCACATTGGCCCCGGTGATCCCGGTGGTGGTGCTAGCGGGGGGGTTTGGGCCTGCTTGTCCTGGGGTCAACGCCCCCGCTCCCGGCGGCGTCCCGGCTGCGGGCGGCGTCCCGGCTGCGGGCGACCCCGGCGTAGGTGGCGACGGTGCGGCGTATGTGCTGGGCGTCACCAGCCCTAGCAGGCCGCCGGAATTGTCGCATTGCCGCTGATCGATCTGGAGTTGCCTCAGGTTGCGCGCGAGATCCCCCCTGTCGAACTCGAGCTCACGCAGATCCTGGCCTATCGTCCCAGAGTCGAACCGGTCAGTCTGAGCAGTCGCGTTCTGCGCCGCGTCGAGCAGATCCCGATACCGATTGAGTTCGGCGACGGAGCCTTCGGCCTGGTTGCTGGCCTTGATCTGAGCGAGCACGGCCTGCTGCTTGACGACCTCGTCCTTGGTCTTGCGCAACAGCACCTGTTGCGCGGTGTTGTCGACCTTGGCGAGAATCTCGCCCGGCGTCACCCGATCACCCACGGACACGTCGAGCTCGGTCAGCCGCCCGCCCGCCGGGAAGCCCAACTTCTGCTCGGTGATGGCGTGCAGCGAACCGGTACCAGTCACCGTCGAGGTGACGGTGCCCCGCACCACCCGGGCGGTGGCCAACAGCGGGCCGCCGTGCCCGCTTTCGGTTACGGTGATCACCGTCAGTGACAGCGCCAGCGCGGAAGCGACCCACCACACCGGCACCGCGCCACCCGGCACCGGCAATGTCGCCGTCAGCGCGGCAGTTGGCTGCGGGGTACGAGCGTGACGGCGCCGCTGCCCCGTTTGGCGGTCGGTTCGGAACGGAAGTTTCATCATTGCGCCCCCCAGTTGACGCGGCGCACAGACCGCGCATGACTGCTAGCTACAGCTCGACTTCGTGACAGTTCAGGACTGACGGCGCCCAGGCCAATGCAGGTGCAGACGCCTTTTGCCACTGTGGATCACTTACCGCAACGAGGCAGTGACGTTCTGGATACGCACCCGATGGCGGTAACTCAGCGGGAAACCGAGCACCACGCTCGTCCAGATCAGTCCGCGAACCCGGTCAGTCGTCGAATACCGTGGCGGCCGCCGCGATGAGCAGCGCGGCCGACGTCGCGCCGGGATCTGGGTGGCCGACGCTGCGCTCGCCGAGGAAGCTCGCGCGGCCGCTGCGGGCGGGCCGCAGCGCGGTCGCGTCGCGACCAGCCTCGGCGGCGGCGACCGCGCTACTCAGGGCCGCACCCAACCCGGCGCCGCCGGCCAGCGCGGCGTCCAGCGCATCAATGGCGGGAGCCAGCGCGTCGACCATCGTCTTGTCCCCCGCTGCCACCTTGCCCCGCTGGCACACTCCGTCCAGCCCAGCCCGCAAGGCCCGAGCGAACTCCAGGGCCGCAAGCGAGCGCTGCTGCCCCGCCGCGGTCGCCATGCGTAGGAAGAAGGTGCCGTACAACGCGCCGCTGGCACCACCCACCGCGCTCATGACAGCCGTGGCGACGTCCCTGAGCAGCTCCGAGGCGTGCTCAGCAGGCTGAGCGTCCAGCGCCGCGACCACCACCGCGAACCCGCGGTCCAGGTTGATGCCGTGGTCACCGTCGCCAATCGCTGAATCGAGCCGAGTGAGGAGGTCCCGGTTCGCCGCGATGGCACGGCGGAATTCTCGAATCCACCGGGCCAGCGACGCCGCGTCGACCAACTCGCTCATGCCTAGCAACCCCAACGCAGGGCCGGGGTGCCCACCGGCGCGTCCCACAATCGCAGCAGATCAGCGTCGGCCCGGAGCAGGGTGACCGAGCACCCGGCCATCTCCAAGCTGGTGATGTAAGAGCCGACCAGCGAGCGCGCGATCCGTACCCCCGTTCGTTCGAGGATACCCGCTACCTCGTGGTACATCAGGTAAAGCTCGATCAGCGGAGTGCCACCCAGCCCGTTGACAAAGGCGATCACACCATCGCCGCCGGTGAAGTCGAGGTCAGTGAGGATCGGGTCGAGCAGGTACTCGGCCACGCGCGCGGCGGGTGCGAGCGGCACCCGTTCCCAGCCCGGCTCACCATGGATGCCGACACCGATTTCCATATCGGTTTCCGGCAACTCGAAGGTCGGACGGCCGAGCGCGGGCACCGTGCCCGAAGTCAGGGCGACTCCCATGCTCCGGCCACCGGCGTTCACCCGCCGGGCGAGCTCGGCGACCTCGGTGCGGCTGCCGCCCCGCTCGGCCGCCGCACCAGCGATCTTCTCCACCAGAACCGTGAGACCGACCCCCCGCCGCCCCGCCACGTCGTCAGCAATGACGACCGAGGTGACCGCGAGCCCCGAGTCGGCCGCGAGCTCAGCGGCGATCTCGAAGTTCAGCACATCGCCGGAGTAGTTCTTGACGATGTGCAGCACGCCGGCCCCCGCATCGACGGTCCTGCTCGCCTGGAGAATCTGATCGGGTACCGGCGAGGTGAACACCTCGCCGACGCAGGCCGCGTCGAGCATCCCCACCCCCACGAACCCGGCGTGCAGTGGCTCGTGGCCAGCACCTCCCCCGGACACCAGCCCGACCTTCCCCGACACCGGGGAGCCCGCCCGATACACAATTTTGTGCTGCTGGTCGACGCGCAGTTCGGGGTGGGCGGCGGCCATCCCGAGCAGCGCCTCGGCGACGACATCGGCGGGATCGTTGATGAGTTTTTTCATGGTGATCATGACTTTACCGGTTTGGCCCGCGCTGGCTCGACCACGCACCGGGCAACCCCGCTCGGCGCGATACGGTGGTGTCGCTAGGACCGCTCCGATCTGCCGCTGAGGATCTCAATGACGACGCCCTCGGACACCGTCCGGCTCCTGCGCGACCTCGAGCCGGTGGTCACCGAGAATCTGCACCGGCACCTGGCCGCGGCCAAGGAGTGGATGCCGCACGAGTACGTCCCGTGGAGTCTGGGCCGTGACTACGCCGGCCCCGACGGCCAACCCTGGCACCCCGAGCAGTCCCGGTTGTCGCCGATCGCCCGGACCGCGCTGGAGGTCAACCTCCTCACTGAGGACAACCTGCCCAGCTATCACCGGGAGATCGAGCGCGCGTTCGGGCGCGACGGCGCCTGGGGCACCTGGGTGCACCGCTGGACCGCCGAGGAAGGCCGACACGCGTACTGCATCCGCGACTACCTCCTCGTCACCCGCGGGGTCGACCCGGTGGAGCTGGAGCGGGCCCGAATGCAGGTCATGCAAACCGGCTACGACACCCAGGACGCGCCGCTGCTGCGGGTTTTGGCCTACGTGTCGTTCCAAGAACTCGCCACCCGGATCTCCCATCGCAACACCGGCCGCCATGCGGGCGACCCCGTCGCCGAACGGCTTCTCACCCGAATTTCCACCGACGAGAACCTGCACATGGTCTTCTACCGCAACCTCGTCAAGGCCGCCCTCGAGGTCTCCCCCGGCCCCACCCTGCGCGCGATCACCGACGAGGTCGTCAACTTCCAGATGCCAGGCATCGTCATCCCCGGCTTCGCCCGCAAGGCCACGCAGATCGCCTGGGCCGGCATCTACGACCAGCGCATCCACCACGACGAGGTGATCTGGCCACTGCTGCGCCAGTGGGGCGTGTTCGACCTGGAAAACCTCGACGCGCCGGGCGAGCGGGCCCGTATCGAGCTGGCCGCGTTCCTCACCCGGCTCGACGGGCAGGCCAGCAAGTTCACCGAACGGCGCGCCACAGTCCAGGAGCGCCAGGAGCGGTCAGCCCGAAGGCTCCCGGCGCCGAGCTGACCGCCGAATCTCCTCCAGCTCGGCGGCCCGCTGCAGCGTCGGCGCGGTACCACCCAGGTGCACGGGCACCCACCAGGGATCGTCGCCTGGCCCGTCCGGGTAGCGCGCGCGGGTCGTCTCGAGCAGGCCGCTCAGCACCTCGAACAGCGCGGCATCAGCCGCTGGCCCACGTTCGGGCCGCAGCGGCGCCCCAATGGTCATGCCAATCGGGATGTGCCGCGCGGCGCGGATCGTAGGCTTGCGGCCCTTGGTCCACACCCGCTGGCTGCCCCACAGCGCCATCGGGATCAGTGGCACGCCCGCGGCTCGCGCCATCCGGGTAGCGCCGGACTTAAACTCCTTCAGGCAGAAGCTGCTGCTGATCGTCGCTTCGGGGAAGACCCCCACCAGCTCGCCCGCCCGCAGCGCCTCGACCGCGGCCCGGAAGGCTTGTGCCCCCGCCGCGCGGTCGACCGGGATGTGGTGCATCGCGCGCATCAGGGGCCCCGATGCCCGATGCGCAAACACCTCCTGCTTGGCCATGAAACGCACCAGCCGGCCCTGCTCCCGCCAGAACGGCAGGGCAGCGAGCGCGAAGTCGAGATACCCGATGTGGTTCATCGCCACCACACCGCCCCCGGTGGCCGGGATGTGTTCCTGCCCGACGACGTCGATTCGCAGGTCCAGCGCTCGAAACACGCCCGCGATGGCATGGGCCACGCATCGGTACGCCCCATCGGTCACCGGCTCACGCTACCGGGCGCGGCCCGGAGGCCATTCTGGTGGTGCCATGCCTGCTAGCATGCAGGCATGGCACAGGTGACCTGGCGTGCTTCCGACGAACTCCTCGACCGGGTGCGCCGCGCCGCCGACCAGCGCGGCAGCAGCATCAACGAGTTCGTGACCCGGGTGCTCGACGCCGCCACCGACCCGGAACTCACCGACGACGAGTCGCTCCGGGTCCGCGAGCGGCTGGCCGCCGCTGGCCTGCTCGCGCCAGTCGGGCCGCCCCGGCCCAGACCGGCCGAGTATGACCTGGCTGGCGCGCGACACCGGGCCGGGCAAGGTCACCAGCTCTCGGACCTGGTCCGAGACAGCCGAGAGTGATCGTCTTCGCCGACTCCTCCGCCCTGGTGAAGCTCTACGCCGACGAGCAGGACCACCAGGTGGTACGCGGGTTGGGCAGTCTCGTCGTGTCGGCGTTGGCCAGGGTGGAGGTGCCGGCAGCGATCTGGCGCAAGCACCGGATGGGTGAGCTCGACCCGGTGGACGCCGCCGTCCTCGTCGCCGCCTTCGAAGCCGACTATCACGGATCCGCGCGGGAAGCGCCTCGCTTCGGTGTGGTCGCCGCGACCACCACCGTGCTCGATGCCGCCGCCACCCTGGCCGGGGTGCACGGCCTGCGCGCCTACGACGCTGTGCAGCTCGCCAGCGCGAAAGCCGCCGCGGCCGCCATACCGGGCTGCCGCACGATCGCGGTCTTCGACAGTGCGCTGCGTACAGCGGCCGCGAAAGAAGGATTCGCGCTGCTCCCGGGCTGAAAACTTCGTCGTCGCTCCCAGGATGGCGCGGTAGCGTCCGTGTGGACGACTGCGAGGGTGATCGCGCGTTCCCGGGAGGGTGTGTGACATGGGGTTGCGGCGTCCCGCTGGCGTGAGTTCGCCTGACGGGGGCGAGCCGCTGATCGGGGTCGAGGATGTCCAGACCCCGTCCTGGGCGCGGGTGTACGAGGAGATGGCCGGCTCAGGCACGGGCCGGATGCTGCGCACAGCACCGGTGGCGCTGGGGTCGTTGCTGCGCCTGGCGTGGCGGACCTCGCCGCGGTTGACGCTGCTCGCCGCCGCTGTCGAACTGGTCTCGGGGTGCACGACCGCGTTCGGGTTGCTGGCCACCGCGAACGTGTTCAGCCAGCTGCTGGCCCAAGGCCCCACCCCGCAACGGGTGGTGGCCGCACTCCCGGCGCTGGCGCTGGTGATGGCCACCTACGCGGTCCGGGGACTGCTGGAGGCGGCGATCGGTGCGGTGGGTGGGATGCTGGCCCCGCGGGTGGAGCTGCGCGCCCAGGATGAGCTGCACGCGGCCGTGATCGGGGTGGAGCTGGTCGCCTTCGACGACGCGGATTTCGTGGAGTTGGTGAACCGGGCGTCGATGCAGGGCGTGGAGAGCGTCGGGCGGGCGGTGACCGATGCCGGGAACCTGCTCAGCGCGGTGATCTCGCTCGCGGCCGCGATCGTCACCACGGGGTTTCTCAACCCGGTGTTGGCGCCGGTGGTGGTGCTGGCCGCAGCGCCGCACGGGTGGGCCAGCCTGCTGGGCGCGAAACTGTCCTACGAGTCGTTCGTGCGGATGATCTCACGCCGGCGTCGGTTGCGGATCACCAGCGAGCTGATCACCGGCCGGGCCGAGGCGGCTGAGGTCCGGGCCTTCACCACGCAGGACACCCTGCTCGGCGAGCACCGGCGGATCGGCTCCCAACTCACCGAGGAGGCCGTGACGGTGGAGCGCCGCAAGACCGGCATCCGGTTGGTGGGGCGAGCTCTGGCGGGCATCGGCACCGCACTTGCCTACGGCGTGCTCGGGCTGTTGCTGCACAACGCGGCGATGCCACTGGCGTTGGCCGGGGTGGCGGCGGTCGCGATGCGCACCGCGAGCACCGCGACGTCGAACACCGTGTTCGCCGCCAACCGCCTGTATGAGCACAGCTTCTACCTCGACATGCTGACCAACTGCCTCACCGCCGCCCGCGGCTACCACCGGCCCGCTGGCGCGGCGCGGCTCCCGCGTGATCCGGCGCTCATCGAGGTCCAGGGCGTGTCGTTCACCTACCCCGGTAAAGACGATCCCGCCCTGGACCGGGTCAGCGTGACGATCCGGCGTGGGCAGGTCATCGCCCTGGTCGGGGAGAACGGCTCGGGCAAGTCCACCCTCGCCAAAGTGATCACCGGCTTATACCTGCCCGATCAGGGCCGGGTGACCTGGGACGGGGTCGACATCGCCCAGGTCGACCAGCGTGAGCTGCACTCCGCGCTCGCCGTCGTGCTGCAGAACCCCGTGGGATGGCCGATGACCGCCGCGAACAACGTCCGCATCGGCCGGTGGGAACGTCCCGATCCCGACGGGGGCCTGCTCGCCGCGGCGGCGGCCCACTCCGGCGTCGACACCGTCGTCGCCGAACTCACCCAGGGGTGGGACAGCGTGCTGTCCCGGGAATTCCAAAACGGGTGCGACCTCTCCGGTGGGCAGTGGCAGCGGATCAGCGTGGCACGCGGCCTGTACCGGGACGCGCCCCTGCTCATCGCCGATGAACCCACCGCCGCGATGGACGCGAAAGCCGAGCACGCCGTCTTCCACTCGCTGCAGGCACTGCGCCGCACGCCACGCAACGAACAGTGCCCGGCAGCGACCCGAACCACGGTGCTGATCACCCACCGGCTGGCCAACATCCGCCACGCCGACCAGATCATCGTCCTGGACCACGGCCGCATCACCGAACAGGGCACCCACGAGGAGCTGATGGCTCACGACGGCGGCTACGCGGAGCTGTACACCCTGCAAGCCCGCGCCTACCTCGACGGCGTCACCTTATAGGGCATCTGGCTATTCGGCATCCACTGGCTCGAGCTCCCGGGCCACCGGCGCCGGTTGCGGCGCGCGCAGGAAGACCGTCGTGGCCAGTCCGGCGACCGCCGCGAGGAGTACCAGCGCGGTGGGCACCTCCAGCAGCGTCAGTCCCGAGGCGAGCAGGACCCCGACGATCAACGGGCGGATCACGGCGGAGGGGCCCCGAGTGGACAGCCAGGCGCCGAGGTAGACACCGGGCAGCGCGCCGACCAGCAGTGAGGTGATGACAGCCAGGTGCACGTCGCCGTAAAGGAGATGCCCAACGGTGGCGGCGGCCACCAGCGGGATCGCCTGCACGATGCCGGTACCGGCCAGCGTCACCGCGCGCAGCTTCCTCGGGTAGGCGATGAGCAGCAGCGCGATGATCAGCGAGCCTCCGCCGACGGAGGTCATGCCGACGGCGAAACCGCCGACCACGCCGATCGCGACAGTGCGCAGCGGTCGCACGACCAGCGGCTCGTGGTCCTGCTCCCCCGTGCTCCGGCGGTCGAGTACCTGCCGCAGCAGCGTCATCGCCACCGAGGTGCACAGGGCGACGCCGATGGCCAGCCTCAGGTCGGCCTGCACGCCAGGGACGTGCCCGATCGAGCCGATGAGCACGGAGCCCGAGACCGCGGCGGGCACCGAGCCCAGCGCCAGCCAGCGGACGAGCCGCCAGTTCACCGTGCCGTGGCGCAGGTGCACGGCCGCGCCCACGGGCATCATGACCAGGGAGGTGAGCAGGTCGCTGGAGATCGCGGCCAACGGCGAGATCCGGAACAGCAGCACCAGCAGCGGGGTGAGCACCGCACCGCCGCCCATGCCGATGAGGCCGACCAGGAAGCCGACCGTCAACCCCGCCACCACGAGGGGAAACTGCATCGAGAGAATACCCTGCCTTCCGTCAGCCTAGTCACTTTGTGTAACCAAGCCCGGACTGTAATCTTCACAGGATTGGCCTGTATGACGGGAGAGGCAGCTGTGGCCGTTGTGCCGCTGAAAACGCCGACCGGAGCACTGATTGAGATGAGCGGTTAGGTGCGAGCAGTGCGGAAAGTCACAGACCGAGGTCTGGCGGACCGGCCTTGCCGCCGCCGCTGGACGCGGAACTCGCCGCGGGGGTGAGCCAGGCCGAGAGCAGAGTCGCCGCCGCTGCGGCGGCCAGGATGAGGACCGCGGCCCGCGGGCCGTCGAGAACGTGGTGCCCGCTAACACCGAGGCTGAGCGCGAGGGTGACCAGCGCGACACCCAGGGCGGTGCCCAGGCTGCGGGTCATGCTGACCAGCCCGCCGCCGGTGGCGGCGGACCGGGTCGGGATGGCCCCCATGACCAGGGTGTTGTTCGCTGGGGTGAAGGTGCCCAGCCCGACACCGAGCAGGGCGAGCAGCGCCACCAACCAGCCCGTGCTCAGCGACGTGGTCAGCGGGGTGGCGAGCAGTCCGGCGAGGGCGACAATGCTCACCGCGGCGCCGAGAGCGGCCCGGCCCCGGTCGCTCAAGGAGTGTGGCAACAGCCGCTCGACCCCGACCGCGGCCAGCGCGAACCCCGCGGGCAGGGCGGTGAGCACCAACCCGGCGTGCAGCTCGGAGGAACCGCCGTCAGTCAGGACGACCGGGATCAGCACGAGCGGCCCGAACAGCACGAGGTAGCCGCAGAGGGCACCGAGCAAGCCCGCGCTCACCGCGCGGGAGCGGAACAGGGCGAGCTGGACCAGCGGAGCGGCGGCCCGGCGTTGGCGCAGGACGAACCCGACCATCGCCGCGCCCGACAGACCTAGCAGCACGATGGCGACCCAACCGGGCAGCGACAATCCCGAGGCGACCGACATCCCGAGCAGCAGGCTCGTGGTCGCGGTGGCCAGCAACAGCAGCCCGGAGCGGTCCAACCCCGCGGCGGGAGCCCGGCGCTGGGTACGCGGCAGCAGGTAGATCCCGGCGACGACACCCAGGACACCCACCGGGATGTTGATGCCGAACACCCACCGCCATCCCACGGTGGACACCAGCAGCCCACCAATGGTGGGCCCCAACGCCAGGCCGATGGCCTGCGCACCAGCCTGGATCCCCAACGCGGCCCGCATCCGATTCGCGGGAGCACTGGTCACGACCAGCGCGACGCTGTTGGCCTGCAACATCGCCGCGCCGAATGCCTGCACCACCCGGGCACCGATCAGCACCCCCAACGACGGCGCTACACCACACACCGCCGAGGTGGCGGTGAACACCACAAAACCGTACAAATAAGTCAGCTTGCGGCCATGGATGTCCGCCAGGCGCCCGACCGGAATCAACAACGCGGTCAGGGCCAGCAGATAAGACAGTGACACCCACTGCACCCCAGCCAGCGACGAGTGGAACTGCACCCGCAACGACCGGTAGGTCAAGGTGACGATGCTCGCATCGAGCTGACCCATGAACGCGCCGAAACACACCGTCCCCACAGCCAGCCACCACGCGTGCGGCCACTCCCGCACCCGTGCGGGCCGGGCCCGCTCCCGACCCAGGACGCCCAACCACTCAGAAGTGGTGCTCATAGGTACCGAAGGTAGGACTTTTCTCAGACAGTCAACACTGTACTTCACCCAAATAGCTTAACAAGTATCTCTTAAGAGTGATATTTATTTACTAATGGTAATATTTCACCACTCGCCATGTGACCTGCGACTCAGCGGACGACCAGCCTGACGGGCGGTTGTCTGGCAGGCTCCACAGGTGCCCGATCAGCGAGACATCTACACCCACGGCCACCACGACAGCGTGCTGCGGTCACACCGCTGGCGGACGGTGGCCAACTCCGCCGCGTACCTCATCCCCCACTTGCGACCCGGCCAGCGGGTGCTGGACATCGGCTGCGGCCCGGGCACCATCACCGTTGACCTGGCCGCACGGGTGGCGCCCGGTGGTGTGCTGGGCATCGACAACGATCCCGCGCCGCTCGGGGAGGCCCGTGCCGCGGCGGCGCGCCAGGATGTGCACAACGTCTCCTTCACGGTGGCCGACGTGTACCACCTGGACTTTCCGGATGATGCGTTCGATGTGGTGCACGCCCACCAGGTTCTGCAGCACCTTTCGGAGCCAGTCGCGGCGCTGCGCGAGATGCGACGGGTGTGCACACCAGGTGGGATCGTCGCCACCCGAGACGCGGACATGCAGACCATGGCCTGGTACCCGCCGCACGCCGACCTGGACCGCTTTCTGAAGCTGTATCATCGGGTCGCCCGCGCCAATCTGGCCGAGCCCGACGCGGGACGCCATCTGCTCTCCTGGGCCCAGGCAGCCAGGTTCAGCCAGATCACCAGCTCGGCGAGCACCTGGTGCTTCGCCACGCCGGAGGAACGCGCCTGGTGGGGCGGCCTGTGGGCGGATCGCGTCACCAGCTCCGCGTTCGGGGCGCAAGCGGTGGACCGCAACCTCGCCACCCGCGAAGACCTCGAGGACATCGCACTCGCCTGGCGTCACTGGGCCGCGCAAAAAGACGGGTGGTACGCCGTCATTCACGGTGAGGTGTTGTGCGTGCCGTGACCCGCTTGCCGACCCGCGTGCCCGCGCAGCCGGTCGGCGATCACCGGCTGCCTTCCAGCGGGGCTAACTCGGCGACTGCGGCGACCTCAGCGGCGAACCGGCCATCGGGTACCTCAGCGGCCACCGCGGTGGCGTCCCGCCAGGTGTCCACATCCGACAACTCGGGCAGCGCGACCACCCGGGCGCCGGAGGCCCGCAGCGCGGCCAGCGTCCGCGACCCGGTGTCCGGACGCGAGGTCGGAATGTCAGCGATCAGCTCGGCCAACTCGGGCCGCCGCAAGCCCAGGCCCCACCAGCCACCGTCGGTCGCCAACCCGAGTGCGGCGTCCACGCCGTCCGCGTCGAGCAGGTCGAGACACTTGCCGAGCAGTGTCACGTCGACCTGTGGGGTGTCCATCCCGAGCTGCAACACCGGCCGGTGACCGACCACCTCGGCGGTGTCGGCGTACGCGGCGGCGATCCGCTGACCCAACGTCAGTCCACGTTGCGTCACCACCGTCACGGACCGCAACCGAGTGGTCAGCGCGGCGGCGTCCACCGCCTGGGTGAGATCACCGGTCAGCGCCACCATGGGCGTCACGTACGGGACCGCCAGCACCGCGTCCAGTGTGTCCAGAAATGCCGCCGCGGCGATCCGAGCGGCCTGGGCGCTGGTAGCTGGCGGGCACAGCCGGGTCTTCACCTGCCCCGGCACCGGCGCCTTGGCCAGCACCAGCAACGCCGCGCGCGACTCCCCCAACCGCAACATTCCGCACATCTTTCCCCACCCCCGATTCCCCGTGCATTCAGCGGGCTCAACGGGGTTTCCCGCGCTGGATAACCACGCTCAGCTCGCTCAACGCCGGTGTTCACCCTGGGAATCCTCCGGGCGAGGGAGGTGGGGGTGGGGTGGTGTTCGCAGCTTGTTGGTACGGCGAACGGGTCGGTTCCGGAACTGGGACACCGTGTGATGTCGCGGTCGATCCGGTCGATGGCACCACGCTCACTTCCAAAGGCATGGGCAACGCGGTATCGGTACTCGCGGTCGCACCCCGAGGAGCCATGTACGACCCGTCCGCCGTGTACTACATGGACAAGCTCGTCGCCGGCCCCGACGCCGTCGGTGTGGTCGACATCCGGCAATCCCCCGAAGAGAACATCGCCGCGCTGGCCCGTGCCAAGGGATGCGCGCCAGCGGACATCACGATCTGCATGCTCGACCGGCAGCGGCATGACAAGCTGGCGCTCCAGGTGATCCGCTCTGGCGCCAGGATCAAGTTCATCACCGACGGGCGACGTCGCCGCGGCGGTGCTGGCCGCGACTCCTGACTCGGGTGTGGACCTGCTGCTCGGGATCGGTGGCACCCCGGAGGGCGTGATCACCGCCTGCGCGATCCAGTGCCTCGGCGGCGTGCTGCAAGGCAGGCTGCACCCCCGCAGCGACGAGGAGCAACGGCGCGCCGAGGAAGCCGAGCTCGACCTCGACCGGGTACTCACGGTCGAGGACCTGGTCAACGGCGAGGACGCGTTCTTCGTCATGACCGGGATCACCGACGGCGAATTGCTGCGCGGAGTGCGCTACGGAGCCAACCGCGCCATCACCGAATCACTGGTGATGCGCGCCCGCAGCGGCACCGTCCGCCAAGTCCGCAGCACCCACCACCTGGAACGGCTGGGGCGCTACAGCGCCGTGGACTACAGCCCACGCGACCGACAGCCACGCCGCGCTGGGCGCCTAGCGCCATCCGCGCCGGGCGCCTAGCGCCATCCCCGCCGGTGCGCCTTGGCGCCGCCATCAATGCCCGGATACCGCACGTGCCAGCCGTGTCCGGCCGGACACCGGAAGCACTCCAGCAGATGCCCGGAGGCCGACACCAAGCGATTGGCCGCCGCCAGCGACAGAATGGCCCGGTGGTCACAGCGGGGACACCTGGCCGCCATGCTGTAACGCTGATCGATCATGCCGCACCCACCTCGGCAGCTTAGCGCGCGCGAACGGCGAGCACGCGTCTCCCGCTCACATCGCCGAAATTGTCAGGGGTGTAGGCAACAATGGTGGTGTGTTGCAGACGCTGGTGGATCCGAGGCAGGCGATGGTCGCCGGTCTCGACCAGTGGCGTTCGGTGATCGCCGGGTGTGATGACGCGGGCCT